>NZ_JBSHML010000016.1:0-98579 GCF_053645335.1 Dietzia sp. NPDC055340 | reverse complement strand
GTCGTCTACCGCGGGATTCGGGCGGCCTCGCTGCTATCAGAGGTCGAAGGCCTCGACCGCCGGGGAGCCGTCCATGTCGTCGTGGCTCAGACCGAAGAGGTGGGCGACCGTCGGGGCCACGTCGCGGGTGGTGACCGGGCGGTCTATCACCTGGCCGTGGCGCACCATCCGGTGGCCACCGCTGATGAAGAACGGGATCGGCAACGTCACCTCGTGACCGTGGTTGCCGGGGATCGGGTTGGACAGCGGCGTCGGGTCGGAGAAGCGCCAACCCGGGTGGCAGGTGGCGACCAGGTCTCCGGCGCGGTCGCCGAGACGCAGATCGGCGGGGTCGTACAGGCTCTTGACGCCCGGGATCCCGGCGACCACCTGCCGGAGTCGGGCCAGCGCGGCGTCGCGCTCGGCCGGGTCGCCGAGGAACGTGAAGGTGTCGGCGCCCCCGTTCTGGGCGATCCCGAAGCGTCCACGCAGCGCCGGGTCGGCATCGAGTGCGCCCTGGGCGCTGATGACGTTCTCCGGCACCGACCAGTCCATGGAATGGTCGGCCAGGACCATGATCACCGAACGCTCCCAGCGTCCGGTGTCCCGCAGGAAGCGCTCGAACTGGTAGAGCTTGTGGTCGGAGTTCCACACGGCCTGGTTCCGCGCGGCGCGGAGGGAGTAACCGGTGAGGTCCATGTGCCCGAACCGGTCCATGTCGCCGAGGTTGACGAACGTGAACCGTGGGTTGTGGTCGGTCACCGTCCGCTTGAGCGCCTCGACCGTGAACTCGTCCAACGAGTGATCGGTGATGGGCACCAGCGGGAAGGGTGCCCACTGCACAGAGGCCCGGCCGGAGAAGATGCCGTGCAGGTAGTCCTTGCTCAGCACGCTCGCGGTCGTCAGGCCCGCCTCGACCCGGACCCGCTCCAGAACGGTCGGGTAGGTGATGTCATCGACCCGGTCCATCGTCCGGTCCTCACCGGCCGCGTGGTCCCAGATGCTGTTGGAGGGCACGCCGTTGCGCTCAGGGAAGACCCCGGTCATCATCGCGGCGTGGTTCGGGAGCGTCTCTGCGATCATGTGGGCCTGCGCCGAGGTGTATCGCGTGCCGTGCTCGGCCCACCGGTTCAGCGTGGGCGCCTGGGCGGGGTTGAGTTCGCCCGGGTTCATCCCGTCGGTGACGATCACGTACAGGTCCAGGTCGTCGGCCACCGGGCGAGTGGGTCGGGCCCACGCCTTCACCGGCGTACCGAGGACGGTCGCACCGACCGCGGCGAGCAACCCGGCACCGCCTGCGGCGAGGGCGGTTCGCCGCGTGATGGTCGTGAGGTCCCGGGGGGAATGGTGACGATCGATCTGGCACATGGTCTCGCCGCTGGCTTTCCTGTCACTGGTGAACATGGGGTCACCGATCCGATGCTCCAGTCAAGCGCATAGGCGTCATCTGCGGAAGCGTTCCGCCCGATAGTTGGACCAACGTTCACCTGTCGGGCACGTGGACGCGGCGTGTCGGAGCGGCCCGGTAACCTGACCGTGTGACTGACGAGGCCGGATTGTTCGCCACGCCCGGGTCGCCCGGAGCGGCCGGGACGGGTTCCGGCTCCCCGCTCAGCGGGGGGCGGGTCGTCGACCCCTCGGCACCGCTGGCCGTCCGCATGCGGCCACGTGCGCTCGAGGAGGTCATCGGTCAGGACCACCTGCTGCGGGACAACTCGCCGCTTCGACGCCTGGTCGAGGGCCGCGGTGGCTCGTCGGTGATCCTGTACGGCCCGCCGGGCACCGGTAAGACGACTCTGGCGAACCTGGTCGCGAGCACGTCGGGTCGGCATTTCGTGGCGTTGTCAGCGCTGAGCGCCGGGGTCAAGGACGTCCGTGCGGTGATCGACGACGCCCGGACCCGCCAGATCCACGGTCAACGCACCGTCCTGTTCATCGACGAGGTGCACCGGTTCTCCAAGAGTCAGCAGGACGCGCTCCTGGCCGCCGTGGAGAACGGGATCGTTCTACTGGTGGCCGCGACCACGGAGAACCCCCACTTCTCGGTGATCGCCCCGTTGCTCAGTCGATCGCTCATCGCAGAGCTCCGGGGACTCGACGACGAGGGGGTGCAGACCGTACTGCGTCGCGCGGTGGCGGACGAGCGAGGTCTGGGCGGGCAGGTAAACGTCACGGACGAGGCGGTCGCTGACATCGTCCGCCTCGCCGGAGGGGACGCCCGTCGTAGTCTGACGATCCTCGAGGCCGCCGCCGGCGCCGCGGAGGACGGTTCGGTGACGCCGGAGATCGTGGAGCTGAGCCTGGATTCGGCCCCAGTGCGATACGACCGCGACGGTGACCAGCATTACGACGTCACGAGCGCGTTCATCAAGTCCATCCGCGGGTCCGACGCGGATGCCGCGCTGCACTATCTCGCCCGCATGCTGGTCGCCGGCGAGGATCCCCGTTTCATCGCCCGCCGATTGATGGTGCACGCGAGCGAGGACATCGGGATGGCCGATCCCACGGCGTTGTTGGCAGCCACCGCGGCCGCGGAGATCGTCCAGAAGGTCGGCCTGCCCGAGTGCCGCCTGGCCCTGGCCCAGGCGACGGTTCACCTCGCGACGGCGCCCAAGTCCAATGCGATCATCTCCGCGATCGATGCCGCGATGTCCGACGTGCGGGCAGGGGGAGTGGGTGAGGTTCCCAAGCACCTGCGGGACGGGCACTATGCGGGCGCGAAGGGCCTGGGCAACGGGGTGGGGTACCGGTATGCACACGATGCACCGGCCGGTGTCGCCACGCAGCAGTATCCGCCCGACGAACTGGTGGGCAGGGACTATTACGCGCCGAGCGGTCACGGCCATGAGCGTGAACTCGCGGCCCGCCTGGCCAGGCTGCGTTCGATCACCCGGGGCGGGTCGTAGGGCCGAGAAGCCGGGCGCACACGGCTTTGCCGGCCGCGGCACCGGGCATCTCGGTCGTTCTCGGCGTCAGCGGTAGTCTGGGGAGTCGACCGATACGTCCTTTCGTAGACCCCAGCGAGGCTTCCCAGTGCAGACCCATGAGATCCGGCGCCGTTTTCTCGACCATTTCGTCAAGGCCGGACATACCGAGGTCCCCAGTGCGTCGCTGGTGCTCGACGATCCCAATCTGCTGTTCGTGAACGCGGGCATGGTCCCGTTCAAGCCGTACTTCCTCGGGCAGGAGACCCCCGCCTACGCCACGGCGACATCCATCCAGAAGTGTGTGCGCACCCTCGACATCGAGGAGGTCGGCATCACCACGCGTCACAACACGTTCTTCCAGATGGCCGGCAACTTCTCCTTCGGTGACTACTTCAAGGAGGGGGCGATCCGCCACGCGTGGTCGCTGCTCACCACGCCCGTCGACGAGGGCGGGTTCGGGATCGATCCGGCTCTGCTGTGGGTCACCGTCTATCTCGACGACGACGAGGCCTTCGGTATCTGGCGTGATGTGATCGGTCTGCCGGAGGCCCGGATCCAGCGTCGTGGGATGGCGGACAACTACTGGTCGATGGGCGTCCCGGGCCCCTGCGGTCCCTGCTCGGAGATCTTCTACGACCGCGGGCCGGCGTACGGGGTCGAGGGCGGCCCGGAGGCGGACGAGGACCGGTACATCGAGATCTGGAACCTCGTGTTCATGCAGAACGAGCGCGGCGAGGGCACCGGCAAGGACGCGTTCGAGATCCTCGGGCCGTTGCCCAAGCAGAATATCGACACCGGCATGGGCGTGGAGCGCGTCGCGTTCCTTCTCCAGGGGGTGGAGAACGTCTACGAGACCGACCTGCTGCGCCCGGTGATCGACACCGCCGAGCGCCTGTCGGGCGCGAGGTATGGCGTGGACGGCGCCGCGGACGTGCGGTTCCGTGTGATCGCCGATCACGCGCGCACCGCGTACATGCTGATCTCCGACGGGGTCACGCCGGGCAACGAGGGCCGCGGGTACATCCTCCGCCGGCTGCTTCGTCGCATCGTGCGCTCTGTCCGCCTGCTCGGGGCGTCCACGGAGACGATGGCCGAGTTCATGGCGACCGTCCGTGACGCCATCGGCCCCTCGTTCCCGGAGACGATCGCGGGCTACGACCGCATCGAGCGGATCGCAGTGGCCGAGGAGGCGGCGTTCCTCAAGACTCTCGAGTCCGGCACCCAGTTGTTCGAGCGCGCGGCGGAGGACGCCCGCGGTTCCGGCGCCGCGGTCCTCTCGGGAAGCCAGGCATTCGCCCTGCACGACACCCACGGATTCCCGATCGACCTCACGCTGGAGATGGCGGCCGAGGCGGGCCTCGAGGTGGACGAGGACGGATTCCGGTCACTCATGGCCGAGCAGCGTGCCCGGGCCAAGGCAGATTCGCGGGCCAAGAAGCATGCGCACGCGGACCTGTCGGTGTATCGGGACTTCCTCGACGCCGGGGAGACCGTCTTCACCGGGTTCACGGACCTGTCCGACGAGGCGACGCTGCTGGGCATCGTCTCCAGGGGCGTCTCCGTGCCGGTGGCGAGCGAGGGCGACGAGGTCGAGTTCCTGCTCGACCGCACCCCGTTCTATGCGGAGTCGGGCGGGCAGATCGGCGACCGCGGGCTCATCTCGACCGCCGGTTTCCAGATGCGCGTCGACGATGTGCAGAAGATCGGTAAGAAGCTTTGGGTTCACAAGGGCGTCGTGACCGCCGGACAGGCCGAGGCGGGGCAGCTCGTCACCGCCGCGGTCGATCGGGACTGGCGCAAGGGCGCCACCCAGGGCCATTCGGCCACCCACCTCGTCCACGCCGCGCTGCGCCAGATCCTCGGGCCGGAGGCCGTGCAGGCGGGCTCGCTGAACAAGCCCGGGTACATGCGGTTCGACTTCAACTGGAGCGGCTCGATTCCCTCCGACGTCCTCGCGCAGGTCGAGGAGGTCACCAACACCGCCGTCGATGCGGACTACACCGTCAACACGGTGGAGACCTCGCTGGACGAGGCCAAGCGGATGGGTGCGATGGCCCTGTTCGGGGAGAACTACGGGTCTCAGGTCCGGGTCGTCGAGATCGGCGGGCCGTTCTCGATGGAGCTGTGTGGTGGAACCCACGTGGCGAACTCGGCGCAGATCGGCCCGGTGAGCCTGCTCGGTGAGTCATCCGTCGGCTCCGGCATCCGTCGCGTCGAGGCCTTCGTCGGTATGGACGCCTACCGCCACCAGGCGAAGGAGCGGGCGCTCGTGTCCGGGCTCGCCGCGTCGCTCAAGGCTCCCACCGACGAGGTGCCGGATCGCGTGGCGGCGCTGGCCGCGAGACTGCGTGAGGCCGAGAAGTCGCTGGATGCGCTGCGTGCCGCCCAGCTCACCGCCCAGGCCGCGGGCCTCGCCGCCGCTGCGGAGGATCTGGGCGGGGTCCGCTTCCTCGCCCATAACGCGCCGGGGGCCGCTGCCGGCGATCTCCGGACGCTCGCTTCCGACCTCAAGGGTCGACTCGGCTCCGAGCCCGCCGTCGTGTTGCTCACGGCTCCGGGCGAGGGGAAGGTGCCGTTCGTCATCGCCGTCACCAAGACCGCGCAGGAGCGGGGTCTCAAGGCCGGCGACCTGGTCAAGGCCATCGCCCCGGCGATCGGGGCCCGCGGCGGAGGAAAGCCCGACATGGCCCAGGGCGCGGGTACTGATCCGACCGGGATCGACGCTGCGGTGGCGGCGCTGCGCACCGCTGTACAGGACGCCGTGTGAGTGCCGCCGGCCACGGCCCGGTCGGCGGGAGCGACGTCACGCCGGCGGCGGGATGGACGCGGGGTCGCCGGGTGGGTCTCGACGTGGGGACCGCCCGGATCGGGGTCGCCTCGTGCGACCCCGACGGGATCCTCGCCACTCCTGTAGAGACGATCCGGGTCGTCGACGGGGACCCGGGCTGGGGGGCGGAGATCCGCCGTCTGTCCGACCTCGTCGAGGAGTACGACGCGGTCGGGGTGGTGGTCGGACTACCGACCTCGCTGAAGGGGCGGGAGACCGCCTCCACCGCGATGGCCCGCTCGTTCGTGGCTGCTCTGTCCACGTCGTCCCCGGGGCTGCCGGTGGAGTTCGTGGACGAGAGGCTCACCACGGTGACCGCGGGGGCCGCGCTCCATGGAGCCGGCCGAAACACCAGGAAACAGCGCGATGTCATCGATCAGGCGGCGGCCGTGGTCCTGCTCCAGGCCTGGATCGAGTCGCGGCGCGCCCGAGGGTGATCGGCGCGTCGCACCTGCGGGCTGGATAAACTCGCCGCCGAGCACGATGCTGTCCGCGGGACAGCTCCCTCTAATCCCTGACCGAGGAGCATGATGTCTGCGGCACGAGGACGACCACGCACGGGGGGTACCACCCGGTTCCTCCTCCTGGCGGCCGTGATCGGAGTGGTCCTGGCATTCGGGTTCATGGCATTCCGCAATATCAACAACCAGACCGGTGCGGCTCCGGACTTCGACGGCTCGGGCACCGGGAACGCCTTGTTGCATGTCGAGGCCGGCGATTCACTGGGCATGGTGGGTGACCGCCTCTACGACGTCGGCGCCATCGCGAGCACGCGGGCATTCACCGCCGCGGCCACCGGGACGCCTGTAGAGGGCATACAGCCGGGCTACTACCAGGTGCAGCAGAAGATGAGTGCCGCCGCCGCGGTGGAGGCGTTGTCGGATCCGGAGAACCGTGTTGGATTCATCGACGTCAAGCCCGGTGGCCGTCTTCTTGACACCGTCGTCGTCGGTGGTGGTACGGAGAAGGGGATATACACCCTGATCGCGGACGCGACGTGTACCCGTGACCTCGATTCGCCGGACAGCGAGCCCGCCTGCCGACAGCCGCAGGAGATCGTGGACGCCGCGGTCCAGATCGACCCCGCAGCGCTGGGGGTCCCGGCCTGGGCGATCAACGAGGTCCAGGCGGCTCCCGATCCGGTACGTCGCCTCGAGGGCCTGGTGTCGCCCGGCGTGCACAACATCGATCCGCACGGCGAACCCGCGGAGATCCTCCGGCAGCTGATCGAGTCCTCCACGGCGTCCTACGACGCCACCGGCCTGACTCCGTCCGCCGAGAGGATCGGTCTGACGCCGTACCAGTTGCTGACCTCGGCTTCGCTCGTCGAGAAGGAGGGCACTCTCCAGGACTTCGACAAGGTGGCGCGGGTCATCCTCAACCGTCTGGCCGAGCCGATGCAGCTCCAGTTCGACTCGACGGTGAACTATGCGCTCGCCGATCAGGAGATCGCCACGACCGACGACGACCGCGCGGCGGCCACGCCCTGGAACACCTACGCGATGGACGGGCTGCCGTACGGCCCCATCGGCTCGCCGGGCCTCGATGCGCTGCGTGCGATGGAGAACCCGGCCGAAGGCGCCTGGCTCTACTTCGTCACGGTCGACATGCAGGGCACGACCAGGTTCGCCGACGACTACCCGGAGCACGAACGCAACCAGAGTGAGGCCATCGCGAACGGGGTCCTGGCAAGTGGGCGCTGAGCTGCCGCCCGACGTCATCGGGGCGGGCGGCGGCCCGGTCGCGCCGGGGGGGCCGCGGTCTGCAGCGGTCCTCGGCCACCCCGTGGATCATTCTCTGTCACCGGTCCTGCACGGAGCGGCCTACCGCGCCCTCGGATTGGCGGGCTGGACGTACGAGCGAATCGATTGCGACGAGGCGATGCTCCCTGCCGTCGTCGACGACTCACCCGGTCATCGGATCGGCTACTCGGTCACCATGCCGGGGAAGTTCGCGGCGCTGGAATACGCCTCGGCGGTGAGCGAACGCGCTCGGATCGTGGGGAGCGCCAATACGCTCGTCCGGCGGGACGGCGGCTGGTTCGCCGACTGCACGGACGTCGACGGCGTGACGGGCGCGCTCGCCGCGTTCGGTGACCTGCCCGCCTCGCCGTCGGCGGTCGTTCTCGGGGTGGGCGGGACCGCACGGCCGGTCCTGGCGGGCCTGGCCGCCATGGGTGCCAACCGGGTGGTCCTGGCCTCACGCCGGGACAATTCCGGCCCCGCCGCCGACTGTGGGCGCGAACTCGGGTTGGAGGTGACCACGGTTCTCCTCCGCGACGCGTCGCTGCCCGCGGCCATCGCGGACGCCGACGTCCTGGTCAACACTGTTCCCGAGCCGGGCGTCAGGGAGATCGTCGATCTGGTCTCCCGTTCGCATCGACTGTTCGACGTGCTGTACGACCCGTGGCCCACCGCCGCCGGCGCCGTTGCCGCCGCAGCCGGGATCCCGGTGGTGGGCGGGGACGTGATGCTGCTCAATCAGGCCTTCGGTCAGGTCGAACTGTTTACCGGGCTGCCCGCACCTCGAGACCAGATGGCCGCCGCTCTCGCGGAGGCACTCGGCCGGTGAGGCCCCTCCGGCGGGCCTGATGTGCCTGGGCACACGAGGTCATGGGATGATCGGCGACGTGCTGAAGTGGACCACCGCCGGAGAATCCCATGGCCAGGCCCTCGTGGCGATCATCGAGGGCGTCATCGCCGACGTGGAGGTGACGAGCGAGGAGATCGCTGCGCAGCTTGCGCGGCGTCGTCTCGGGTACGGCCGTGGCGCGCGGATGAAATTCGAGGCCGACGCGGTGCGCGTCCTCGGCGGTGTGCGACACGGTCGCACGATGGGCTCGCCCATCGCGATCGAGGTCGGAAACACCGAATGGCCGAAGTGGGAGCAGATCATGTCCGCCGACCCGGTCGATCCCGAGTCGATCGATGACAAGGCGCGGGCAGCGCTCCTGACCCGTCCGCGTCCCGGCCACGCCGATTTCTCCGGAATGCTCAAGTACGACTTCGACGACGCCCGGATGGTTCTCGAGCGCGCCAGCGCCCGGGAGACCGCGGCCCGTGTCGCCGCCGGCACGGTGGCGCGCGCGGTACTGCGCGACGTGCTGGGCGTCGAGGTGCTCTCCCACGTGATCTCGATCGGCGCCTCGGATCCCTACGTCGGTGCCGAGCCCGGTTTCTCCGACCTCGAGGCGATCGACGCGAGCCCCGTGCGGGCGTTCGGCGCTGCGGCGGGGGAGTCGATGATCTCCGAGATCGAGGCGGCCAAGAAGGCCGGTGACACGCTCGGCGGTGTCGTCGAGGTGGTGGTCCACGGTCTACCCATCGGCCTTGGATCCCATGTGTCGGGGGAGGAGCGCCTGGACGCCCAACTCGCCGGTGCGCTCATGGGCATCCAGGCGATCAAGGGCGTCGAGGTCGGTGACGGCTTCGAGACCGCCCGTCGCCGCGGAAGTGTCGCCCACGATGAGATGGACCGGGGCGCCGGCGGCGTCGAGCGTCGCAGCAACCGTGCCGGTGGTCTCGAGGGCGGCATGACCAACGGGCAGGCGCTGCGGGTGCGCGCCGCCATGAAGCCGATCTCCACTGTTCCGCGCGCGCTGAGCACCGTGGATATGGCGGACGGATCCGCTGCGACCGCGATTCACCAGCGTTCCGACGTCTGCGCCGTCCCGGCCGCAGGTGTGGTCGCCGAGTCGATGGTGGCGCTGGTGCTTGCCCGTTCCGTGCTCCAGAAGTTCGGTGGCGATTCGCTCGGCGAGACCCGCCGGAACGTCGAGGGGTATCGTGCCGCGGTGGCCGAGCGTCTGAACTGGACGACGGACCAGGCATGAGCGTCCCGGCACGACCGGTCGCCGTGCTCGTGGGGCCGCCCGGTGCCGGCAAGACGACCATCGGACGGAAGCTGGCACGCCGCCTCGACGTCCCCTTCCGCGACGCCGATCACCTGATCGAGGACGCGGAGGGCCGCTCCATCCCCGATATCTTCGCGACCTGCGGGGAGCCGGAGTTCCGTCGCATCGAGGAGCGCGTCATCGGCGAGACTCTCGAATCATTCGACGGCGTCCTGTCCCTCGGCGGTGGCGCGGTGCTCTCCGAGGCGACGCGACATCGGCTGAGGGGCCTGAAGGTGGTGCACCTGACCATCGGTGTGGCCGAGGGCGTCCGGCGATCGCGTGGGCCGGGCCGGCCGCTTCTCGCGGGTGGCGACGCGACCGCTCGCTACCAGGCGCTGCTCACGGAGCGCTCACCCCTGTACCGCGAGGTCGCGTGGACCACGGTCAGCTCGGAGCGCCGTAGTTCCGGCAAGGTGGTGGCGGACATCGTCGACAGACTCGAGTCCGGTGACCCGCATCCGAGGCGGAGAGGCCGGCGGCCGTGACCGTGCGCCCGGCCATTCCCCCTAGCCTGGGCGTGGGGCCCGGGTGGAGCATCGGGAACGGGCCGGGTCGGCGAACTGTCCGGAGGGCGACGGCCCGGGACCGCCGGGGCCCACATATTCACCTTGAGACGAGCCGGAGACGGCGACAAGCGACGAGCGGGAGCTGCAGATGAACCACGAATCGAACACCAACGAGCCCGTAGTCGTGGAGGTGCGTTCGGAGTCCCCGTACCCGGTCGTCATCGGGCGTGGCCTGCTCCCCGAGATCATCGAGGCCTGTTCCGCGTCTCGGACGGTCGCGATCTTCTACCAGCCCCCGCTGGCACAGACCGCCGAGGCGGTCCGCGAGAAGCTCGAGGAGGCGGGCGTCAACGCACACCGCATCGAGATCCCCGACGCCGAGGCGGGCAAGGATCTCGCCGTGGCGGGGTTCTGTTGGGACGTGCTGGGGCAGATCGGGGTGAACCGGAAGGACACCATCGTCAGCCTGGGCGGCGGCGCAGCCACCGATCTCGCCGGGTTCGTCGCCGCCACCTGGATGCGGGGCGTGCGCGTCATCCACATCCCCACCACGCTCCTGGCGATGGTGGACGCGGCTGTCGGAGGAAAGACCGGCATCAACACCGACGCCGGGAAGAACCTCGTGGGCAGCTTCCACGAGCCGGCTGCGGTCTTCATCGACACCGCGACGTTGGAGACCGTTCCGCGCAACGAGTTGATCTCGGGAATGGCCGAGGTCGTCAAGTGCGGCTTCATCGCGGACCCCGAGATCCTCGATCTCATCGAGGCGGACCCCGAGGCCGCACTAGACCCGGGCGGCGAGATCATCGTCGACCTCATCCGCCGCAGCGTCCAGGTCAAGGCGGACGTAGTCGGCCAGGATCTGAAGGAATCCGGGCTCCGCGAGATCCTCAACTACGGGCACACCCTGGGCCATGCCGTGGAGCGGCGCGAGCAGTACCGGTGGCGGCACGGTGGCGCGATCAGCGTCGGGATGTGCTTCGTGGCCGAACTGGCCCGACTGGCCGGGCGGCTGGACGATGCGACGGCGGATCGCCACAGGTCGATCCTGTCCTCGATCGGTCTGCCGACCGGCTATGACGAGGACGCGTTCCCGCGCCTTCTCGAACTGATGGCCGGAGACAAGAAGAACCACTCCGGCTTCCTCCGACTGGTCGTTCTCGACGGGCTGGCGCGGCCCTCACGTATGGAGGCACCGGACCCCACGCTGATGACCGCCGCCTACGCCGCCATTTCAGAGGGCCGGAAGCCGAGCGGCGGGGGGATCCTGCTGTGACCGGGCGGTTCGTGGACCGGAGGGAGGCGGTCGGAGCAGCACTGGTGGACACCGGTGCCACCGCTCTGTTGGTCACCGATCCACGCAACATCGCCTATCTGACCGGTTTCCGAGGTTCGGGCGGGGCGGTCCTGGTCGAGACCGACGGGGGGGCGGTGCTGTGCACGGATTCGCGGTACGAACTGCAGGTCGTGGAACAGGCCCCGGATGTCGGACACGTGATCTCGCGCGAGTACGTGAGCGGTGTGCTCGGCCGTCGCCGGGGCCCGGCTGATGCACCGCTCGCGGTGGAGGCGGACGAGCTGACCCTGACGGCGGCTTCCGCGCTGCGGCGGGCGATGGCGGACGTCGGCGCCCCCGACACCGGGGTGATCGAGACCAGTGGCGTGGTCGAGCAGGTCCGTCGGCGAAAGGACGACTCCGAGGTCGCCCTCATCGAACGAGCCTGTGGTGTCGTTGATGACGCCTGGACGCACCTGCTGACCAGCGGCGCGATCGCAGCCGGTCGGAGCGAACGCGACGTGGCGGCCGACCTCGAGCACGCCATGCGCCGCGCGGGTTCCGACGGCGTCGCGTTCGAGACGATCGTGGCGAGTGGCCCCAACGGCGCGCACCCGCACCATGTCCCCGGAGACCGTCTGCTCGCCGACGGCGAACTCGTGGTGATCGACTTCGGCGCGATGGTCGGGGGATATTCGTCTGACTGCACGAGGACCGTGGCATTGGGACAGGCACCGGGCCGACTCGTCGACGCCTATGCCGTCGTACTGGAGGCGCAACTCGCCGGTGTGGCGGCCGTCCGGCCGGGGATCGCCTGCTCGGATCTGGACGCGGTCAGCCGCGGCATCATCGACTCCGCGGGCTACGGCGGTTACTTCGGTCACTCCCTGGGGCACGGTGTGGGGTTGGACGTGCATGAAGCGCCCGCTGTGTCCAGCAGGTCCACGAGTACACTGTCCGACGGCGATGTGATCACCATCGAGCCCGGAATCTACCTTCCGGACCTCGGCGGGATCCGAATCGAGGACACCGTGGCCGTCAGCGGCGGTGGCGGCAGGTCCCTGACGACTACCTCGAAGGCCTTCAGCGTTCTCTGAGGGCCAGATCCACGACTATCCGCGAGGCAGCTCTCCCGGCCGCCCGCGGACGACTTTCGAAGGAGTACCCACCATGGCGTCCACCGCCGACTTCAAGAACGGTCTCGTCCTCAAAGAGGAGGGCCAGCTGTGGCAGATCGTCGAGTTCCAGCACGTCAAGCCCGGCAAGGGCCCGGCGTTCGTGCGGACCAAGATGAAGAACGTGGTCTCCGGCAAGAACATCGACAAGACGTTCAGCGCCGGCGTGAAGGTGGAGACCGCCACCGTCGACCGCCGGGACATGACTTTTCTGTACCGCGATGGTGAGGACTACGTCCTCATGGACGAGCAGGACTTCGACCAGATCAACGTCTCGCCGGTCGTGATGGGGGACGGCGCGCGCTTCCTGCTCGAGAACACCAGCGTCCAGGTCTCGATGCACGAGGGCCTGCCGCTGTTCGCCGAGATGCCGGTCGCGGTCGACCTGGTCGTCCAGCACACCGATCCGGGCCTGCAGGGTGACAGGTCGACCGGCGGCACCAAGCCGGCGACCCTCGAGACCGGTGCCGAGGTCCAGGTTCCGCTGTTCATCAACACCGGCGACAAGCTGCGCATCGACACCCGTGACGGCCACTACCTCAGCCGGGTGAACGACTGATCATGGCGGAAGAGGTCGATCACCGGAGCCGGGGGTCCCGGTACCGGGCGCGCAGGCGTGCCGTCTCGCTCCTGTTCGAGGCGGAGCTGCGCGATGCCGATGTCGTCGAACTCGCTGAGGAGCGTCGCCGGATGGGCGAGGACTCCCAGGAGTTCCACGATGTCGCACCATTCACCATGGAGATCGTGGCAGGCGTCGCCGAGCGCCTGGACCGGCTCGATTCGATGATCTCCGAGCACCTACGTGAGTGGACGCTCGAGCGTCTGCCCGCGGTGGACCGTGCCGTGCTCCGTGCAGGCGCATGGGAGCTGCTGTTCGGGACCGAGCAGGTCGAATCGGCCATCGTGATCGATCAGTCGGTTCTGCTCGTGTCGGATCTGTCGGCTGAGAAGTCGGTGCCGTACGTCAATGCCGTCCTGGACCGGATCGCCGGCCTCGCCGAGCACATCCGGGCTGCCGAGCAGGCGGTCTCGGTGCTGGGGTCATCGTCGGGTGCGGCGTCGGCGTCGGCGTCCGAGTCGGTCGGGTCGGCAGAGTCGGCAGAGGATACTGCGGAAGCGGATCCCGACGTGTCGGAGGACGTGTCGGAGGCCACTTCCACAGAACCCGGAGCGGGGACCGCGGACTGATAGAGTTCGGTATCGAAAACTATCCCTTTAACGAGCCGTCCAGTGAGGCGGACAAGGAGGTGGTGATCGGTGAGCGCTGAAGGTTCGGATACGAACGCGAACTCGGTGTCACTCTTCACGTCCGAAGACGTGGCCAGGACGGTGTCCCGCCTGGCCCATCAGATCATTGAACGTACCGCCGCGGACTCCCCGGACGCGGGCTCCGTCGTTCTGCTCGGCATTCCCACGCGCGGCGTCCCACTTGCCGCCCGGCTGGCGGATCGAATCCGCGAGTTCAGCGGAGTCGCCGTCCATGCGGGATCGATCGACGTCACGTTGTACCGCGACGACCTGGCCGGCGGTCCGCACAGGCCGATGAACCCGACCAGGGTTCCCGCCGAGGGCATCGATGGCGCGACGGTCATCCTCGTCGACGATGTCCTGTTCTCCGGGCGGACGATCCGCGCGGCATTCGACGCGCTGCGGGATCTCGGCCGCCCCGCCCGCGTCCAGCTGGCCGTGCTGGTCGATCGGGGCCACCGCGAACTACCCATCCGGGCGGACTACGTAGGCAAGAACGTCCCCACGTCGCGGGATGAGGGCGTGTCGGTGCAGCTGAGCGAGATCGACGGGGCCGACGCGGTGGTACTCCGGCGCCCCGTCCCGGAGGAAAACCGATGAAGCACCTGCTCTCCGCCGCCGAGCTCGACCGGGACACTGCGCTGTCGATCCTCGACGAAGCCGGCAGGCTCAAAGAGACGCTCCTCGGCCGCGAGGTCCGCAAGCTTCCGACCCTGCGCGGCAAGACCGTGCTCACGGTGTTCTACGAGAACTCCACCCGGACCCGCGTCTCGTTCGAGACCGCGGGCAAGTGGATGAGCGCCGACGTCATCAACGTGTCGGCGAGTGCCTCCTCCGTGCAGAAGGGCGAATCACTGCGCGATACCGCCCTGACCCTCACGGCGATCGGCGCCGACGCACTGATCGTGCGGCACCCGGCCTCCGGATCGTCCACGCAGATCGCACGATGGGTGTCTCCGGGCGGCGTCGGGCCGTCGGTGATCAACGCCGGTGACGGGATGCACGAGCATCCGACCCAGGCTCTCCTCGATGCGATGACGCTCCGGGAGCGGCTGGGGGGCATCGACGGTCGTCGGGTCGTGATCGTCGGGGACATCCTGCACTCACGCGTGGCCCGCTCCAACGCACTGCTCCTGTCGACCCTTGGCGCCGAGGTGGTCCTCGTCGCCCCGCCGACCCTGCTGCCCGTGGGCGTGGACGGCTGGCCCGTCCGCGCGTCCACCGATCTGGACGCCGAACTCGCCGGCGCGGACGCGGTGATGATGCTCCGGGTCCAGGCCGAGCGGATGAACGGCGGATTCTTCCCGTCCGCCCGCGAGTACGCGGTGCGCTACGGACTGGGACCCGCTCGCGCCGCTCGCCTGGGCGAGGATGTCGTGGTCCTGCACCCCGGGCCGATGGTCCGGGGAATGGAGATCGGCTTCGACGTGGCTGATGCCCCGTCCTCGGCGATCCTCCAGCAGGTGACCAACGGCGTCCACCTCCGCATGTCTGTTCTCCTCCACACTCTCGTCGGAACGGAAGGAACCACCGAGTGACCGTCCCCGAACCCCCGATCCTGCTGCTGCGTCGGGTCCGTCCCTACGGCGAAGGGGACCCCGTAGACGTCCTCATCCGGGACGGGCGCATCGCGGCGCTCGGGCCCGGCGCCGGCGAGGGGGCCCCCGCCGACGCGGAAGTCCACGATCTCGACGGCGCGGTCCTCCTCCCGGGTTTCGTCGATCTGCACACGCACCTGCGCGAGCCGGGCCGCGAGGACACCGAGACCATCGCCTCGGGATCCACCGCCGCAGCACTGGGCGGCTACACCGCCGTCTTCGCGATGGCCAACACGCAGCCACCCCAGGACAACCAGACGGTCACCGACTCCGTGTGGCGGATCGGGCGCGAGGTCGGGTTGTGCGACGTCCATCCCGTCGGAGCGGTCACCGTCGGACTCAAGGGCGAGCAGCTCACAGAGATGGGGCAGATGGCCGACGGTGCGGCGAAGGTCAAGATCTTCTCGGACGACGGCATGTGCGTATACGACCCGCTGGTGATGCGTCGGGCCCTCGAGTATTCGGCCGGGCTCGGTGTCCTCATAGCCCAGCATGCCGAGGAGCCGCGGCTCACCCGTGGCGCCGTCGCACATGAGGGTCCGACCGCGGCACGCCTCGGTCTCACCGGATGGCCCCGGTCCGCCGAGGAGTCCATCGTCGCCCGTGACGCGATCCTGGCGCGGGACGCCGGCGCGCGCGTGCACATCTGTCACGCGTCGACGACCGGGACTGTGGAACTGCTCGCGTGGGCGAAATCCCAGGGCATCTCGATCACCGCCGAGGTCACCCCCCATCATCTACTGCTGGACGACTCGCGACTGGAGACCTACGACGGCGTCTACCGGGTCAACCCCCCGCTTCGCGAGGCACACGATGCCCGCGCGCTCCGCGAGGCGCTGGTTTCCGGGGTCATCGACTGCGTCGCGACCGATCACGCACCCCACGCAGCCCAGGAGAAGTGCTGTGAGTTCGCCGCGGCCCGCCCGGGAATGCTGGGCCTCGAGACCGCGCTCCCGATCGTCGCCGCACTTCTGATCGACACCGGCGACATGACCTGGCGTGATCTCGCCCGCGTCATGAGCGTCCGGCCCGCCGAGATCGCCGGTCTGACCGACCAGGGGCGACCGATCGAGGTGGGGGAGCCCGCAAACCTCGCCGTCGTCGACCCCGATTCCTCCTGGACGGTGATCGGCGAGGACCTCGCCAGCCTGTCCGCCAATACCCCCTACGAGGGGATGACATTCGCGGCGAGGGTGGTGGGCACCGTCTACCACGGGCGCATGACCAGCCGCGACGGGAAGGTACTCGCATGAACCAGGACTTCTGGACAGCGCTCGTGATGATCGTCCTGCTGCTCCTCCTGATCGGCCTGATGACGCTGGGATGGCGCAACCGCAGCCGGTCACAGGCGGGCCTGTTCGACTCGCTACCGCAGCCCCCCGCCCATCCCGGCGCCGTGGTGCTGGGACCGCTGACCGGCGTCTACGTCGGCAGCACGGTGGCCGGGGACTGGCAGGCCAGGATCGCGCGCCCACCGCTCGGGCACCGTTCGGCCGCGACCCTCACGGCATACACCGACGGGCTTCTCCTCGAACTCGCCACCGACGTGGTGTGGATTCCCCGCGCCGACCTGATCGGCGTGCGCCGGACCTCCGCGCTGGCGAACAAGACCGTCCCCGGCGGAGGCATCCTCGCCGCCCGGTGGCAGGTCACCGCACCAGGAGGACGCACGGTCATCGACTCGGGATTCCGGGCCGACGACAAAGACAGCTATCCGCGCTGGGAGGCGCTCCGCGGTGACGCCGCGCCCTCCGACCGGACCGACACCCCGACCTCCACCACCGAGGAGAAGCAGTGACATCGCAGAACAACACGCCCGCGAAGCCAGGAGCACGCGAGCCCGCCGCGCTCGTCCTCGAGGACGGTCGCATCCATCGCGGCACCGCCTTCGGCGCTCGCGGCACCACGCTCGGCGAGGCTGTCTTCACCACGGCGATGTCCGGCTACCAGGAGACGATGACGGACCCGTCGTACTGCCGGCAGATCGTCGTGACGACCGCACCCCAGATCGGTAACACCGGCTGGAACGACGAGGACGGCGAGTCGCTCCTCGACGGCGAGGACCGAGGCGGTCGGATCTGGGTGTCCGGCCTGGTCGTCCGCGATCTATCGCGACGCGCCTCGAACTTCCGCGCGGAGCGCACCCTCGAGGACGAGATGATCGCCCAGGAGATCATCGGCGTCGCCGACATCGACACCCGCGCGGTCGTACGACACATCCGCGACCGGGGCGCCATGAAGGCCGGCATCTTCTCGGGTGAGGACCTGGCCGATGACGAGTCGATGGTCGCGACCGTGCGTGCGCAGGAATCCATGGCCGGGGCGTCCCTCTCTGACGAGGTCACCACGGAGAACGCGTATGTAGTGGAGCCGGCCGAGGGCGAGGCACGCTACTCGGTTGCCGCGCTGGATCTGGGAATCAAGTCCAACACCCCGCGGATGCTCGCCGAGCGCGGTGTGCGGGTCCATGTCATCCCCGCCTCGTCGACGCTGGCGGATGTGCTCGACCTGGACGTCGACGGCGTGTTCCTGTCGAACGGCCCCGGCGACCCCGCGACCGCCGACGCCGCGGTGCACCTGACCAAAGAGGTCCTGAGCCAGGGCATCCCGTTCTTCGGCATCTGCTTCGGTAACCAGATCCTCGGCCGCGCACTGGGCCTGGAGACCTACAAGATGCGCTTCGGCCACCGGGGAACCAACATCCCGGTGATCGAGAAAGCCACCGGCAACGTGGCGATCACCTCGCAGAACCATGGTTTCGCGCTCCGTGCACCCGAGTCCGAGACCTGGCAGACGCCGTGGGGGTCGGCGAAGGTCACCCACATCTGCGCCAACGACGGGACCGTCGAGGGCGTCGCGCTCGCAGACGGCAGCGCGTTCTCCGTCCAGTACCACCCCGAGGCCGCGGCCGGCCCGCGTGACGCCGCCAACCTCTTCGACCGCTTCGTCGACCTGCTCGGTTCGTCCGACGCCGGTTCCGCAGACACCAGAAAGGGCGCCCTCTGATGCCCCGCCGCACAGACATCAACCACGTCCTCGTCATCGGCTCCGGCCCGATCGTCATCGGGCAGGCGTGCGAGTTCGACTACTCGGGCACGCAGGCCTGCCGTGTCCTGCGCTCCGAGGGCCTGCGGGTCACGCTGGTCAACTCGAACCCGGCCACGATCATGACCGACCCGGAGTTCGCCGACGCCACGTACGTCGAGCCGATCACTCCCGAGTACATCGACAAGATCTTCACCAAGGAAGCATCCGAGGGACACCCCGTCGACGCCGTCCTGGCGACGCTCGGCGGTCAGACGGCCCTCAACGCCGCGATGCAGCTCGACGCGCAGGGGATCCTCGCCAAACACGACGTCGAGCTCATCGGCGCCGACATCCCGGCCATCAACCGGGGCGAGGACCGTCAGATGTTCAAGGACATCGTCGCCGGTGTCGGTGGGGAGTCCGCCCGCAGCGCGGTCTGTCACACCATGGAGGAGGTGCACGCGACCGTCGCCGAGCTCGGACTGCCGGTCGTCGTGCGTCCGTCCTTCACCATGGGCGGCCTCGGTTCGGGCCTCGCGTACACCATGGACGACCTCGAGCGGATCGCCGGCGGCGGCCTCGCCGCCTCGCCGACCGCGAACGTCCTCATCGAGGAGTCGATCCTCGGGTGGAAGGAGTTCGAGCTCGAGCTCATGCGCGACAACAAGGACAACGTCGTCGTGATCTGCTCGATCGAGAACGTGGACGCGCTGGGCGTCCACACCGGTGACTCGGTGACCGTCGCGCCGTCGATGACGCTCACCGACCGCGAGTTCCAGAACATGCGGGACATCGGTATCGACATCCTCCGCGCCGTCGGCGTGGACACCGGCGGGTGCAACATCCAGTTCGCGATCAACCCGGTGGACGGCCGTCTCGTGGTGATCGAGATGAATCCGCGTGTGTCCCGCTCGTCGGCACTGGCCTCCAAGGCCACGGGATTCCCCATCGCGAAGATCGCGGCGCGCCTCGCCATCGGCTACTCGCTGGATGAGATCACCAACGACATCACGGGCGAGACTCCTGCGAGCTTCGAGCCCACCCTCGACTACGTCGTGGTGAAAGCACCGCGCTTCGCGTTCGAGAAGTTCCCCGGAGCCGACGACACGCTGACCACCACGATG
Organism: Dietzia sp. NPDC055340; assembly: GCF_053645335.1. NCBI lineage: Bacteria > Bacillati > Actinomycetota > Actinomycetes > Mycobacteriales > Dietziaceae > Dietzia > Dietzia sp. NPDC055340. The sequence continues at coordinate 78,997 of NZ_JBSHML010000016.1, read as the reverse complement.
AAGTCGGTCGGCGAGGCCATGAGCCTGGGACGCAACTACCGCGAGGCGCTGGGGAAGGTCATGCGCTCGCTCGAGACCAAGGCCGCCGGATTCTGGACCCTGACCGACGAAGCGATCGCCCCGGGTCGGTCCACGGACGTGGCGGCTGTTCTCGACGACCTGCGTCGCCCGACCGAGGGCCGCATGTACGACGTCGAGCTCGCGCTGCGCCTGGGTGCCACGGTCGAGCAGGTTTACGAGGCCTCGTCGATCGACCCGTGGTTCCTGTACGAGGTCGAGGAGCTCGTCGCCCTCCGCCGCGAGATCGTCGACGCCCCGGTCGTCGATGAGAGCCTTCTGCGCAGGGCCAAGCACAACGGCCTCTCCGATGCCCAGATCGCGGCGCTCCGTCCTGAGTTCGCCGGCGCCGAGGGGGTTCAGCGGCTGCGTCACCGGCTCGGGGTCCGACCGGTCTACAAGACGGTCGACACCTGTGCGGCCGAATTCGAGGCGAAGACGCCGTACCACTATTCGACCTACGAACTGGACCCGGCGGCCGAGTCCGAGGTGGCCCCGCAGACCGAGCGCGAGAAGGTCATCATCCTGGGCTCCGGCCCCAACCGGATCGGCCAGGGCATCGAGTTCGACTACTCGTGTGTCCACGCCGCGCTCACACTCTCCGAGGCCGGCTACGAGACGGTCATGGTCAACTGCAACCCGGAGACCGTCTCCACCGACTACGACACGGCCGACCGTCTGTACTTCGAGCCGCTGACGTTCGAGGACGTCATGGAGGTCTACCACGCTGAGTCGGAGTCCGGGACCGTGGCCGGCGTGCTCGTCCAGCTCGGCGGCCAGACGCCTCTGGGTCTCGCCGCGCAACTCGAGGACGCGGGCGTTCCGATCGTCGGGACCAGCCCGTCCGCCATCGACCTCGCCGAGGACCGCCGTGAATTCGGCGAGGTGCTCGTCAAGGCCGGCCTGCCGGCGCCCGCCTTCGGCACCGCCATCAACGCCGACGAGGCCACCGAGATCGCCGGGAACATCGGCTATCCGGTGCTCGTCCGTCCCTCGTACGTCCTCGGGGGACGTGGGATGGAGATCGTGTACGACGAGGACTCGCTCCGGTCCTACATCGATCGCGCCACCGAGATCAGCCCGGACCGTCCGGTCCTGGTCGACCGCTTCCTCGATGACGCGGTGGAGATCGACGTCGACGTGCTGTGCGACGGCACCGAGGTCTACCTGGGGGGCGTCATGGAGCACATCGAGGAGGCCGGGATCCACTCCGGCGACTCCGCGTGTGCGCTCCCGCCCATCACCCTGGGTCAGGACGACATCGACCGGGTTCGCCGCTCGAGCGAGGCACTCGCCTTCGGAATCGGCGTCAAGGGTCTGATGAACGTCCAGTACGCGATCAAGGACGACATCCTGTATGTCCTCGAGGCGAACCCGCGCGCCAGCCGCACGGTGCCGTTCGTGTCGAAGGCGACGGGTGTCCACCTGGCCAAGGCGTGCGCGCGCATCATGATGGGCGAGTCGATCGCCGACCTGCGTGCGGAAGGTCTGCTGCCCGCGGACCGCGACGGTGGCTCGCTGCCCTCCGACGCCCCTGTCGCGGTCAAGGAAGCGGTTCTGCCGTTCAACCGTTTCCGCACCCCGGAGGGGGACACCGTGGACTCCCTCCTCAGTCCTGAGATGAAGTCCACCGGCGAGGTCATGGGAATCGGCCCGGACTTCGCCGTGGCCTTCGCCAAGGGCCAGCTTTCCGCGGAGGGCGTCCTGCCGACGTCGGGCACGGTCTTCGTCTCCGTCGCCAACCGCGACAAGCGTTCGATGGTGTTCCCGGCCCAGCGCCTCGCGGCTCTCGGGTTCACCGTCCTGGCCACCGAGGGCACGGCTCTGATGCTCCGCCGATACGGGATCGCGTGCGAGACCGTCGCGAAGCTCACCGAGTCGGGCGCGGGACCGGTCGACGCCGACGGTGGGCCGGTTCGGACCATCGTCGATCGGATCAACGCGGACGAGGTCGACCTGATCCTGAACATCGCCTCGTCGACGGGCGGCACGCGCGCGGACGGTTACGAGATCCGTTCCGCTGCGATCTCACGCCGGGTCCCGTGCGTCACCACCGTTCAGGGTGCCACCGCCGCAGTGCACGGCATCGAGGCGATGCGTCAGGGCGACGTGGCGGTCAGCCCGTTGCAGCAGCTGCACTCGTGGTTCGCCACGCGATGACCGAAACCGACCCCCGGGCCTCGTTCGGTGCTCGCCTCCGGTCCGCAGTCGCCGACCGCGGGAACCTGTGCGTGGGCATCGATCCGCACCCGGCGCTGCTCGAGGCCTGGGGGTTGGGGGTGGGCCCGGCCGGCGTCGCCGAGTTCTCCCGACGCGCGCTGGAGGCATTCGGCGACCTCGTCCCCGCGATCAAGCCCCAGGTGGCGTTCTTCGAGGAGCACGGTTCCGCTGGTATCGCCGTGCTCGAGGAGGTGCTCTCCTCGATCACTACCGCGGGAGCCCTCTCCGTCGCCGACGCCAAGCGTGGCGACATCGGGTCCACCATGGCGGGATACGCCCGGGCGTGGCTCGCCGACGGATCACCGCTCGCGTGTGACGCGCTCACCGTGTCGCCCTATCTCGGCGTGGGGTCGTTGGATGCCGCGTTCGACGCCGCGGCCTCGACCGGGCGCGGGCTGTTCGTGCTGGCACGTACGTCCAATCCGGAGGCCGGCGGGCTCCAGGGTGCGGTGGGGACGGACGGCACCGTCGCGCAGTCGGTGGTCGACGAGATCGGGCGTCGGAACACCGGTGCGTTCCCGGATGAAGTGGGTTCGTTCGGCGTCGTCGTGGGTGCGACCGTCGCGGACCCGCCCGTCCTCGAGCGGCTCCGCGGCCCGGTTCTCATGCCGGGGGTGGGGGAGCAGGGCGGCACACTCGCGGACGTGCGACGAATCGCCGGCCCGGCACTGCCCGCCACCCTGGTGAACGTCTCCCGGCACGTCCTGCGGGCGGGCCCCGACGTCGGCGCGATGCGCGCTGTCGTCACGGATCTCTCGGGGCAGTTCAGCTTTGCCGACGCCCCCTGAGCACCGTTTTCCTCTCGGTACCCACCTCTCACAGCGGTAACGACCGCCGGGGCGTCGAGGAGATCATCGACTGCAATTTTCAGGCGTTTCGAGTCGCATCCACGAGCACGCAGGGCTAGTCTGCCTCTAACCTCAAAACGTCAAACCGCATGTCAGGCAGGGTTCCACACGGGACCCCGTGCGGGTGCACGGCCAACCGGCCGCGTACTGTTGCTGAGGTCATCAGGCCCGATGCGGTCGCCGGCTCCGTCAGGGAGGCGGTACCGCCCGGGTACGGTGAGCACGAGGGAGCGCCCGCTTCCGGAACGATCCGCAGCCCGCGGACGCGCCGGGGACGGTCACCGCACACCAGACGCTGGTGTCCTACCTTGGACATCCGCGTGAGTCATGAGACACACACGAACGAGACGGAGGAATTGTGGCCCTTCCCCAGTTGACCGATGAGCAGCGCGCTGCTGCTCTGGAGAAGGCGGCTGCGGCCCGTCGTGCCCGGGCTGAGCTCAAGGAGCGCCTGAAGCGCGGCGGCACCGACCTCAAGCAGGTGCTCAAGGACGCTGAGACCGATGAGATCCTCGGCAAGATGAAGGTCTCGGCGCTGCTCGAGGCTCTGCCCAAGGTCGGCAAGGTCAAGGCTCAGGAGATCATGACCGAGCTGGAGATCGCGCCCACGCGTCGCCTGCGTGGTCTCGGTGACCGCCAGCGCCGCGCGCTGCTCGAGCGGTTCGACTTCACGGTCGACTGATCGACGCATGAACACACCGTCGCCCGGGGCGAACAACCCGGAGACGACGGCGATGAGGGGCCGGCTGATCGTCTTGGCCGGCCCCTCCGCTGTCGGCAAGTCAACCGTTGTAGCCCGCCTTCGCGAGCGCGTCTCGGATCTCTACTTCAGCGTCTCGATGACCACCCGGGCCCCGCGCCCCGGTGAGGTCCACGGGCACGACTACTTCTTCGTGTCGACGGACGAGTTCCGGGACGCCGTTGCCGAGGGCCGCATGCTGGAGTGGGCGGAGATCCATCGAGGACTCCAGTTGTCCGGCACCCCCGCCGAACCGGTCCACGAGGCACTGGAGGCGGGACGGCCGGTTCTCATCGAGGTCGACCTCGAAGGCGTCCGCCAGATCCGCGAGTCGATCCCGGAGGGGCGAACGGTCTTCCTGGCCCCGCCGTCCTGGGAGGAACTCGAGCAGCGGCTTCGCGGTCGCGGCACGGAGCCGAACGAGGTCGTGGCGCGCCGCCTCGAGACCGCGAAGGTCGAAATGGACGCTCGCGGCGAGTTCGACGAGGTCGTCGTCAACGACGAACTCGAGACCGCAGTCGATCAATTGGTATCATTGCTGGTCGGCTAGTGCCGTCGCCCGGGCACCACGTCAGTGTGGCCCGGGCCACGGCCGAAACTTCCCGCATCACCCAGGCTTGTACCCAGAGGAGAACCCATAGTGGCCACCACCGAAGCCGCAGCGGCCACCCCGCTGTACGACACCCCGATCGGCATCACCAACCCCCCGATCGATGAGCTTCTCGAGCGGGCGTCCTCCAAGTACGCACTCGTGATCTTCGCCGCGAAGCGCGCTCGGCAGATCAACTCGTACTACAACCAGATCGAAGAGGGGATCCTCGAGTACGTCGGACCGCTCGTCGATCCCGGTCTCCACGAGAAGCCCCTGACCATCGCCCTGCGCGAACTCCACTCCGACCTTCTCGACTGCGCCGAGGGCGAGTGACCCCCGAGGGGGACGACAGACGCGCGATGCGTGTCGTCGTCGGCGTCGGAGGCGGGATCGCCGCCTATAAGTCCTGTGGCCTCATCAGGCTCCTCACCGAGTCCGGTTGCCACGTCGACGTCGTCCCCACAGAGGCGGCCCTGAACTTCGTCGGGGCCGCCACCTTCGAGGCACTGTCCGGGAACCCGGTGTCCACCGGTGTGTTCTCGGATGTTCCCTCCGTCCGGCACGTCGCCCTGGGGCAGAAGGCCGATCTGGTCGTCATCGCCCCTGCGACGGCGGACCTGATGGCCCGTGCGGCGTCCGGCCGCGCTGATGATCTGCTCACCTCCACCTTGTTGACCGCGAGGTGCCCGGTGTTGCTCGCTCCGGCGATGCACACCGAGATGTGGGAGCACCCGGCGACGCAGCGGAACGTCGAGACCCTGCGCGGAGACGGACTCCACGTGATGCCCCCGGCCCGCGGCCGACTCACGGGAGCGGATACCGGCGCGGGGCGGCTGCCCGAGCCGGCCGACATCGCCCGACTGGCGCGGTTGCTTCTCGACGGCGGTTCGCTTCCCTGGGACCTGGCCGGAAAACACATCGTCGTCACCTCCGGCGGGACGCGTGAGGAGATCGACCCGGTTCGATTCCTCGGCAATCGCAGTTCCGGAAAACAGGGACATGCGCTGGCGGCACTCGCGGTCGCCCGGGGCGCCGAGGTGACACTGGTGACCTCCGCGGACCTCCCGACACCGCCCGCGGTCACCGAGGTGCGGATCGAATCGGCCCGCGAGCTCCGCGAAGAGACGCTGCGCGCGGCAGCCACGGCCGACGTCGTGATCAAGGCGGCCGCTGTGGCCGATTTCCGGCCCAGTCACGTGTCGGAATCGAAATTGAAGAAGGGGACCGGCGCGGAACCGGCCGAGATCCGACTCGAGCGCAACCCCGATATCCTCGCTGATCTCGTCGCCGCGCGCGGCCGCGGCGAGGTGCCCACCTCGTGTCTGCTCGTCGGTTTCGCCGCGGAGACCGGTGACGCGTCCGGGTCCGTCCTCGAGCACGGTCGGGCGAAACTGGCGCGAAAGGGGTGCGACCTCCTCGTCGTCAACGAGGTCGGTCGGAACACCACATTCGGCAGAGACCACAACGGGGGTTGGATTCTCGATTCCGACGGCGGGGAGATACTCGTCGACCGCGCGAGCAAGGACGTCCTCGCCGGGCGCATCCTCGACGCGGTGGTGGAACGGTCCCGCTGACGGACCGCGCGCAGTGACGTGGGACGCACCGACTAGTCTGTTCTCACGCGGTCGGCGACGACCGCACGCGATCCGACGATGGAAGAGAGAATCACTGTGACGCAGGCACGTCGGCTGTTCACCAGCGAGTCCGTGACCGAGGGGCACCCGGACAAGATCTGTGACGCGATCTCAGACGCGATTCTGGACGCGATGCTGGAGCAGGATCCGGCGGCCCGGGTGGCCGTGGAGACGATGGTCACCACCGGCCAGGTCCATGTGGCCGGCGAGGTCAAGACCACCGGGTACGTCGAGATCCCCCAGCTGATTCGCGACAAGATCGTCGAGATCGGCTACGACTCGTCCGACAAGGGTTTCGACGGCATCTCCTGTGGTGTCTCGATCTCGATCGGACAACAGTCGCCCGAGATCGCGATGGGAGTGGATACCTCACACGAGGCCCGCACCTCGGTGGAGTCCGTCGAGGACGAGATCGCGCGTCAGGGCGCCGGTGACCAGGGTCTGATGTTCGGTTACGCCTGCTCGGATACCCCTGAGCTGATGCCGCTGCCGATCGCGCTCGCGCATCGACTGTCGCGCCGCCTGACGGAGGTTCGCAAGAGCAGCACTCTGGCCTACCTGCGTCCGGACGGCAAGACCCAGGTCACCGTCGAGTATGACGGCGACAAGGCGGTCCGGCTCGACACGATCGTGATCTCGACCCAACATGCGGACGGGATCGATCTGGAGACCACGCTTCGCGACGACCTGACCGAGCATGTGATCAAGCCCGTACTGGCAGAGGAAGCCGCCCTGGCGATCGACCAGAGCGATTACCGGCTCCTGGTGAACCCGACCGGCCGGTTCGTCCTGGGCGGGCCGATGGGTGACGCCGGCCTGACCGGCCGCAAGATCATCGTCGACACCTACGGCGGAATGGCCCGCCACGGGGGCGGCGCGTTCTCGGGCAAGGATCCGTCCAAGGTGGACCGGTCGGCTGCGTACGCCATGCGTTGGGTCGCCAAGAACATCGTCGCCGCCGAGCTGGCCGAGCGTGTCGAGGTACAGGTCGCGTACGCGATCGGCAAGGCCGCTCCGGTCGGCCTGTTCGTCGAGGCGTTCGGGACCGAGAAGGTCTCCCTGGACACGCTCCAGCAGGCCGTGTCCGAGGTGTTCGATCTCCGTCCGGGTGCGATCATCCGGGATCTGGACCTCAAGCGGCCGATCTACGCACCCACGGCTGCCTACGGGCACTTCGGCCGTACCGATATCGACCTCCCCTGGGAGCGGACCGATCGTGTCGACGAGCTGCGTAAGGCCGCAGGACTCTGACTCGACCTCTCGTCTGTCGTAACGGGATGCGAGGATCCCGTACGTGACGACCACACGGCCAGCGACCCGGGCCCCGGCGGCTGACGCCCCGGTGGCCCGGGTCCTGCCTCTGCTCGGGGTGCCGCATCTGGACCGCGAGTTCGACTATCTGGTGCCCGAGTCCCTGACGGGGCAGGCCCTGCCGGGCACGCGTGTAAGGGTTCGCTTCGCCGGTCGGTTGGTCGATGGATTCGTCATCGCGCGGTCGGAGGAGTCGGAGCATCGGGGCGAGTTGGCGTGGTTGGAGCGCGTCGTCTCGCCGGAGGCTGTGCTCACGCCCGCGTTGTTCGGGTTGGTGGAGGCGGTCGCGCGCCGGTGGATGGGCATGCGTTCGGATGTCATCCGGTTGGCGGTCCCTCCTCGACACGCCGCCGCGGAGAAGTCCGTGCCGGAGCCCCTCGAGCCGCTCGGGGTGACCACGGGCCCGGTCGAGCTCCCCGAAGGCTGGGACGACCACCCGATGGTCACCAGATTCCTCGAAGCCGCCACCGCCGGGATCCCCGCGCGAGCGGTATGGACGGCCCCGCCCGGCCGGGATTGGGCCACGGCTCTGGCGTCACTGGCGGACTCGGTCAGACGCAGGGGCCTGCAGGTTCTGCTGATCGTTCCGGACCAGCGGGATGTCGACCGTCTCACGGAGGCGTGTCGGGCGGCCGTGGGGGGAGGAGCGGCCGGCCGGGATCTCGTCGCGGACCTGTCCGCGGGTGTCGGCCCTTCCGCGCGCTACCGGCGCTGGCTGAGGGCGACCCGGGGGCATGCGCGAATCGTCGTGGGCACCCGGAGCGCGGTGTTCGCCCCGCTTCCGGAACTCGGTCTGATCGTCCTGCACGATGACGGCGACGATTCCTTCGTCGAACCGCGGGCGCCGTATCCGCATACGCGTGAGGTGGCGGTTCAGCGTTCACTTCTCGACGAGACCCCGCTCATGTTCAGTTCTGTCGACCGGACGCCGGAGGTCGCGGAGTACGTCCGGTCGGGCTGGGCCCACGAGGTACGTCCGCGGACGGGTCTCATCAGGGAACTCGCTCCGCGCGTCACCGCGGTGACCGATGCCGATCCGATCCAGGCGAGGGACGTGGCCGGGGGTCGCACCAGGTTGCCGGCCGTCGCGCTCACCATGGCGCGGGAGGCGATCGACGTGGATGCGCCGGTGCTGGTCCAGGTTCCGCGTAAGGGATACATTCCCACCCTGCTGTGCGGTTCATGTCGTGCGCCCGCGCGGTGCCGACGGTGCAACGGCCCCGTCAGGGCCGGCCGCATGGACGAGGTCTACGGGCCGGTGGATCTCGCGTGTGGTTGGTGTGGCGCACCGGAGACCGGATTCCGGTGCGTCGCGTGCGGGTCCAGGGCACTTCGTGCCGGCGTGGTCGGCGCCGGAAGGACCGCCGAGGAACTCGGACGGATGTTTCCGGGGGTGAGGGTGCGGACGAGCAGGGGAGGAGAGACCCTCGATTCCGTCCCCGCCGCCCCTGCGATCATCGTGTCGACCCCGGGGGCTGAACCGGTCGCCGAGGGTGGGTACGGGGCCGCGCTACTACTCGACTCGTGGGCCCTGCTCGGCAGGCCTGACCTGCGTGCGGTCCAGAAGGCACTGAGGCTCTGGATCGGCGCGGCGGGCCTGGTCCGCCCCGCCGAGGAAGGTGGCCGGGTCTTTCTGTCGGCGGATTCCGAATCGCCGGTGTCGCAGGCGCTGGTGAGATGGGCTCCGCAGGCCTGGGCGGAGCGTGAGCTGGCGGACCGGGCCGAGGTGGGGTTCCCGCCGGCGGTGCACATGATCGCCGTCGACGGCCCGGCCACCGCGCTTTCCGAGTTCCTCGATGGCTTCCGGCTCATCGATCGTGTCGAGGTACTGGGCCCGGTGGACCTCCCTGAGGGTGAGGAGCTTCCGGGTCAGGAGCAGATCGAGGATCCGGAACGACTACTGCTACGGATCCCTCCCGCCGACCTCCCCGTGGTCGTCACGGAGGTGCGGGCGTTCGTGGTCGGTCGATCCGGCAGGCGCAGTTCAGAGCCGGTCCGTGTGCGGCTGGACCCGGTCCACATCGGTTGACCGTACCGGCGCTCGTTCGGTCGGCGGGATTACCCCTAGAATGGACCGTCACCACCACCAGTGCTCGCGAGGAGACCAGATACGCATGCCCGTCCTTCCCGTCCGGCTCTTCGGCGACCCGGTACTCCGGACTCCGACCGACCCGGTCACGTCCTTCGATGACAGGTTGGAACGGGCGGTGACGGACCTGATGGACACCGTCCGCCACGAGGACGGCGCCGGGCTGGCGGCCCCACAGATCGGGTTGTCCATCCGGGTGTTCGTCTACAGCTGTGGAGGCCGGGAAGGACATCTCGTCAACCCGGAGTGGGAGCCGATCGGTGACGACAGGACCCACGTGAACGAGGGGTGCCTGTCGATCCCCGGGGTGTCCGAGCCGACGGAGCGATTCGCCCGCGTGCGAGCGCGAGGCCGGGACCTCCATGGCCGGCCGGTGAGCTTCGAGGCCGACGGCATCCTCGCGAGGGCCGTCCAACACGAGACCGATCACCTCGACGGGATCCTGTTCCTCCAGCGCCTCGCTCCCGAGCAGAGGAGGTCGGCCATGGCACAGATCCGCTCGTCCTCCTGGTTCGGCAGTGCCGGGATCAGCGCGGGCGTTGTCCATGATCAACTGTCCGAGACGACGGGGGCGAGATAATCATGCGGCTCGTCTTTGCCGGGACGCCGGAGGTGGCGGTCCCCTCGCTCAGGGCGCTGTTGGACAGCGATGCACACGAAGTGGTGGCGGTTGTTTCCCGGCCGGACGCCAGGACTGGGCGGGGACGGGGTCTTTCCCGCAGCCCCGTCGCTGCGGCGGCGGATGCCGCGGGCATCGAGGTCCTGACACCTCCCAGTGCCCGCGACCCCGAGTTCGGTGAGCGTCTCCGAGAACTGGCTCCGGATGCGGCACCTGTGGTCGCCTACGGCCACCTCGTGCCCCGGCCGGTGCTCGAGATCCCCACGCATGGGTGGATCAACCTCCATTTCTCCCTACTGCCGGCCTGGCGGGGCGCTGCCCCCGTGAACGCCGCGATCGCGGCCGGGGATGAGGTCACCGGTGCCACGACCTTCCGACTCGACGAGGGCATGGACACCGGGCCGGTGCTGGGGACCATGACCGAGACCATCCGGCCGCGCGACACGGCGGGGGAGCTCCTGGGCCGATTGGCCGATGCGGGCTCCGGGTTGTTGTTGGCCACCCTCGACGGAATCGAGGCCGGGCGGTTGCGCGCCGAGCCGCAACCGCAGGACGGCGTGTCCTACGCGGGGAAGATCACCGTCGCTGACGCCCGCGTGCGGTGGACGGATCCGGCCATCGCGGTGGATCGTCATATCCGCTCCGTGACCCCGGCTCCGGGCGCGTGGACGACCATGGGGGGTGAGCGCGTCAAGATCGGGGTCGCGCGCCCGGCCGATCAGACCGAGATCGAGGCCCTGGGGCTCGAATCCTCGCTCGCACCGGGACGTATCCGGTGGGGCAAGCGAGCGTTCCTCGTGGGGACAGCGTCGGCCCCGATTCTCATCGAGAAGGTGCAGCCTCCGGGTAAAAAGATGATGGACGCGCTGGACTGGGCGCGCGGTGCACGGCTCGAGTCCGGGACGGTGTTCGAATGAGCGCCGACGATTCACGCGGCCGGGGACAGTCGCCTCGGGGCCGCGGCAAGGGCTCAGGACAGCGTCCACGCGGCGGCGCCGGTGGTCAGGGAACTCGACGGGACAGCGCGCACGGTCGGCGGGGGCCGCAGGGTCCGGGCCAGAACAAGCGTCCGCAGCCGCAGGCGCCCCGCCCCGACGCCCGGGCGGTCGCGCTGGCGGTCATGACCGCCGTGCGGGAACGCTCCGCGTACGCGAACCTCGCCCTCCCGGCCGAACTGCGCCGGGCCCGGCTGGACGCGAGGGACTCCGCCCTCGCGACGGAGCTCACCTACGGAACCCTGCGTGCGCAGGGCCTACTCGACCGCATCATCGCACTCGCGGCGTCACGTTCCGTCGACGAGATCGACCCTCCCGTGTTGGACCTGGTCCGGCTCGGTGCGTACCAGCTGCTGTTCACCCGAATCGGTGCCCACGCGGCGGTCGACACCACCGTGGAAGCCGCGCGGACCGAAGGTCTGGGCCGCGCGGGCGGATTCGTCAACGCGGTTCTGCGCAAGATCGCGGCGCGCACGACCGAGGAGTGGATCGACGCCCTCCGGGAGGCGGTGGCGGATCCGATCGCCCGGATGGCGATCGGCACGGCGCACCCGGAGTGGATCGCCCGGGCCTTCGCCGAGTCACTCGGTTCCGCGGCAGGCGAGCTTCCCGAACTGTTGGCGGCGGACGACGCGAGGCCCAGGGTTCATCTGGCCGCGCGCCCGGGTGCGATCACCGGCGAGGAACTGGCACTGGTGACAGGCGGACGGGAAGGGCGGCTGTCTCCGTACGCCGTGCACCTGGATTCCGGGGATCCGGGATCCCTCGACGCCGTCCGCGAGGGCATGGCCGCGGTACAGGACGAGGGGAGCCAGCTCGTCGCGCTGGCCGCTGCCGGGCTGCCGGTCCTCGGCGAGGACGGCGGGCGTTGGCTGGACCTGTGCGCGGGCCCGGGCGGTAAAGCCGTCCTACTCGGGGCGCTGGCGGAGATCGAAGGCGCCTCACTCACCGCGGTGGAGGTGTCCGAGCACCGTGCCGCTCTGGTGCGTGAGGCGACCAAGGATCTCCCGGTCACGGTGCACACCGCCGACGGTCGGAAACCGGGGCTCGAGCCGGGCTTCGATCGCGTGCTCCTGGACGCACCGTGTTCGGGACTGGGGGCCCTGCGTCGTCGTCCCGAGGCGCGCTGGCGCAAGACCGCGGCGGACGTTCCCGAGCTCGTGTCGCTGCAGCGCGCGCTCCTCGACTCGGCGTTGGATCTGGTCCGGCCGGGCGGGGTGGTGCTGTACGCCACGTGTTCGCCGCACCTGTCGGAGACGGTGTCGGTGGTCCGCGAGGCGGGGCGGCGGGCGGACGTGGAGACGCTCGACGTGCAGGAGGTGCTGGCCGGGATCTGCGTGGAGCCGATCGATGGTCTCGGTACCGGGCCGTGGGCCCAGCTCTGGCCTCACCGGCACGGGACGGACGCGATGTTCATGGCCGCGCTGCGCCGCGTCGGCTGATCAGGGGCGTTCGGCTGAGCGACAGCACGGAACGCCCCTGTCGGGCACGGGCCGCGGGCGAGAATCGAAGCAGCCGTACGCGAGGCCTAGACTGGACGGCATGTCGTACCAGCCGCTCATCGCGCCGTCGATCCTGTCCGCCGACTTCGCCCGTCTCGACCGCGAGATCGAGCGGATCCCGTCCGCCGACTGGATCCACGTCGACGTGATGGACGGCCACTTCGTCCCCAATCTCTCCTTCGGCGCGCCGGTCGCCAAGGCGGTCGGCGCGGTCACGGACAAGCCGATGGACTGCCACCTCATGATCGAGGACCCTGCCCGCTGGGTCGGCGATTACGTGGACGCCGGCGCGTTCAACGTCACCTTCCACGTGGAGGCGACCGACGACCCCGCGGGCGTGGCCGAGCTGCTGCACGCAAAGGACTGCAGGGCGGGGATCTCCCTCAAACCGGACACCCCGGTCGAGCCCTACCTGGAGCTTCTCGACCATGTCGACCTGGTGCTCGTGATGAGCGTCGAGCCCGGCTTCGGCGGCCAGAAGTTCATGCCCGAGATGCTCGACAAGGTCCGCACCCTGCGTGCGGAGATCGATCGTCGTGGGCTCGACGTGCTGATCCAGATCGACGGCGGGATCGACGCCGCCACGATCGGTGAGAGCGCCGCGGCGGGAGTCGACGTCTTCGTCGCCGGGTCGGCCGTCTACGGCGCGCCCGACCCCGACGCGAAGGTCGAGACCCTCCGCGCGGAGGCTCTGGGCGCCCGGGCGTGACCATGGCTGGATCCCCGGGCGCGGGCCGGGAACGCGAGCGGGCGGCACTCGCCGAAGCACTGGCGGTGTCGCGGTCGGCGCTCGGGGTCTCGACGCCCAATCCCCCGGTGGGTGCCGTGGTGCTCGACGCCGCCGGCGCGATCGTCGGACGCGGCGCGACCGAGGCCGCGGGAGGCCGGCACGCCGAGGTCGTGGCACTCGACGAAGCCGGGACCCGGGCTCGGGGCGGGACGTTGGTGGTGACGCTCGAACCCTGCTCGCATCACGGCCGTACCGGCCCCTGCACGACGCGGGCGATCGAGGACGGGATCGCACGGGTGGTGTACGCGGTGCCGGATCCGACGCCTGATGCGGCCGGCGGGGCGGAGACGTTGCGGCGGGCGGGAGTCGAGGCAGTACTCGTCGACGACGACGAGACGGCAGCCGCCCGGTCGGGCCCACTGAAGGCGTGGCTCCACCGGCAGTCCCGGGGCCGGCCGTTCGTGACCTGGAAGTACGCGGCCAGCCTCGACGGTCGAGTGGCCGCGACCGACGGGAGCAGCATGTGGATCACCGGGCCCGAGGCCAGGCGACATGCACATGCCCGACGGCAGGAGATGGACGTCGTCATCGTCGGGTCAGGGACGCTCCGCACCGACGACCCGGCACTGACCGCCCGCCTCGACGACGGCACGTCCGCCCCACGGCAACCACTCCGCGTCGTCATGGGGCTCACGGACGTACCCCGGGATGCCCGGGTGCGCGGCACCGACGGGCGGTTCCGCCACCTGGCGACGCGGGACCCGGGCGCGGCGCTGGACATGCTCGGTGACGTCCAACACGTCCTGATCGAAGGGGGCCCGCACCTGGCCGGGGCGTTCCTCGCGGCCGGGCTGGTCGACGAGGTGGACGCGTACCTGGCGCCCCTCGTCCTCGGCGACGGGCTGTCCGCGGTGGCCGGGGCCGGGGTCACCACCCTCCTCGAGGCGCACCGTTTCACCGTGCTCGAGTACAGGACACTGGGCGTCGACGTGCACCTACGGATGACCACAGATCGACACACCGCGGCATCACCGGCCGCGCAGACGGAAGGACCCCGCTGATGTTCACCGGAATCGTCGAGGAGCTGGGCACGCTCGAATCCGTCGAACGGATGGGGGACTCGGCACGCCTGCGGATCCGGGGCCCGGTCGTGACCTCGGATGCCGGGCACGGCGACTCGATCGCCGTCAACGGTGTCTGCCTCACGGTCACCGGACACACCCCCGGCGAGACCTTCGACGCCGACGTGATGGCGGAGACCCTCGACCGCACCGCTCTCGGGGCGCTCGCCCCCGGCGACAGGGTCAACCTCGAGCGGGCGATGCGCGCCGACGCCCGGTTCGGTGGCCACATCGTGCAGGGGCACGTCGACGGCACCGGCGAGCTGCTCAGCCGGGTCGAGCACGAACACTGGCAGGTCGTCCGCTTCTCGCTGCCGGCCGCGCTCGCGAAGTATGTGGTGGAGAAGGGGTCGATGACGGTCTCGGGGACCTCGCTCACCGTCTCCGCGGTCAGTCACGCCGGCGCTACCGAGCCGTGGTTCGAGGTGTCCCTCATCCCGACGACGCTCGAGGCGACCGTCCTCGGGGCGTTGGCCGCAGGAGACACGGTGAACCTGGAAGTGGACGTGCTCGCCAAGTACGTCGAGAGGCTGCTCGGTGGACGCGGTGGCGGGGCCGGCTGACCTGATGCGCCATACTTGAGCCCGCGCCCGCGGCCGACGCGCGGGACACGATCAGACACAGGAGTACCCGAAGCAGTGACCATCTTCGACGGCATAGATCGCGCCATCGCCGACATCGCGGCGGGGAAGGCCGTGGTCGTCGTGGACAGCGAGGACCGGGAGAACGAGGGCGACCTGATCTTCGCCGCCGAGCTCGCGACCCCGGAGCTCATGGGCTTCCTCGTCCGGTACTCGTCCGGGTACGTGTGCGTGGCGCTCGAGGCCGAGGACTGTCTGCGGCTCGACCTGCCGCCCATGCGCGCCATCAACGAGGATCGTCACGACACGGCCTACACGGTGACCGTCGATGCCCGGACAGGCGTGTCCACCGGTATCTCCGCCTCGGACCGTGCGCGCACTTCACGGCTGCTCGCGTCGGGCGAGACCGTGCCGGGGGACTTCACCCGGCCCGGCCACGTCGTCCCGCTGCGCGCCCGGCCCGGCGGTGTGCTCACCCGCCCGGGCCACACGGAGGCCGCCGTGGACCTGGCCCGGCTCGCCGGGCTGCGCCCGGCCGGCGTGATCTGCGAGCTCGTGTCCGAGGACGATCCCACGACCATGGCCCGCACCCCCGAGCTCCGACGGTTCGCCGATGAGTACGGGCTGGCGATGGTCACTATCGAGGCGCTCCAGGCGTGGCGCCGGGCGCACGAGATCCAGATCGTGCACGAGGCCGCCGCCCGCATCCCGACCCCGTCCGGCACCATGACCGCGCACGGGTACCGCGACGCCCTCGACGGTGTCGAGCACGTGGCGATGGTGGCCGGCGACATCACGGGCGACGAACCGGTGTCCGTGCGGATCCACTCCGAATGTCTCACCGGGGACGTCTTCCACTCACTGCGCTGCGATTGCGGCCCCCAGCTCGACGCCGCGGTGGCCGCGGTCTGCGAGGAGGGCAGGGGGGTGGTGCTCTACATGCGCGGTCACGAGGGCCGGGGTATCGGCCTGGTCCAGAAGCTCCGGGCCTACCAACTGCAGGACGAGGGCCGCGACACGGTCGACGCGAACCTCGATCTCGGTCTGCCGGCCGACGCCCGCGACTTCAGCCTCGCCGCCCAGATGTTGCGTAACCTCGGTGTCAGCCGGGTGCGCCTGATGACCAACAATCCGGTCAAGGCCGACGCGCTCCGCGCCGGCGGCGTGGAGGTCGTCGAGCGGGTTCCGACGCCCACGGCTGTCACCCCGGAGAACTTGCGATACCTGCGCACCAAGCGCGACCGCATGGGGCACCTGCTCGAGGGACTCGACGACGAGCTCGACGAGACCCCGACCGATGCGCCCGGAACCGACGGAGAGGAGCTGCGATGAGCGGCAGCGGTAGGCCTGAGCTGGTGATCCCCGACGCTCAGGGCCTGCGGCTCGGGATCGTCGCCGCGACCTGGCACGACGAGATCTGCACCCAGCTGCTCGATCGGGCACTGGCCGTGGCGGGCTCTGCCGGGGCCGCGGTGACCGTGGCGCGCGTGACCGGCGCGGTGGAGCTGCCGGTGGTGGCCCAGGAGCTCGCCCGGACACATGACGCCGTCGTGGCGCTCGGGGTCGTCATCCGGGGCGAGACCCCGCACTTCGACTATGTCTGCGGGTCCGTGACGGACGGACTCACCCGCATCGCGCTCGACGAGTCCACCCCGGTGGCCCACGGCGTGCTCACGACCGACACCGAACAGCAGGCCCGCGATCGTGATGGTCACGAGGGCGCCGTCGAGGACAAGGGTGGAGAGGCCGTCGCCGCGGCGCTCGGCTCCGCCGTCGTGCTCCGGGACCTCAGGAGCGGACGATGAGCGGACAGTCCATGGGCGGAGACGCCGCGGCCAGCGCGGCCGACACCTGGGAATTCGACCATCGCCCAACGCGTATGCGCCAGATCGTCGTCGGGCTCGCCGTCGTGATCGTCATCGTCCATGTCATCTGGGCAGTCATCCTCGTCCGGGGCGACACCGGCGTGACGGTCGGCGTTCCGGACCAGCTCGCGTTCGTGGTGACCGGGTTCATCTTCGCCGGGGTGCTGCTCACCCTGCTCCGCATCCGTGTCCGTGCCGGTGCTCCCGGCGTGGAGATCACCGGCCCGTTGCGTTCGCGGCTGTGGCCGTGGGAGGACGTCGTCGGGCTCACCTTCCCCCGCTCGAGCTACTGGCCGCGGCTCGAGCTACCGGCCTACGAGCACGTGGGGATCTGGGCGATCCAGACCTTTGACGGCGCTGACGGGGTGACGGCCATGTCCCGCCTCCGCGAGGTCGTCCACGCGCACAAGCCGTCCGCGGCCGACCCCGAGACCGTCGCAGACCGCTGATCCGCAGTGGCCGACCCGCGCAGCTACCGTCCGGCCCCCGGTTCCATCCCCACGGAACCGGGGGTCTACCGGTTCCGTGACGAGCACGGTCGTGTCATCTATGTGGGCAAGGCCAAGAACCTCCGCAGTCGACTCGGTTCGTACTTCGCCGACCTGACGCTGCTGCATCCACGGACCCGGCAGATGGTGACCTCGGCGGCCGGCGTCCAGTGGACCGTCGTCTCAACAGAGGTAGAGGCGCTCCAGCTCGAGTACACCTGGATCAAGAAGTATGACCCGCGGTTCAACGTCCGTTACCGCGACGACAAGACGTACCCGATGCTCGCCGTGACCGTGGGCGAGGAGGTTCCGAGGGCCTTCGTCTACCGCGGCCCGCGCCGTCCCGGCACCCGTTACTTCGGTCCCTACTCCCACGCCTGGGCGATCCGCGACACGCTCGACACCCTGCAGCGGGTCTTCCCGGTGCGGTCGTGTTCGGCGGGGGTGTACAAGCGTCAGGCACAGCTCGGACGGCCCTGCCTGCTCGGGTACATCGACAAGTGTGCGGCCCCCTGCATCGGTCGGGTGACCCCGGACGAGCACCGCGAGATCGTCAACGAACTGATCGATTTCCTGGCCGGCCGGACCGACGCGATCATGCGCCGGATCGAGAAGCAGATGCTCGAAGCCTCCGCGGATCTGGATTTCGAGCGGGCCGCCCGCCTGCGCGACGACCTCGGGGCGATGCGACGTGCGATGGAGAAGCAGGCTGTCGTCCTCGGTGACGGTACGGATGCGGATGTGGTGGGCGTCGAGGCGGACGAGCTCCAGGTCTCGGTTCAGGTGTTCCATGTCCGCGGGGGACGAATCCGTGGCCAGCGCGGCTGGGTCGTCGAACACTCCCATGGTGTCGACGACGAGGGGCATTTCGACGCACAGAAGGCCGTCCCCGGTGTCGTCTCCGACTACCTCGCGCAGTTCTACGGCGGCGAGGCAGATCTCGCCGAGTCCGCCGAGTCCGGTGATATCGCCGCGGCCGTGCCCCGCGAGGTACTCGTTCCGGCGTTGCCCGAGGACTCGGACGAGCTGACCGACTGGTTGTCGGGTCTGCGGGGCTCACGGGTGTCACTGCGGATCCCGCAGCGCGGGGACAAGCGTGCCCTCGCCGAGACGGTCCATCGCAATGCCGTCGAAGCGCTCACCCAGCACAAGCTCCGCCGGAGCGGGGACCTCACGGCCCGCTCCGCCGCGCTGCAGGAGATCCAGGAGACTCTCGAGCTCGATTCCGCGCCGCTACGGATCGAATGTGTGGACATCTCGCACATCCAGGGCACCGACGTGATGGCCTCGCTGGTGGTGTTCGAGGACGGCATGGCGCGGAAGAGCGACTACCGGCTCTACCGGATCCGTGAGGCCGCCGGCGACGGCCGGTCGGACGACGTCGGCAGTATCGCGGAGGTGACCCGGCGACGGTTCCGCCGTCACCACGAGGATCCCGCTCTCACCCCCGACGAGACCGACGGCCCGGTCGACGACGAGTCGGGCCCCGATGCGAAAGCGACCCCGGCGCGGAGGTTCGCCTACCCTCCGCAGCTGTACGTCGTCGACGGCGGGCGGCCGCAGGTCGAAGCCGCGGCCGAGGTGCTGTCAGAACTCGGGGTCAACGACGTACCGGTGATCGGAATCGCCAAGCGCCTCGAGGAGATCTGGCTCCCCGGCGAGGAGTACCCCGTGATCTTCCCCCGACACGGCGAGGGACTGTTCCTGCTGCAGCGACTCCGAGACGAGGCGCACCGCTTCGCGATCCGGGCGCACCGCGGCGCACGATCGAAGCGGATGACCGCCTCCGTGCTCGACGACGTCCCCGGTCTGGGACCCTCACGCCGTGCAGCTCTGACGGAGGCGTTCCCCACCGTCTCGGCGTTGCGGAAGGCCTCGACCGAGCAATTGTGCGCGGTACCCGGGATCGGCCCCGGCGTCGCGGCCGCCATACGCTCGGTGCTCGGCGCCGATGCCCGGGACACGGACACGGCCGCCGCCGGCGTGACAGACTCGACCGCACAGAGCGAGGGTGGGACCGATCAGAACGGCACAGACGATGCGAGGTGACACGATGGTCGACGGCGGGGACAAGCGCGAACTGCTCCTGATCAGCGGGATGTCCGGAGCCGGCAAGGGCACGGCCTCCAAGGTTCTCGAGGAGTTCGGCTGGTACGTGGTGGACAACCTGCCGTTGTCGTTCATGAGCGACTTTCTGGAGCGGATCAGCGAATCCGAGACCGGCCCGCAGCGACTTGCCATGGTGGTCGACACCCGCAGCATCGGTTTCGACGAGCACCTCGACGACCTGCTGGGCCACTTCGACGGTTCCGCGGGCGGCCGCATCCTGTTCCTCGAGGCCTCCGACGAGGCGTTGGTCAGCCGCTTCAACAACGTCCGCCGCTCCCACCCGCTGCAGTCCGGCGGCGGGCTCGTGGACGGGATCGTGCGCGAACGACGGATCCTCGAGGGACTGCGGGGGCGGGCCGACGTCGTCGTCGACACCTCCTCCCTCAGCGTCCACGACCTACGACACCGGCTGGAGACGCCCTTCGGCGACCTCGGGTTCGACTTCCACCTCACCGTCGAGTCCTTCGGCTTCAAATACGGCGTCCCGGTGGACGTCGACATGCTGCTCGACATGCGCTTCCTGCCCAACCCACACTGGATCCCCGAGCTGCAGCCGCACACCGGGCGCGACAAACCGGTGCAGGACTATGTGCTGGCCGACGAGTCGATCGAGGAATACCTGCGATCGGCCGAGACCATGATCCGCCTGGCCATGAAGGGCTACCGGCGCGAGGGCAAGCGGTACATGACGATCGCCGTCGGCTGCACCGGCGGCAAGCACCGGAGCGTCGCGATCTCCGAGTCGCTGGCCGGACGCCTGAGCGCACTGGACGCGGTCGAGGTCCACGTGCGCCACCGCGACCTCGGTCGGGAATGAGTCGGTCATGACCGAAGGCAGCACCTCACGGGTCTCATCGCTGGTCGCTCTGGGCGGGGGACACGGACTGTCCGCCACCCTCCGGGCGGCGCGGCTCGTCGCCGACGACGTGACCGCGGTGGTCACCGTCGCGGATGACGGTGGATCCTCGGGTCGGCTACGACGTGAGCTCGGGATCCTGCCCCCCGGCGACCTGCGGATGGCACTCTGTGCCCTGGCCGGGGAGGACGACGAACACGACCGTCTGACCCGGCTGTTCCAGCACCGGTACGGGGGCACCGGTGCGCTCGCCGGGCACGCCGTCGGCAACCTGGTGTTCGCGGGCCTGTGGGAGCTTCTCGGTGATCCGATAGAGGCTCTCGACGCGGTGCGGTCGATCCTCGGTGTGGACGGCCGCGTCCTGCCGATGTCACCGGTGGCGCTGGACATCGCCGCGGAGGTGGTGGGACTCGAGGCCGATCCGCGCGTCGTGCGGACGATCATCGGACAGGTCGCGGTAGCCACCACGCCGGGGAGTGTGCGACGGGTGCGGCTCATCCCACCCGACCCGCCCGCCGCCGCCGGTGTGGTGGAGGCGATCGACTCCGCCGATCTGGTCGTACTCGGGCCGGGCTCCTGGTTCACCAGCGTGATCCCCAACGTTCTGATCCGGGAGATCGCCGAGGCACTGGCCCGCACGTCCGCGACCAAGGTGCTCGTCCTCAACCTCGCACCGCAGCCGGGGGAGACGGCCGGGTTCTCCGCCGAGCAGCACCTGCACGTCCTGCGTCAGCATGCGCCCGACATCGACTTCGACTCGGTCCTGGTCGACCCGCGGATGCCGCTGAGCGCAACCGAACGTGAGCACCTCGAACGCGCCGCCGCAGGACTGGGGGCCCGGGTCGTGACCGCGGAGATCGCGCGGACCCGGGCGGATGGGACCATGATGGCCGTCCACGACCCGGTCCTGCTGGCCTCCGTGCTGGCCGCCTCGACGTCCGCACCCGCGGGCGAGTGAACACAAGAATGAAGGAGCAGGGAGTGTCGCTGACCGCGCAGGTCAAGTCCGAACTGGTGAGGGTCCCGGTGGGGAGCTCGGAGACCAGGAAGGCGGAGGTCGCCGCAATCCTGAGGTTCGCGGGAACCCTGCAGGTCCTGTCGGGCCGCCTGGTGATCGAATCGGAGGTCGACTCCGGAGACATCGCCGACCGCCTGGCCGCCGAGCTCGACTCCCTTTTCGGCGTCTCCTGCGAGATTCACCCGATCGGGGGATCCGGTGGCAGGGCCGCGCGGAAGTTCGTCATCCGGGTGATCGACCGCGGCGCCGATCTCGCCCGCCAGCTCGGACTGGTCGACGGTGCCGGGCGCGGGGTCCGCGGCCTGCCGGCCGCCGTCGTGGGCGGCCCCGTCACCGCGGCCGAGGCCGCATGGCGGGGCGCGTTCCTCGCTCACGGCTCACTCACCAAACCCGGCCGGTCATCCGCCCTCGAGGTGACGGCGCCGGGTTCCGAGGCGGCGATGGCCCTGGTCGGCGCCGCGCGCCGACTCGGCGTGACGGCCAAGGCCCGCGAGGTCCGCGGGGGCGACCGCGTGGTGATCCGCGACGGCGAGGCGATCGGGATCCTGCTCGCCCGGATGGGAGCCACGACCACCCGGGACGTCTGGGAGGAGCGCCGCTCGCGCGGCGAGGTGCGTGCGACCGCCAACCGGCTCGCCAACTTCGACGACGCGAACCTGCGGCGTTCTGCGCGCGCCGCCGTCGCGGCGGCCGCCCGTGTCCAGCGGGCGTTGGAGATCCTCGGCGAGGACGTCCCGGATCACCTGCTGGCCGCCGGCGAACTCCGGGTTCAGCACCGGCAGTCCTCGCTCGAGGAACTCGGTCAGCTCGCCGACCCGCCGATGACCAAGGATGCCGTCGCGGGCCGGATCCGGCGCCTGTTGTCCATGGCGGACCGCAAGGCATCCGAACTCGGTATCCCGGACACCGAGTCCGTCGTCACCGAGGACATGCTCGACGACGCCTGACCGCCGGTAGGACCCTGCACAGCGCCGGACGGCGGCGGGTAGTCTGGGTCACGTCCCCGGGCTGTACCCGGCCCCGGTGACGTCCAGCGTTCTCGCACCACCAATAAGGAGACATCGAAGTGACCGTGCGCGTAGGCATCAACGGATTCGGACGTATCGGCCGCAACTTCTACCGCGCGGTGGAGGCTCTCAAGGCCGAAGGCAAGACGGACATCGAGATCGTGGCCGTCAACGATCTGACCACGAACGACATGCTCGCTCACCTCCTCAAGTACGACTCGACGCTCGGTCGTCTCGGCAAGGACGTCACCTTCGACGACTCGTCGCTGACCGTTGGTGGTACCAAGATCGGCGCCCTGGCCGTCAAGGAGGGACCCGCCTCCGTGCCGTGGGGCGACTACGGTGTCGACGTCGTCGTCGAGTCGACCGGCATCTTCACCGACGCCGAGAAGGCCCGCGGCCACCTCGAGGGTGGCGCCAAGAAGGTCATCATCTCGGCCCCCGCCTCCGGCGAGGACCTCACCGTGGTCATGGGCGTCAACGACGACCAGTACGACGGCTCGCAGACCATCATCTCCAACGCCTCCTGCACGACGAACTGCCTCGCCCCGGTGGCCAAGGTCCTGTCGGACGAGTTCGGCATCATCAAGGGCCTGATGACCACCGTCCACGCGTACACGGCCGACCAGAACCTGCTGGACGCCCCGCACAAGGACCCCCGTCGTGCCCGCGCCGCCGCACTGAACATGGTGCCCACCTCCACCGGTGCCGCGAAGGCCGTCGCCCTGGTCCTTCCCGAGCTCAAGGGCAAGTTCGACGGCTACGCCGTGCGCGTCCCCCTGCCCACCGGCTCGCTCACCGACCTCACGGTCGAGCTCGAGAAGAAGGCCTCGGTCGACGAGGTCAACGCCGCCGTCAAGGCTGCCGCCGAGGGGCCGATGAAGGGCATCCTCAAGTACACCGAGGACCCGATCGTCTCCTCGGACATCGTCACCGATCCGCACTCGTCGATCTTCGACGCGCCGCTCACCAAGGCTATCGACGGCCAGATCAAGATCGCCTCCTGGTACGACAACGAGTGGGGCTACTCCAACCGCCTCGCCGACCTCATCGGCCTCGTCGGCAAGTCACTCTGACGGGTCGGAAGACCGAGAAGAGCCACGAGCACCACCACCGGGCCCGGCCCCGGGACGTCCACAGCGTTCCGGCCGGGCCCGGTCCGGCATCACCCACCACCCCGACCACCACACAGCACCTCCCGGAGGAGTCCACCCCATGGCAGTGAGCACGCTCAAGGACCTGCTCGAGGCCGGCGTCGAGGGTCGCAAGATCCTCGTCCGCTGCGACCTCAACGTCCCGCTCGACGGCAACACCATCACCGACGCCGGACGCATCACGGCCTCGCTGCCCACACTCAACGCACTGCTGGACGGGGGTGCCGCCCTGGTGATCACCGCTCACCTCGGACGCCCCGGGGGCCAGGCGGATCCCGAGTTCTCGCTGGCGCCGGTCGCCGAGAAGCTCGGAGACGAACTGGGACGGTACGTGCAGCTCGCGGGTGACGTGGTGGGCGCCGACGCCCGCGAGCGTGCGAACGGGCTGACCGACGGAGACGTGCTGCTCGTCGAGAACGTCCGCTTCGACCCCCGCGAAACGAGCAAGGACGAGTCGGAGCGCGCCGCGTTCGCGGCCGAGTTGGCCGAGCTCGTCGGGGAGGACGGGGCGTTCGTCTCCAACGGCTTCGGTGTGGTCCATCGCGCCCAGGCCTCCGTCTACGACGTCGCCAAGCTGCTCCCGGCCTACGCGGGCGATCTGGTCCAGAGCGAGGTCGAGGTCCTGGCCGACCTGACGGGCGATCCGCAGCACCCCTTTGCCGTCGTGCTGGGTGGCTCGAAGGTCTCCGACAAGCTGGCCGTCATCGAAGCACTCGCCCCGAAGGTCGACACGCTCGTCATCGGTGGCGGCATGTGCTTCACCTTCCTCGCGGCGCAGGGCCACGGAGTGGGTTCGTCACTTCTCCAGGACGAGATGGTCGACACCTGCAAGGACCTGCTCGCCAAGTTCGGGGACGTGATCAGCCTGCCCGTGGACGTCGTGGCCGCTGACGGGTTCGCCGCCGACGCGTCGCACGCCACCGTGCCCGCCGACGCGATTCCGGACGGCAAGATGGGCTTGGACATCGGACCCGAGTCGGTCGCCGCCTTCGCGGAGAAGCTCTCCGTCGCCAAGACCGTGTTCTGGAACGGCCCCATGGGCGTATTCGAGTTCGAGGCGTTCTCCGCCGGCACCCGCGGCGTCGCCGAGTCCATCATCGAGGCCACCAGGAATGGCGCGTTCTCGGTCGTCGGCGGGGGCGATTCCGCGGCGGCGGTCCGCACCCTCGGCCTGGGGGAGGAGAACTTCTCCCACATCTCCACCGGTGGCGGCGCCTCGCTGGAGTACCTCGAGGGCAAGGAACTCCCCGGGGTCACCGCGCTCGAGCGCGGCAACTGACACCGACCGTCGACAACAGGAGAGAACATGGCACGCACCCCGCTCATCGCCGGCAACTGGAAGATGAACCTCAATCATCTCGAGGCCATCGCCCTCGTGCAGAAGGTCGCCTTCGCGCTGCCCGAGAAGTACCTCGAGAAGGTGGATGTGGCATTCATCCCGCCCTTCACCGATATCCGCGGCGTCCAGATCGTGATTGAGGGCGACAAACTCGGCTTCGCCTACGGCGCGCAGGACGTGTCGGTCCATGAATCCGGGGCGTACACCGGCGAGGTCTCGGCGGCGATGCTCGCCAAGCTCGGTTGCACCTACGTCGTGGTCGGGCACTCCGAGCGTCGCGACTACCACGCGGAGTCCGATGAGCTCGTCGCCGCCAAGGCCGCGGCCAGCCACAAGCACGGTCTGACGCCGATCGTGTGCGTCGGCGAGAAGCTGGACGTCCGCGAGGCCGGTCAGCACGTCTCGTACGTGGTCGACCAGCTCAAGGGATCGCTCGCGGGCCTCTCCAGGGAGCAGCTCGCCGGCACCGTGATCGCCTATGAGCCGGTCTGGGCCATCGGCACCGGAAAGACCGCCTCGGCTGCGGACGCCCAGGAGGTGTGCGCCGCGATCCGCGCCGCACTGGCCGAGCTCGCGGACAACGAGATCGCTGAGAAGATGCGCGTACTGTACGGGGGCAGTGTCAACGCCTCGAATGTCGGCGAACTGCTCGAGCAGGCGGACGTCGACGGCGGCCTTGTCGGCGGCGCGTCCCTCAAGCCGGATGAGTTCGCGCAGCTCTCGGCGATCGCCGCCGGCGGCCCACTGCCCTGATAGATTCTCCCCGGCGCGTCCGGCCCTCGGGCCCGGGCGCGCCGGGATTCGCCATGAACATCCGACCGGGTAGTCTGGAGCGGTCGCTATCCGACCGCCCGACCTGACGTGAGGCACGATCTCTACATGAAGCTCGCCCTGGACCTCTTCCTCATCATCTCCAGCTTGCTGTTGATGCTGTTCATCCTGCTGCATCGCGGCAAGGGTGGCGGTCTGTCCTCGCTCTTCGGCGGCGGTGTCCAGTCGAGCCTGTCCGGATCGAGCGTCGTGGAGCGGAACCTCGACCGTGTCACCGTGATCGTGGCCGTTCTCTGGCTGATCGGCATCATCGCGATGGGGCTCGTGGTTCGCTTCGGCTGACCTCCCGGTCGCAGACACACACCGCGCGCGGTTGCCCGCGCAAACGAATGGGGTGCGTCTCCTTCCGTGATCGGAAGGTCACGCGCCCCGTTCGTCATTTCCTGCACAACCGCGTGATGCGGGTCCCGCTCACGACAGCATCGACGCAGCCGGCCCGTCCAGGTGGTACGTCGTGGACACGACGCCCCGCGCTCCCGCGACCGGCCAGTCCACCGGATCCGCGCCCTCGATGCCGCGGGCGACCGCTTCGGCCTTGCCGTCCCCGGTGGCCACCACGATCACGTGCCGCGACCGGCATACGGCGGGAAGGGTGAACGTGAGCCGTTCCGGCGGCGGCTTGGGACAGTCGCGCACGCCGACCACCAGTTGCTCGCTCTCCGCGACCGCCGGGGTGTGGGGGAAGATCGAGTCGATGTGTCCCTCGGGCCCCATCCCGAGAAGCGTCACATCGAACAGCGTCTCGTCCCCGGCGGGCATGGGGTGTGCGGCGCGGAACGCGCTCGCCGCGGCATCGACATCGTCGTGCTCCGCGCCGCGTGCGGGCCAGCGGTGCACCGTGGGTCGTCCGCCCAGTGCATCGAGAAGGACGTCGTCGATCTGGCCGTCGTTACGCTCGGGGTCGTCAGCGGGAACGAATCGCTCGTCACCGAAGTAGATGGTGACCCGCTCCCACTCGATGGCCGCGTCGGCCAGCGCCGCTGCGGTCTTGACGCCCGCGCTCCCACCGGTCAGCGAGAGGACAGCTTGACCGGTGGCGGCGATTCGCTCATTGAGATGGCCGGTGACGGCCTGCGCCGCGGCGGCGGCGAGGCTGTCGATGTCCGGATGGACGAGATGGCGGATGTCTGACATCGGTGCTCCTGTCGTGGGCTTGATTCGGCGTACTGCCCGAGGCCGCGATCTGCGTCAGCGGACCGAGGCTGAGGTGTAGATGACCCGATCGAAGTTGGCCAGTGCGTCGGCGTAGACCCCGTCGGTATCCATGCGTCTGAGTTCTTCCGCCAGGCAGTCGGCGATACTACGACCGACCAGGGCGACCCGGGTGGGCGAGTGTCCGGTGATGTGAAGCTCTGCTGCAGTGGGGCTGACCTGCTTGAGCACGATCGATCCCGAGGCGCGCTCGAGGACGACCATCGACGGGCCCACCGCGCGGTGCACGTCGATCCCCAGGCGGGACGCCAGCCACGCGCCGGCCAGGTCGACCGATGCGGCGCGTTCGGGACCGCAGACCGTGGCGGCCAAGATGGGCTCGTACGGCGGGCGGTCCAGCGTTGCGGCGAGCAGCGACCGCCAGTGGGTGATCCGTGCCCACGCCAGATCGGTATCGCCCGGCGAGTAGCCCGCCGCACGTTTGACCAGCGCGTCAGTCGGGTGCCCCTCCGTGTCGGAGTCGACGATGCGACGCCGTGCCAGCCGCCCGACCTTGTCCTCGGACAACAGGGTCGGGGAGTGCCGGGGCCACCACACCGCCAGGGGGGTGTCGGGCAGGAGCAGGGGAGTGACGATCGCGGCCGATTGCGATGCCAGGCCGCCGGAGGTCCGCAGCACGACCACCTCCGCCGCGCCGGCGTCTCCACCGACCCGGATCTGTCCGTCGAGGCGATCACCGTCGGCGCGGCGTCCGCGGATCACCACGATCACGCGACAAGGGTGCTCGCGGCTCGCCTCGTTGGCGGCATCGATCGCCGCTTCGCTCCCACGGACATGGTCGGTGAGCACGATGAGCGTGAGGACGCGGCCGATGGTGCTGAGGCCGGATTCCTCACGGATCTGGACCAGCTTCTTGGCGATCTCCCGCGTGGAGGTGTCGGGAAGGTCGATGATCACGGTCGCCTCCATGCCCGGCCGCTACGGGCCAGTATCTCGTCGGCGCCCTCCGGCCCCCACGTTCCGGCCTGGTATTGCTCAGGGGTTCCCTGCGACGCCCACTCCCGGAGCACGGGATCGAGCAACATCCAGCTCAGTTCGACCTCTCGGGAGACGGGGAACAGAGACGGCTCGCCCAGGAGGACGTCGAGGATGAGACGCTCGTACGCCTCCGGGGAGGACTCGGTGAACGCCTCGCCATAGGCGAAATCCATGTTGACGTCGCGGACCTCCATAGCCGTCCCCGGGACCTTCGAGCCGAATCGGAGCGTGACCCCCTCGTCGGGCTGAACCCTGATGACAAGCGCGTTCTGGCCCAGCTCCTGGGTCATGGTCGCGTCGAACGGCAGGTGCGGGGCGCGGCGGAACACCACGGCGATCTCGGTGACGCGGCGTCCGAGACGCTTGCCGGTGCGCAGATAGAACGGCACGCCAGCCCATCGCCGATTGTGGACCTCGAGCGTGATCGCGGCATACGTCTCGGTGGTGGACGAGGGGTCGTACCCCTCCTCCTCCTTGAGCCCGACGACGTGCTCGGAGCCCTGCCACCCGGCCGAGTACTGACCGCGCGCAGCGGTCTCGGCGATGGGCAGCGCCAGGGAAGTCGACTCCAAGACCTTGGTCTTCTCCGCCCGGAGTGCTGCTGCGGAGAAGTCGGTCGGTTCCTCCATCGCCACCAGTGCCATCAACTGGATGAGGTGGTTCTGGATGACGTCCCGTGCAGCTCCGATCCCGTCGTAGTAGCCGGCACGGCCACCCAATCCGATGTCCTCGGCCATCGTGATCTGCACGTGGTCCACGTGATTGGCATTCCAGACGGGCTCGAACAGCTGGTTCGCGAACCGGAGGGCCAGAATGTTCTGGACGGTCTCCTTGCCCAGGTAGTGGTCGATCCGGAAGACGGAGTCCTCCGGGAATACCGCCCCCACCACGTCGTTCAGTTCTCTCGCGCTGTCGAGGTCATGACCGAACGGCTTCTCGATCACCACCCGTCGCCAGGACCCGTCCGGACCCCTGGTGGCGCCGGTCCGGTCGAGGTGCCGACAGACCGTGGGGAAGTCGTCCGGGGGAATCGACAGGTAGAACGCATAGTTCCCGGCTGTGCCGCGCTCTGACTCCAGCACTCCCAACTCATCCGCGAGGCGATCGAAGCCCTCGTCGTCGTCGAACGTTCCGGTCACGAACCGCAGTCCGGCGGCGAGTTGGTCCCACACGTCCTCGCGGAACGGGGTCCGGCACTTCTCCCGCGCGCACTCGCGCGCGAACTCCGCGAACTGCTCGCTCGACCATTTCCTACGGCCGAAACCGATGAGCGAGAACCCGGGAGGAAGCAGACCGCGGTTGGCGAGGTCGTACACCGCCGGGATCAGCTTCTTCTTGGACAGATCACCGGTGACGCCGAAGATCACCAGGCCCGACGGTCCGGCGATCCGGGGGAGACGTCGGTCTCGCGGATCGCGTAGTGGGTTGGTCGGCTCCGGAACCTCCGAGCCGACCGCGCCGGGGCGGTGCCCCGGGGCCGACTCGCTCACGAACCCGCCGGGATCTCGTCGATCCGCGACCTCACGGTGTCCGACAGATCGTCCCACGCCGTGACGAACTTCTCCACGCCCTGCTGCTCGAGCAGCGCGAAGACCTCGTCGAGGTCGATCCCGTCCGCGCGGAGGGCATCGAGGGTCGCATGGGAGGCAACAGCCGAGCCACGCACGGTGTCACCCTCGAGTACCCCGTGATCCGCGAACGCCTCCATGGTGGCGAAGGGCATCGTGTTGACCGTCCCGTGCGTGACCAGCCCCGTCACGTACAGCGTGTCGGGGTAGGCGGGGTCCTTGACGCCGGTCGATGCCCAGAGCAGGCGCTGCGGGCGAGCACCGCGATCTGCGAGTGCGCCGAAACGCCCGGACGGATCGAACAGCTCGTCGTAGACCTCCTGGCACAGACGCGCATTCGCGAGCCCGGCCTGACCCCGCAGCGCGGAGTCCTCCGGGAGACGTGAATCGATCTCGGTGTCGAGTCTGGAGACGAAGACGGACGCGACCGAGTGGATTGTCGACAGGTCATGACCTGCCTCCGCTGCCTGTTCGAGACCGGCGATGTACGCCTGCGCGACATTGCGGTACTGATCGACCGAGAAGATCAGCGTGACGTTGACGTCGATGCCCTTACCGATCACCTCGGTGATGGCCGGCAACCCGGCCGCGGTGGCGGGAATCTTGATCATGACGTTCGGGCGGTCCACGACGTCGGCGAGCTCCACGGCCTGGGTGACCGTGGCCTCGGTCTGATCCGCGAGGCGCGGATCGACCTCGAGAGACACCCGTCCGTCGACACCGTCGGTCGACCGGAAGGTCTCCGCCAGAACATCGCACGCATCGCGGACATCCGCGGTGGTGAGCGCACGGAGGACCGCATCGACGTCGCGGTCGGCGGCCACCGCCTCCGTGAGAGCCGACTCGTACGCCGACGAATCGGACAGAGCCGACTGGAAGATTGCCGGGTTGGTGGTGACACCCACCACCGAGTAGGTCGACATCCGCGAAGCCAACTCACCCGAGCCGATGAGCTGGCGCGACAGATCGTCGAGCCAGACGGACACGCCGGCCGCGCTGAGCGCGGCGAGATTTGCGTTGGTCATCATGCCTCCTCGGCAACAGCCGCGAGCGACTCACGGGCGGCCGCGACCACCGCGTCGGCGGTGATCCCGAACTCGGTGAACAGGGCCTGATAGGGCGCCGAGGCGCCGAAATGCTCCAGCGAGACGGCCCGGCCGGCATCACCGAGGAAGCGGTACCACGGCATCGCGATTCCCGCCTCGACCGAGACACGGGCGCGGACGGCCCGGGGCAGCACCGACTCGCGGTACTCAGCGTCCTGCTGATCGAAGAACTCGACACACGGCACCGAGACGACCCGGGTCGGCACACCCTCGGACTCGAGGACCTCGCGCGCGGCCACCGCGAGCTGCACCTCGGAACCCGTGCCCATCAGGATCACCTCGGGGACGGCAGTGGACGCCTCCGCGAGCACGTACGCACCGCGCTCGACGCCCTCGCGCGCCGCCTCGGCTGTGCCCTCGAGAACCGGAACGTCCTGACGGGTCAGGCACAGCCCCTTGGGGCCGTCGAGGGCCATCAGCATGGCCCGCCACGCGGCTGCCGTCTCGTTGGCGTCGGCCGGACGCAGGATGGCCAGACCGGGGATGGCGCGCAACGCGGCCAGTTGCTCGACAGGCTGGTGCGTGGGCCCGTCCTCGCCGAGGCCGATCGAGTCGTGGGTCCACACGTAGTACGCGTTACTGCCCTGGAGGGCGGCCAGCCGGACCGCCGGCCGCATGTACTCGCTGAAGATGAGGAACGTCCCGCCGTACGGCCGGGTGGGACCGTGGAGGGCGATCCCGTTGAGGATCGCACCCATCGCGTGCTCGCGGATACCGAAGTGGAGGTTCCGTCCGTAGGGGGACGCGGTCCAGGTGTCCGTGGAGATGGTGGTGGGTCCGAAGGAGTCCGCGCCCTTGATCGGGGTGTTGTTGGATCCGGCGAGGTCCGCGGAGCCACCCCACAACTCCGGGAGGGTGGCCGCGAGGGCCTGGATGGCTGCGGCCGAGGCCTTACGGGTGGCCACGCCCTTCGCATCCGCCTCCCAGGTCGGGAGTCCGGCGTCCCAACCCTCCGGCAGCGCGCCGGAGTAGAGCCGGTCGAACAGCGCCTTGCGCTCCGGGTTCGCCTCGGCCCAGGCGTGGAACATGTCGCTCCACTGCGCATGGACCCTGGCACCGCGGTCGCGGGCACCGCGCGTGTGCGCGATCACCTCGTCGGCCACTGTGAACGGCTCGGTGCCGCCCATACCCAGAGCCGTCTTGACGGCATCGACCTCCTCCTGACCCAGAGCGGCGCCGTGGGACGCGCCCGTGTTCATCAGCTTCGGGGCGGGGAAGGCGATGATCGTGCGGAGGACGATCAGCGAGGGCCTGTCGGTGACGGAACGGGCATTGGCGATCGCCTCTTCGATCGCCTCGACGTCCTCGCCACCGTTGACCGTCTGGACGTGCCAGCCGTAGGCCTCGTACCTGGCCGCGACGTCCTCGGTGAAGGCGATCTTCGTATCGTCCTCGATCGAGATCTCGTTGTCGTCGTACACCGCGATGAGATTGCCCAGCTTCTGGGTCCCCGCCAGCGACGACGCCTCCGCGGTGACGCCCTCCTGGAGATCACCGTCGGAGGCGACCACGTAGATGAAGTGGTCGAACGGGCTCTTGCCTGCCGGGGTGTCCGGGTCCAGGAGGCCACGCTCATACCGGGCCGCCATGGCCATGCCCACGGCCGAGGCGAGCCCCTGGCCGAGCGGGCCGGTCGTGATCTCCACACCGTCGGTATGGTTCCACTCCGGGTGCCCGGGGGTGCGGGAGCCCCACGTACGCAGCGCCTTCAGATCGTCGAGCTCCAGCCCGAATCCCGCGAGGTACAGCTGCACGTACTGGGTGAGCGAGGAATGTCCGCAGGACAGGACGAAACGGTCACGGCCGATCCACTTCGGATCAGTCGGGTCGTGCCGCATCACACGCTGGTAGAGCGTGTAAGCCAGGGGAGCCAGGCTCATCGCGGTGCCCGGATGGCCACTGCCGCAGTTCTGCACTGCTTCTGCGGCGAGGACACGCGCGGTGTCCACGGCTCGGGTGTCCAGTTCAGTCCAATCGGACGGGTGGCGGGCGGTGGTGAGCTCGGTGATCTCCGACGCGCTGGTCACTTGTGGTTCTCCCGGGTCGAGGGTGCGGCGCGGATCCGCGCGTATGTCGTCCACCACCTTAGTGGTCGGCAGCGGCCGGGGTCGCCAGGTCCCCGCCCCCGCTCTTTCGCGGACGCCGAGGGCGGCACGTAGTATCGGCCGAGTAGTGCGTTCACGTCTGCGGCAAGGAGTTACGGTGCACGATTCCACCCCGACCCGGAGTGGGGGGCCGTCAGTCTCTCCTCCCGCGCTTTCGGGGCGACCGGCTCGGTCCGGCGGACCCTCCCGCGTCCTCGACGTGGTGATGGCATACATCGCCCTCACCAAGCCGCGGGTCATCGAGCTCCTCCTGGTCGCGGCGATCCCCGCACTCCTGCAGGCCGATCGCGGCCACATCCACCTCTCACTGGTGCTGTTGACCCTCGTCGGTGGCTGGCTCGGGGCGGCGAGTGCGAACTCGCTCAACATGGTCGTCGACTACGACATCGACCAGGTGATGAAGCGCACCGAGCGCCGCCCGTTGGCCCGCCACGCGATCACGCGCCGCGCCGCGTTGATCTTCGGCCTGGTGCTCGGTATGGCCAGCATGCTCTGGCTGGGGCTACTGGCGAAGAGCTGGCTCGCGGCCTTCTTCATCCTCATCACGATCCTCTTCTACGTGATCGTCTACTCGATGATCCTCAAGCGCCGCACCGCGCAGAACGTCGTCTGGGGCGGAGCCGCCGGATGCATGCCGGTGTTCGTGTCGTGGGCGGTCATCACGGACCACCTGCCCGAGGGCCAGCCGCACAACTGGTGGCAGGCGGTCGTGCTGTTCCTGGTCATCTTCTTCTGGACTCCGCCCCACACGTGGGCGCTCGCGATGCGCTACAAGGAGGACTACAAGGCGGCCGGCGTCCCGATGCTGCCGGTTGTCATGTCCGAAGAGGGAGTCACCAGGCGAATCACGATCTACACCTGGGTCACGGTCCTGTGCACGTTTGCTCTCGTCCCCGCGGCGGGATGGGTGTACGCACTCGGCGCCGTCGGTTTCGGTGTCTGGTTCATCGTGATGGCGCACCGCTTGGAGGCAGGCGTCCGCCGTGGCATCGAGGTCAAGCCGCTGAAGCTGTTCATCCTGTCGAACAACTACCTCGCGGGGGTGTTCGTCGCACTGTCCATCGACGCCGTCCTGGGACTGCAGACCATCTCGGAGATGCTGCCGATCCTCTGATCGGCCACAGGGATCCCGACCGGGGCGGCGCCCGGGGTCCCACTTCGCTTACCGGCCGGAGACCCGACAGGGTCTCCGCCGGGCCTTTTCACCGGGTCGGATCGAGAACCAGTGAGCCCGTCGTGCTCCGAGACTGCAGGGCCCGGTGTGCCTCAGCAGCCTCGGACAGACCGAACCGCGCGCCTACGGTCAGGCGCAACGAGCCGTCGACTATCCCCTCGAGGACCTCGGAGGCCCGCTCGCGGTAGTCCTCCGTGGACGCGATGTAGTCGGCCAGCGTCGGCCTGGTCAGGAACACCGATCCGGCCTCATTGAGCCGCTGGGGATCAACCGGCGGCACGGGACCACTCGCAGCACCGAAGAGAACCATCGACCCCCGGCGGGCCAGCGACGCGAGACTGTCATCGAAGGTGTCCTTTCCGACCCCGTCGAACACGGTTGCCACACCGCCATCCGAGAGTTCACGCACACGTTCCGGCGTCGCATCCGGGTACAGCAGAACGTGATCCGCACCGAGTGCGCGACACAGCTCGGCCTTCTCCGCGGTCGAGGTGGTGGTGACGACGCGGAAGCCGCGACTCACGGCGAGTTGGATGAGCAACTGCCCGACCCCGCCGGCGCCCGCGGTGATGAGAACGGTGTCACCCTCCGTCGCCCGATGCGTGTCGGAGATGAGGTAGTGGGCTGTCAGGCCCTGAAGGAGCATCGAGGCGGCGACGTCGTCGTCGATTCCCTCGGGCACCGCCACGAGCGAGTCGGTCGGTGCCACGACGTACTGCGCATAGGAGCCCGGGACCTGACACCAGGCCACGCGGTCGCCCACGACCAGATCCGTCGCGTCCGGGCCGACCGCCTCGATCACCCCCGCGCCCTCGCTTCCGGGGATGAACGGCAGGTCCCGCGGGTAGATGCCCTCGCGGAGGTAAGTATCGATGTAGTTCACACCCACCGACGTCGTCCGCACCAGAACCTCACCCGGCCCGGGCACCGGCACATCGATCTCGACGGGGGTGAGGACCTCGGGGCCGCCGTGCTGGGCGATCTGAATGGCTCGCATGTCGCCCAGTATCCGGAACCATGGAAGATCTCGCAGGAGAAGGATCGTCACCTCTCCGGTCGGGGGACGGGAGTGGCGGACTGCGGGGGAGAGCCGAGGCGATAAGGTACACCGTATGAGCCTGCAGATCCTTTCCCAGTACGCCGGGGGACCGCACGTCAGGGCGACCGGCTGGCCCGCCATCGTCATCAGCGGCTCCGGCGGGACACCTGCGGCTGCGGCACCCGCGGCTGCGGCGCCGGCGGCTCCCGCCGAGCAGACCGCGGAGACCGCGGCGTCGGCTGAGGCGGCTGATGCTGCGGCGCCGGAGTCCACGACTTCTGAGACCGCTACCGTTGAGACAGCGGCCGCAGCAACTGCTCCTGTTGCTGCAGCGGCGGCTGCTGGCGGCGCGATCACGCTCGGGCGGCGCGCCCCGAAGGCGCCCGGTGGTGGGGCGTCGACGCTCCACGGGTCTCGTATCACGGAGTCCGAGGGCGCGGCGCCCGCTCCGAAACCCGCGTCGGCGGCCGAGGCGGAGCCTGCGACCGAGGCGAAGGCCGATTCGGCAGCCGAGGCGAAGCCCACATCGGCAGCAGGCGATGCCGCCGAGCCCACCACCGAGGCACCGGCAGTCGAGACGCCTGCTGACGCCGGCCCACCGAAGCCTGCCACCGCCACGGGCGGGGGGCTCCAGCTGGGCGGCGGTTCTAAAGCCAAGGCACCCGGCGGCGGATCTGCGGGCAAGCTCGTTCTCGGCGGTGGCGCCGCCGCCGCGGCTGCAGGTGCGGACACGGCCGACACCGTCGGTGACGCCGAGGCCGAGACCGGCGCACCCGCTGATGCAGGAGCGCCCACCGACGCGCCGGCCGCCGAGTCCGCCGAGACGGCGCCGGCAGCCAAGCAGTCGTCGGAGACGACCGCCGGGGCCACTGCCGCGAAGGCCCCGGGTGGCGGGAAGTCCGGCGGGCTGACCCTCGGTGGCGGCTCCGGCGCCAAGGCCCCCGGCGGGGGCAAGTCCGGCGGGCTGCCCCTCGGTGGCGGCTCCGGCGCCAAGGCGCCGGGCGGCGGGAAGAGCGGCGGGCTGACCCTGGGCGGCGGTGCCGCAGCGAGCGGCGCCTCGGCGGCGGGCGCTGCCGCAGCATCGTCGACCGAGGATGACAAGGCTGACGCCGCCGCGAAGGAGACGCAGGCGGACGAGGCGGCGGCGAAGTCCGCCACCCCGGCGCCCGCCCGAGAGCCGGAGAAGGAGGCCGCCGCCGAGGACTCCACGTCCGCCGCATCGGCCGAGAAGGCCGCCTCGGAGAAGATCGAGGCGACGCCGACTCCCGCCGCTCCGGCTCCTCCCGCCAGGGCCGCCAAGCTCGTGAGCAGGTTCCTGTCCCGCCACGGCGGCACCGCGGACGTCGTCCTGCAGCCGACCGGCCGTCGGGGTGTCCGCGTGACCCTCGTCGGCGCCGACGGTGTCATGGGCGATGTCATGGTCGACACGCTGTCCCAGGCCGAAGCGGTGCGCGACGGCATCCAGGGCCTGACCGGCTCGGACTGGACCCGCGAGCTCATCTCCCGGGCTGATGTGCCGGCCGGCCACTGGAAGCGTATGGCCGGCTCCGGGTCACTTCTCTAGAGGGAGTACGAATCGACGGCGGCCCCGCCACCAGGCGGGGTCGCCGTCGTCGTACCGTCCGACGCCACCCGGCAGCGCATCCGGCCGGTGGCCGGGGCCGGCCGGAATGCGATGGGGCGGAAGATCAGGCGGTGATGCGTTCCCGAATGGTCCCGGCGGCCCACAGCGCCCCGGTGACCGCGGTGATGGCGCCCGCGAGCGTGACGTGGACGATCACCAGCAGTTCGGGCACACCGAGCTGGTACTGGGTGATACCGATGACCGCCTGGGCGGCGATCAGCCCGATGAGGATCGCAGCACGCCGGACGGCGGGGCCCGGGGTACGCAGTGCGATGAGGCCCGCGAGCAGCCCGATGAGCAGGCAGACGTATCCGATCATCAGCTCCGCGTGGAAATGCACCAACCACTGGATGGGCAGCTGCAGTCGGTCGGCAGCGCCGATACGGGCGTCGCCGGCGTGTGGCCCGGCGCCGGTGACCATCGTGCCCGAGACGAGTACGCCGGCGAGCAGCACCACGGACAGCCCCGTCAGCCAGGTCAGCGGCCTGGGGATGACGCGTCGGGCGGGCGCGGAGTCGTCCTCGCCGATCCGGACGAAGACTATCCCGGCGAACCACGCCAGGAACATCGACGGCAGCAGATGTAGCGCGACCGTCCACCAGGCCAGCCCGGCGAGCACGGTGATCCCGCCGATCACGGCCTGGGCCACGATGCCGAACGGCATCAGCCAGGCGAGCAGGAGAAGGTCCTGGCGCCGCCCTGCGCGGTGGAGGGCCAGGATCAGCGCGACGGCGACGGCCACCAGCACGAACGTCAGCAGGCGGTTACCGAACTCGACGGCCTGGTGGAGCGCGGGAGCCGCGCCGGCGACGGGGACGAAGCTGTCCTGATTGCAACGGGGCCAGGTCTCACAGCCGAGCCCGGACGCGGTGACGCGGACGGTGACGCCGGTCGTCATGATGCCGATCTGGGCGAAGACGTTCGCCAGGGCGATGCCCTTCTGGACCCGCAGCGACGGCATCGGCAGCCTGGACAGCAGCCCTCCGGGCTTCGCCGGTGTGGTCTCGGCCGGGGTTCCGGAGGACGGGGCGCGCGATGTCGAGGTCACGTTCCCGATTCTAGGCCGCGAGCTGTCGGGGTCTGCTATCAGGTGAAAGAGAAGTGACGTACGGCAAACCAGCCGCACACGGCGGTCCAACCGAGCAGGACCGCCGCGGCGAGCGCGGGGAGGCCGCCGCTGTCGGCGGTGAGGAGCGCGTCGGTCAGTGCGTAGGAGGGGACGACGACGAGGAGGTCGGCCACCCGGGCGGGGAGGTCGACCACCCCGATAGCGAGTCCCGCGGCTCCGATGAGCACGAACCAGATGAGGTTGGCCAGTCCGAGGACGATCTCGGCACGCATCGTGCCGCCGAGGAGGAGGCCCATCGACGAGAAGGCGGCGGATCCGAGCGCGATCATCACCGCGCCCACCAGGGCACCGGCGAGGGAGGGCCGCCACCCCATCGCGATGGCGATCGCGCCGAGGATGACCGTCTGCCCGGCCACCAGGATGAGCGTGGCCAGGATCTTCCCCGCGATGATGACGGCCGGCGGGAGAGGCGTGCCCCCGAGCCGCTTGAGCGCGTCGTACCTGCGGTCGAAGGCCACGGCGATCGCCTGCCCGGTGAACGAGGTCCCCATCACCGACATCGTCAGAACCGCGGTGATCGCGTGGTCGACGCGAGGTTCCGGAACGGCCCCGAAGTCGATCGCGACGAGGGCGATCAGCGCGGCGAGCGGAATGATGAGAGCTACCAGCAGCTGCTCTCCGTTGCGCAGGAACAGGGTCAGTTCCATACGGGTCTGGGCGGCGGCCATGCGCCGGACCGGTGCCGGGGCCGAGGGCCGGGCGAAGGTACCGGGGGCGAACCGGTTGTGCGCGGTCTGGGGGTGGCTCATCGCAGATCCCGTCCGGTCAGGTCGAGGAAGACCTCCTCGAGACTCCTGGTCCGTGTGGCCAGGGAGGTGAGTTGGACGCCGGCCCGCTCCAGTGCGGTGCACAGCGCGGTCATCAGTTCCGGGGAGACAGGGCCGTGGACCTCGAGCACGCCGGCGGCGCTGCCGGCCGTGACGGTGTGGTCCGGCCCGAGCACGCCGTCGAGGAGGGACGGGACCACGTCGGTGTCGACGACGAGGGTCACGCCCTCGGTCGTACCGTCCCGTTCTAGTTCGGCGGGGCTGCCGGAGGCGACCTGCCGCCCGCGGTCGACGATCACCACCTCGTCGGCGAGCGCCGCGGCCTCGTCCATGAGATGGGTGGTGAGCAGGACCGCCACCCCGTCAGCGCGGAGCGCCCGGACCAGGTCCCAGACCGCGTGTCGCGCCTGGGCGTCGAGCCCGGCGGTCGGCTCGTCCAGGAACACCAGCTCGGGCCGGCCCATGACGGCGATCGCGAGGGAGAGCCGCTGCTGTTGGCCGCCCGACAGCCGTCGGTACGGCGTGTTGACGTGATCGCTCAGTCCGAGCTCGTCCAGTAGCCAGTCCGGGTCCAGGGGGTCGGAGTAGTACGCGGCCACCAGTCGGAGCATCTCGCCGGCGCGGACTCCGGGATACGCCCCTCCGCCCTGCAGCATCATGCCGATCCGGTTTCGGACACCCTGACGATCTGTGACGGGGTCTATCCCCAGTACCCGTACGGTCCCGGCATCCGGGCGGAGGAAGCCCTCGCAGATCTCGACCGTGGTGGTCTTGCCCGCGCCGTTGGGCCCGAGCAGGGCCATGACCTGACCGCGCTCGAGGGTCAGATCCAGACCGGCGACGGCAGTGGTGGCGCCGAACGTCTTGACAAGTCCTTCGACCTGTAGCGCGGGGGAGTGGGTCGATGGGGTCACGGCTGCCGATTGTAGGCCGACGCGCCTAGCGGTAGCGCAACAGCCCGGGCCACCGGAAGAGGGCGACGAGCACGATCAGAACGGTCACCACCGTCGCAGCCCAGGCCTGGACTGTCACGAAAGGGGGCAGACCGGCACCGGGCGGGAGTGTGAAGCAGGCGAGCACCGCACTGACGGCCACCACCGGGATGCGGAATTCCACACGCGATGCCCATGCGGCCAGGGGCACGAGGGCCCACAGTACGTACCAGGGGTGGACGACGGGGAAACACAGGACGATCGCGGCCATGGACACGCCCAGTCCGCCCACCGGGTTCATCCGGCCGGCCTGGACCGCGAACAGCATGCGCACCGTGAACGCCGCGGCAGCGATGAGGGCCGCGGTCTGCACCATGACGAGGATCTGCTCGGTGTGATCGCCCAACCCCAGGTACTGGCCTGTTCCTCCGGCGATCACGCCGAGAGCGGTGGGGGGCGAGAGCCAGCTCCGCAGCGAGGTGGCCGCCCCGAGCTTGGTGATCCATCCCAGCCCCGAGGAGGTCACGAGCATGGCGACGCCGGTGGTCACCCCGCTCACCGCGAGCATCGCGAGAGCCGCCCTGACGGTGGCGCGCCACCCCGCACCCCACCGTCGCGCGAGCGCCATCCCGACGAACCCGAGCGCGACCACGGTCGGCAGTTTCACCAACGCCGACCCGGTAACCAGGACCGTGCCGAGGACGAACATGGCGGTGGTGCGTCGACCCGGTGGGGCCTCGACGGCCCGCAGTGCCAGCACGAGCCCGATCGCCAGCAGCCCCATCATGAGCGCTTCCGAGTGGATGCCCGAGACCAGGTGGAACAGGACGAGCGGGTTGGCCACGGCCAACCACAACGCGGCCACGTCCGAGACCCCGCAGTACTCGGCGAGGCGGGGGACGGCCCAGCCGAGCATGAGGATGCCGATCACGGCCACCACGCGGTGCAGGATGATGGCGGGCACGACCTCCTCGCCGGTGATGGCGTGGATGAGTTTCTGGACGCCCAGGAACAGCGGCCCGTACTGGTTCGGGGTGTCACGCCAGATGTCCGGCACGTTGATGGCCAGGGCGTGCGAGGTGCCCAGCGCGGACACGGGGCCGAGCGCGTAGGGGTCGTCCTGCGAGTTCCCGATCGCCCCCTGTGCGAGATAGCTGTAGACGTCCTTGCTGAACATCGGTGGGGCCACCGCCAGAGGCAGCGCCCACGACGCGATGATGCGGTCCAGGGTCGCCCGGTCGATCCGCCCGCTGAGTCGCCCGCGCCTGTCCCGGCCCAGGACGTACGGGGCGAGCAGCAGCCAGCAGATGACCACCACGACCATTCCCGCCATGACGACGGTCATCGAGGACTGCTGCAGCCGGAGCCACAGACCGAACAGCCGCTCCCCCGCAGCGGGGTTCTGAAGCACGGGCAACGCGCCGGCGCCCAGCGCACCGACCGCCATCGCGACCGCAGCGGTGGTCCCGGTCAACCGGATGCGCCGGAGCCGCGCCATCTCGGCGGACATCGGCGAGCCGGTGGGCAACTCCGCGGTGTGCAACCGGGCGGTCACCGCACCCGCGCCGCGCAGGGGGAATTCGCGTGCCACTGTCCCGACCTTCCTCCACCGCAGGCGCCGTCGGACCACCCTCGACCACCCCTGTCGGACGCGCCCGGGGGTGGGGGAATATTTCCGACACAAGTTTGTTGCGTAATATCAGGTGGTGCGTCCCACTCGGGGCGCAACGAGCATAACCGGAAGGGAGTGACGCATGAGCGTGCAGCACGCATACGCCACCAGCGCACGCCCGGACACGCGCTCGGC
This sequence comes from Dietzia sp. NPDC055340, assembly GCF_053645335.1. NCBI lineage: Bacteria > Bacillati > Actinomycetota > Actinomycetes > Mycobacteriales > Dietziaceae > Dietzia > Dietzia sp. NPDC055340. The sequence goes on along the minus strand of NZ_JBSHML010000016.1, from coordinate 37,851 downwards.
GATCCGTGAACTTCTCCTTGCCCGAGGAGCGCTCACCGCGACGGAGATCGGACGCGAACTCGGCCTCACCGCCGCAGGCGTCCGACGACACCTCGACAACCTCGTCGAGGTCGGCGAGGTGGAGCCCGCGCACACGCGTCCGGCCGGAACCCGCGGCCGACCGGCGAAGGCCTTCCAGGTCACGGCCTCCGGACGCAGCACGGCCAAGCACGGGTACGATCACCTGGCCGTCGAGGCACTCACGGCGCTGCGCCGGATCGGCGGCTCCGAGGCGGTTATCGACTTCGCCCGAGAGCGAGTCCGTTCGGTGATCGGACACGTCCGACCAGCTGAGGGGCCGCACGATGTCGAACGCGCCGCGTCCGACATCGCGTCCGCGCTGTCCGAGGCCGGATACGCCTCGTCCGTCGAGGAGGTGGGGACCGGCCTGCAGGTCTGTCAGCACCACTGCCCGGTCTGGAACGTCGCCTCTCGTTTCCCGGAACTGTGCGAGGCCGAGCAGGAGGTGGTGTCCGAGATAGTGGGCACCCACGTCCAGCGCCTCGCCACCATTGCGGGCGGCAACTGCGCCTGCACCACGAACATCCCGACAGGGACCGTGTCCGCGGAGTTCCTCGCGGCCACGATCCCCGCACCGGCCGGCGCACCCGCGCCGGCTTCGACCGCCGAAAGGACAGTGCGATGACCATCACCCCAGACCAGGTGACGGCCGACGTCACCGAGCCGACCACCGACGAGGAGCGGATCGCCTCCATCGGTCAGTACAACTATGGCTGGCACGATTCGGACGACGCCGGTGCCACCGCGCAGCGTGGACTCTCCGAGGCGGTCGTGCGTGACATCTCCGCCAAGAAGAACGAGTCCGACTGGATGCTCGAGAAGCGACTCAAGGCGCTGAGCATCTTCGACAAGAAGCCGATGCCGGCCTGGGGTTCCGACCTCTCGGGGATCGACTTCGACAACATCAAGTACTTCGTCCGTTCGACCGAGAAGCAGGCCACCAGCTGGGAGGACCTGCCCGAGGACATCAAGAACACCTACGACAAGCTCGGCATCCCCGAGGCCGAGAAGCAGCGTCTGGTGGCCGGTGTCGCGGCGCAGTACGAGTCCGAGGTGGTCTACCACCAGATCCGTGAGGACCTGGAGAGCCAGGGCGTCATCTTCATGGACACCGACACCGCCCTCAAGGAGCACCCGGAGTACTTCGAGGAGTACTTCGGCTCGGTGATCCCGTCGGGCGACAACAAGTTCTCCGCGCTCAACACCGCGGTGTGGTCGGGCGGCTCGTTCATCTACGTCCCCAAGGGCGTGCACGTCGACATCCCGCTGCAGGCCTACTTCCGCATCAACACCGAGAACATGGGCCAGTTCGAGCGGACGCTGATCATCGTGGACGAGGACGCCTACGTGCACTACGTCGAGGGCTGCACCGCGCCGATCTACAAGTCGGACTCGCTGCACTCGGCCGTGGTGGAGATCGTCGTCAAGAAGGGCGGTCGCTGCCGCTACACGACCATCCAGAACTGGTCGAACAACGTCTATAACCTGGTGACCAAGCGTGCCCGTGCCGAAGAGGGCGCCACCATGGAGTGGATCGACGGCAACATCGGTTCCAAGGTCACCATGAAGTACCCCGCCGTGTGGCTGACCGGTGAGCACGCCAAGGGAGAGGTCCTCTCCGTGGCGTTCGCCGGCGAGGGCCAGCACCAGGACACCGGCTCGAAGATGCTGCACCTGGCGCCCAACACGTCGTCGAACATCGTCTCCAAGTCGGTGGCGCGCGGCGGCGGGCGCTCCGCCTACCGCGGGCTGATCCAGATCAACCCCGGCGCCAAGGGCTCCAAGTCCAACGTCGAGTGCGACGCGCTGCTGGTGGACAACATCAGCCGCTCGGACACCTATCCGTACATCGACATCCGCGAGGATGACGTGACGCTGGGGCATGAGGCCACGGTCTCCAAGGTGAGCCAGGACCAGCTGTTCTACCTCATGAGCCGCGGCCTGGCCGAGGAAGAGGCCATGGCGATGATCGTCCGCGGATTCGTGGAGCCCATCGCCAAGGAGCTGCCGATGGAGTACGCCCTCGAGCTCAACCGCCTGATCGAACTGCAGATGGAAGGATCGGTGGGCTGACCACCATGACCGACACCACCACCACCCCCACCCCGGCCTCCGCGCCGGCCCCGGTGACCGACCGCTACGGGATCCCCGTCGGCGCGACGAAGGGCGACCAGTTCTCCTCCTTCGACGTAGGCGCCTTCGAGGTCCCGAGCCACAAGGACGAGATCTGGCGGTTCACCCCGCTGCGGCGCCTGCGTGGCATCCACGACGGCTCGAACGTCGAGGCCACCGGCCGGATCCTCGTGTCCCTCGCCGAGCAGGACGGACTGACCGTCGAGACCGTCACCACCGGTGACAAGCGCGTCGGCGAGGCCGGTGCGCCCCGCGATCGGGTCGCGGCCCAGGCCTTCACCGCCGCGGACGAGGCCACCATCATCACCGTGGCGAAGAACAAGGTGATCGACGAGCCCGTCTACGTCACCGTCGACGGCCCGGGCGAGGGCAACGTGGCGTTCGGCCACACGCAGGTCCGTCTGGAGCCGTTCGCCAACGCCACATTCGTGGTCGATCAGCGCGGCGGCGGCACCGTCGCCGAGAACGCCGAGTTCATCGTCGGCGATTCCGCCCACCTCGAGGTCGTGCTCATCCAGGACTGGGATGACGACGTGGTGCACCTGGCCGGCCATCACCTGCAGGTCGGCCGCGACGCCACCGTGACGTACACCGCCGTCACCTTCGGTGGCGAGGTCGTACGAATCGCCCCGTCCGTCCGGTACACCGCACCCGGCGGCACGGCCCACCTCAATGGTCTGTACTACGCGGATGACGGGCAGCACATCGAGCACCGTCTCCTCGTCGACCACGAGGTCCCGAACTGCACCTCGCGGATCCTCTACAAGGGCGCCCTCCAGGGCGACGCGAAGTCGAACCTGCCGGATGCGCACACCGTCTGGATCGGTGACGTGCTCATCCGGTCGCAGGCGCTCGGCACCGACACCTACGAGATGAACCGCAACCTCGTCCTGACCGACGGGGCGCGTGCGGACTCGGTGCCCAACCTCGAGATCGAGACCGGTGAGATCGCCGGCGCGGGCCACGCCAGCGCCGTCGGCCGGTTCGACGAGGAGCACCTCTTCTACCTCATGTCGCGCGGTATCGCCGAGGACGTCGCACGACGCCTCGTCGTCCGCGGCTTCTTCGGCGAAGTGATCAACCGAATCGGTGTGCCCGAGGTTCGCGACCGGATCACCGAGGCCGTCGAGCTGGAGCTGCAGTCCTCCGGTATCTGACGTCCGGCCCCGAGTAATTCCCCAAGACCTTTCACACAGATTGCGAGCACTGAAATGACCATTCTCGAGATCAAGGACCTGACGGCCCGCGTCGCCGCCACCGAGGACGCCCCGGAGACCGTCGAGATCCTCAAGGGCGTCAACCTGACCATCGAGTCCGGCCAGACCCACGCCATCATGGGCCCCAACGGCTCCGGCAAATCGACCCTGGCATACGTCATCGCCGGCCACCCCAAGTACGAGGTCACCGGCGGAACCGTCACCCTGGACGGCGAGAACGTCCTGGAGATGGAGGTCGACGAGCGGGCGCGCGCCGGCCTGTTCCTGGCCATGCAGTACCCGACCGAGATCCCCGGAGTCTCCACCGCCAACTTCCTGCGCACCGCGGCTACCGCCGTGCGTGGCGAGGCCCCGAAGCTGCGCCACTGGGTCAAGGAGGTCAAGGAAGCCATGTCCGACCTGGACTTCGACCCGGCGTTCTCCGAGCGCAGCGTGAACGAGGGCTTCTCCGGCGGCGAGAAGAAGCGCCACGAGATCCTTCAGCTCGACCTCCTCAAGCCGAAGATCGCCGTTCTCGACGAGACCGACTCCGGCCTGGACGTCGACGCCCTGCGCGTCGTCTCCGAGGGCGTCAACCGCTACAAGGCGGAGGAGAACGGCGGGATCCTGCTCATCACCCACTACACGCGGATCCTGCAGTACATCAAGCCCGACACGGTTCACGTGTTCGTCGACGGCCGCGTCGCCGCCTCCGGTGGCGCCGAGTTGGCCGACGAGCTCGAGGCGAACGGTTACGAGAAGTACCTGACGCCCGCGAACGCCTGATCAGACAGCTGGGAGACCATGACCACGACTCTCGATCTCACCGCGGTCCGCGCGGACTTCCCGATCCTGCACCGGACCGTCCGTGACGGAAAGCCCCTGGTGTACCTGGACTCCGGGGCCACCTCGCAGCGCCCCGTCCAGGTGCTCGACGCGGAGCGGGACTTCCTCCTGCACTCCAACGCGGCCGTGCACCGTGGCGCCCACCAGCTGGCTGAGGAGGCGACGGACGCCTATGAGGGCGCCCGCGCCGATATCGGTCGGTTCGTCGGCGCTGACGTCGACGAGTTGGTCTTCACCAAGAACGCCACCGAGGCCCTGAACCTCGTCGCGTTCGCCCTGGGGGACCCCCGCTTCGGCGAGTACACGCTCGGGCCGGGGGACGAGGTGGTGATCTCTGAACTCGAGCACCACGCGAACCTCGTTCCGTGGCAGGAGCTGTGCCGGCGCACCGGCGCCACCCTGCGCTGGTACGGCGTCACCGATGACGGACGCATCGACCTCGACTCGGTCCGGCTGACCGATGCGGTCAAGGTCGTGGCCGTGACCCACCAGTCCAACGTGACCGGTGCGGTCACCGACGTCGCACGCGTCGTCGAGTCGGCACGGGCGGTGGGCGCGCTCGTCGTCCTGGATGCGTGCCAATCGGTGCCGCACATGGCCGTCGACTTCCACGCTCTGGGTGTGGACTTCGCGGCGTTCTCGGGCCACAAGATGCTCGGCCCCACCGGGATCGGCGTCCTTTACGGGCGTCGAGAGCTCCTGCAGGCGATGCCTCCGGTGCTCACCGGGGGATCGATGATCGCCACGGTGACGATGGAGGAGTCCACGTACGCGGATCCCCCGCAGCGCTTCGAGGCCGGCGTGCCGATGGTGTCGCAGGCCGTGGGCCTGGCCGCCGCCGTGCGCTACCTCGAGGGGGTGGGCATGGAGACGATCGCCCGCCACGAAGAGGCGCTGACCGTGGCCGCGCTCGACGCGCTCGCCTCGATCCCGGGTATCCGGATCGTCGGGCCGACTGACATGGTGTCGCGCGGCGGCGCCGTCTCCTTCGTCGTCGACGGGATCCACGCCCACGACGTGAGCCAGGTCCTCGACGACGACGGCGTGGCCGTGCGGGTCGGGCACCACTGCGCGTGGCCGCTCCATCGGCGACTCGGGGTACAGTCCACGGTCCGCGCCTCGTTCGCGCTGTACAACACGCTCGACGAGGTCGAGGTGCTGGCGCGGTCGCTGCGCAGGGCGCAGGAGTTCTTCGGCGTTGGAGGTCAGGGTCTGTGAAGCTCGAGCAGATGTACCAGGAAGTGATCCTCGACCACTACCGCCGCCCGCAACACAGCGGGTTGCGGGAGCCCTTCGGGTGCGAGGTGCATCACGTCAATCCGACCTGTGGTGACGAGTTGACGCTGCGCCTGCAACTCTCGGACGACCAGTCCACGGTCGCCGACGTCTCCTACGACGCCCAGGGCTGTTCGATCAGCCAGGCCTCCACGTCGATGATGGCCGAACTGCTGGTCGGCAGGCCGGTCTCGGAGTCCCTCGAGATCTTCGAGGCGTTCCACGCCATGATCTCGTCCCGCGGCCAGGACGAGGGCGACGAAGAACTTTTGGACGATGCCGTGGCACTGGCCGGAGTGTCCCGCTACCCGGCGCGCGTCAAGTGCGCCCTACTGGGCTGGATGGCGTTCAAGGACGCCCTCGCACAACAGACCGAACACCAGGAGTGATGTGACATGACCGAGCAGATGACACCTGCCAACGACCCGTCCGTCGACGATCCGATGTCGGGGGCGGAGAACGACACGGACCCGGGCACTGCCTACAACGGCGAGTTCCGGCCCGACCCCAACCGGCCGGAGCAGTCCGAGGACGACCTCGCGTTGGTGGCCGATCTCGAGGAGGCCATGCGTGACGTGGTCGACCCCGAACTCGGCATCAACGTCGTCGACCTGGGCCTGGTCTATGACATCTGGGTCCGACCGGGCGAGACCGAGGGGTCGACCATCGCACGCGTGGACATGACACTCACGTCCGCCGCGTGTCCGCTTACCGACGTGATCGAGGACCAGGCGCGCAGCGCCACCGTCGGTTCGGACCTCGTCAACGAGCTCGAGCTCAACTGGGTCTGGATGCCGCCGTGGGGCCCCCAGATGATCACCGACGACGGCCGCGAGCAGCTCCGCGCCATCGGGTTCACCGTCTAGTCAGAACCCGACGAGCCGGCATGGTCGCGCGGATCCTTCTTCAGGACCGCGGCGATCATGCCGGCTTTCTGCTGTACCGGCATGTCGGCCCACATGCCCCACATCGCCGATCCCACCTGATACGACGGGCTGGCCGCGTCGAGGAACCACCGCTGCTTACGGGACTCCAGCCTGCCGAAGGCGGAGAACAGTTCCCGTACCGTTTCGTGATCCGCGCGCAACAGTGCCCGCAGTCCCAGGGAGTGCAGAGCTGTGGTCAGGGGGGAGCGGGGCTCAGGAATCGGCCGGCCGGTACCCAATGCCACGACCGCCCCCGGGACCGCCCCGAGCGCGGCCGCGACCGAGTAGCCGGTCGCAGCGTGACCGTACCCACCGGCGGTGCCGAAGGCCTCAACCCGCGGGTTCGCGGCGTAGCGGGGGCGGGGCGTGAGCGGGATGCGTACACGCTCCACCGCGAGCGGCTCGTCGAGCGCGGCCCGGTCCACGCCCCGACGCCGCAGCCGCGAGCGCAGGCGGGTCTCGAGGACGGCCGGTCTCGGGGCCGGCCACCCGGCGAGGCACGTCTCTTCGAGGAGGACACGGCCCGGGCCCACGGGTATCGCGTACAGGAATCCGGGGCCGGCCTCGTCGTCGTCGTGATCGGAGCGCCAATCCATGAACAGCGCGGACTCACCGCCGAGGGCGGGCGCCGCGGCGTCGGCCTCCACGACGATCCCGTAGGCGGTCTGTAGCGGGCCACGGTTGCGCTGGCCACCGGCGCCGCGACAGTCCACGACACGATGCGCCCGCTCGGTGAGGGCGAGCACCCCGGAGTCGTCAAGGGTGTCACGCTCGACGGTGACCCCGGGGCCGAGCGGCAGGGCGGCGTGCAACTCCTCGGTGTCGAGTACCGCGTACTCCCGCTCGAGGACCGCTCGCTCGGGCGCGTACATCGCGGGGCCGTACACCCGGTTCGCGAGAACGTCGGTGCCACAGGCGTCCGCGCGTAGCCACGGGGGAACCTGATCGGCCCACAGCGACAGGGTCTGACGCCACACCGCATCCGGCGCCGGGTCCACCGCCAATACCGTGAGTCCGGCGCCCGCGCACCGGGAGGCCAGCGCGCGACCGGCCGGACCCAGGCCGACGATCGCGACGTCGAACAGCCCGCTACCCGTAGCATCCATGGGGATCGACCCTACCGCCGTCGCCCGAAGGGAGTCCCATGTCCGGTTCGTTCTACCAGCAGGTTGACCGGGGGCGATTCGAGTCGACGCCGTTGACCGCCGGCCCCTGGTCGGCCGAATCGCAGCACGCGGGACCCCCGAGTGCGCTGCTGGTACGGGCACTGGAGCAGTTCGAGGCCGAGCCCGAGGTGCGGCTGGCGCGGCTGTCGGTCGACGTACTCGGGCCCGTGCCGATCGCACCACTGGACATCGAGGTGCACCGGATCCGGCCCGGGCGCAGCGTGGAGCTGCTCGAGGCCACTGCGTCTGTCAACGGCCGGCCCGCGCTCGTCGCCCGGGGATGGCGGATGCGCCGCACGCCCGCGGATTTTCCGACCGTCGGCACACATGCGGGACCGCCGGCTCCCGATGTCCTGGAGCGTGGGGCGATGATGAGTTACGCCTATCAGGACGGGTATTTGTCGGTGGTGGATTTCGCGTTCATCTCCGGCAGCGGTGACGAGCTCGGCCCCGCCCGGGCCTGGGGCCGCTCCCGCGCGGACCTGATCGAGGGGGAGGCCATGACCGGCTGGCAGCACACCGTCGTGGTGGCGGACTCCTCGAGCGGCGTGTCGATGGGCAGTAATCCGCTGACCCACCCGGCGATCAACTGCGACCTGGTCGTGTCGCTGCACCGCGATCCCCGCCCCGGGTGGGTCCACCTCGACACCGAGACGATCGGCTCACCGGAGCAGGGCGTCCTCACCGACACCAGGATCTCCGACGACCACGGCAGCCTCGGGCGGTGCGTGCAGAACCTGTACGGGCGACGCTCGGGGTGACCCTCTGCCGACGGCCCGTGACGTCGGCGCGGAGACCCAGGTCACCGGACTCGTCGCCGCGCTCGGAGCGCCGGTAGAGTTGCGAGTCGGCCCGAAAACCCCCCGAGAACAAATGAGGTACCCGCGCACGTGATCACCATCGACGACCTGGAGGTGCGCGCCGGCGTACGCACCCTGCTCCACATGGACGGGTCCTCGTTGCGGGTCCAGCCCGGCGACCGGATCGGCCTGGTGGGACGTAACGGCGCGGGGAAGACGACGACGATGAGGATCCTCGCCGGCGAGGGTGAACCCTACGCGGGGTCCGTCACGAGCTCCGGCGAGGTGGGTTACCTCCCGCAGGATCCCCGCGAGGGCAACATGGACCAGCTGGCCCGGTCCCGCGTGCTCTCCGCCCGCGGACTCGATGTGCTCATGGCGGATATGGCCACGGCGCAGGCGCAGATGGTCGACGCCCCGGACGATGCGGCGATGGACAAGGCCGTCCGTCGATACGGTCGGCTAGAGGACGAGTTCTCCGCGCGCGGCGGATACGAGGCCGAGAGCGAGGCCGCCCGCATCTGCAGCAGCCTGGGGCTCGAGGACCGCATCCTCACCCAGAACCTGGGAACGCTGTCCGGCGGACAGCGTCGACGCGTGGAGTTGGCACGGATCCTGTTCGCCGCGTCCGACGGCGCCGGCAAGTCGCGGACGATGCTGCTCCTCGACGAGCCGACCAACCACCTCGACGCCGACTCCATCACCTGGCTGCGCCAGTTCCTGGAGAAGCACGAGGGCGGATTGATCATCATCTCCCACGACGTCGAACTCCTCGAGGCCGTCGTGAACAAGGTGTGGTTCCTCGACGCCGTCCGCGGCGAGATCGACGCCTACAACATGGGGTGGAAGAAGTACCTCGACGCCCGTGCCACCGATGAGGCTCGGCGCAGGCGCGAGAAGGCGAATGCGGAGAAGAAGGCGTCGCAGCTCAAGATGCAGGCCGCCAAGCTCGGGGCGAAGGCCACCAAGGCCGCGGCCGCCAAGCAGATGATCCGTCGCGCCGACGCGATGATCGACGATCTCGACGAGGTCCGGGTGGCCGACAAGGCCGCTCGGATCAAGTTCCCCACGCCCGCCGCGTGTGGCAAGACGCCGATGTTCGCCAAGGGCCTGACCAAGATGTACGGCTCGCTCGAGGTGTTCGCCGGCGTGGACCTGGCCATCGACCGCGGTAGCCGCGTTGTGGTGCTGGGATACAACGGCGCCGGCAAGACGACCCTTCTCAAGCTGCTTGCCGGGGTGGAGCGCACGGACGGCGAGGGCGGCGTGGTGTCCGGCCATGGTCTGAAGGTCGGCTACTTCGCGCAGGAGCACGACACCCTCGACATGTCCACGAGCGTGTGGGAGAACATCCGTCACGCCGCCCCGGACGCGGGGGAGCAGGACCTGCGGGGGCTGCTCGGCGCGTTCATGTTCTCCGGTCCGCAGCTCGATCAGCCGGCCGGAACGCTGTCGGGCGGTGAGCGGACCCGCCTCGCGCTCGCCGGCCTCGTCTCGTCCGCCGCGAATGTGTTACTGCTCGATGAGCCGACGAACAACCTCGACCCGATCTCGCGTGAGCAGGTCCTCGATGCGCTGCGGACCTACGAGGGCGCCGTGGTTCTGGTGACGCACGACCCCGGCGCCGTGGAGGCCCTGGAGCCAGAGCGGGTCATCATCCTGCCGGACGGCACCGAGGATTTGTGGAACCAGGAATATATGGAGATCGTCGAACTGGCGTGAGCGTGCGAACGCCACGTTCGCGTATGTGACCGTCGAACTGGCGTGAGCATGCGACTCTGGCCACGCGATGTGTAGCCCCCGACACTTAGCAGACCCTTACCTCCTGCGCAGTGTGGTTGCCCTGAGACTATGAGGGCATGGACATCGCCATCAAGATAGTTCTCATCCTGCACTTCGTCGGTCTCGCCGGCATCATCGGTGGCTGGATGGCCACGATGAAGGCGCCCGCGGTCAACAAGGCAATTCTCCACGGCTCCATCCTTCAGGTCGTCACCGGCCTCATCCTCGTGGGCCTGAACGAGATGAACGATGCCGACATGAATCACATGAAGATCGGCATCAAGCTGGTCATCGCGATCGTCATCTTGGTGCTCGCCATCGTCGGCACCAAGAAGGAGGCCAAGGCTCCCGGCAGCACCGGCACTCTGGCGATGTCTGCGGGCCTTCTCGCCATCCTCAACGTGATCATCGCGGTGTTCGTCTGACACCTCGAACGTCTCAGCGTCGCGCGCCCCCGGACATCACGTCCGGGGGCGTTGCTTCATGTGGCTCGGTCGCCCAGATCCGACCGGCGGATATGCGTCGGCCGGCTCGGCGCTGGCCGCCGGCGATGTGATCGAGCCACCGTCTCAGAGCCCTGCCCGGACCATTGCCGCGAGAAGCGCCGGAGATCGTGCGGCGAACCCCCGGCGAGGGAGCCGGTTCAGTTCCGCCGCCTGCTGCTCGAGCTGCGCGTGTGTCCCTGCGGCCAGCGACCCGGCCACCGCGAGCAGCGCCTCGGGGTGGGTCTCCAGCGCGCTGTGGCCGTTCTCGATGCGAACCAGCGTCGTGCCCGGCGCCGCCGACGCCACCCGCTCGGCGATCGCGGGAGGGGTGCGCAGATCCCGATCACCGGTGAGAAGCACTATCGGCCAGGTGAATCCGGTGGCTGCGGACTTTAGGTTCATCAGCTCCGCCTCGAAGGTCGGGAACCTGGGTGCGAGCGGTGCGTAGGTGAGCGCCGGATCCAGCGGCAGTCCGTCCGCCTCGGCCCCGTACCCCAGTTCGCGGAACCCGATCGCCCCGACGAGGTCGAACTCGTAGACACCGGGGACGTGGACGATCGACTCTCCCCGGGAGGCGTAGGCCTCCACAGTCCGCCACGCCACACCGCCGCGCCGACGAACCTGCGAACGGAGCAGCGGGCCCAATAGGTCCGGCCCGCCGAGTTCGTACGCAGCGCGGGAGACGTCGAGGAGCTCGCGCCCGCCCACCCCGTCGGCGTGCAGCCGCCGGATGTCCGCGGCGATGTCGGTGTCGGCGTCCCAGAACAGCGATCTGACCGCTCTCCGCTCGACGTCGATGTCCGCCGCTGACTGCAATGCCGAATCCAACACCATGCCGGCAACACGATCGGGGTGCAGCGCACCGAAGCTCGACGCGAGGTAGCTGCCGTAGGACGACCCGACCAGCAGCGCCGACTCAACCGACTCGCGATCCAGGACGGCGGCGATGTCGTCGACGACCGCCCGGATCCACATCGCCGACATCGGCAGGTCCCGGCCGGTGAGGTCGACCCGGGACAGTCCGACACCGCGGTGCTCGATCATGATCACGTCATGTCCGAGGCTCGCGGCCCGCCGTCGGAACGACCGGTAGGGCACCACCGATCCGAGCCCGGGCCCTCCGGGCACCACGACCAGCGGGGGCGCTCCGTTCCGCGGACCGACTCGGACATAGGCCAGATCGAAGGCGGGGCCGTTCTCGTCCGCCGGGCGTCTGACCCGGTCGAGGCCCGTAGTTCGCGCTGTCAACGCGCGCAGAAAGCCGCTCCGCACGGTCATCCCCGCACCGATCCTCGGTGGGGGATGACCGTGGCAGGAATCGAGGAGATCGTCAGACCCTCTGTTCGTGAACGTCCTCGAGCAGGGCCGCGTCCTCGTCGGTCATCCCGCTGATCGGCTCACCGTTCCACACGATGTCGTCGCCCAACGCCTCGAGCACGGCCTCGTGCTGGCCGCGACTGAGCTTGGCGCCGTGGACGAGGGTGGCGGGGCTCCACATCATCGCGATGGAGTCGTGCCACCCGGCGCCCACGTTCTTCACGTGGGTCAGGTCGTGTAGCGAGATCGGCAGGTGCTTGAGCGGCTCGGCGAACGCATCGGCGAGCACTGCCAGGCTGATCTGGCGCTCCACGCCGGGCTCGACGACGAACGTCTCCGCATTCTCTCCGGTGAGTGCCTGCTCCAACTGGTCCGCTTCCAGGAGGATCACGCCGTTGGTCGGACGGGGGTTGCATTCGATCGCGTAGAGCTGACCGTCGTTGTCCACGAAGTCGAACGAGAGCTGACCCGTGAAAGTCGGATCGAGCGCGTCGATGATGCGCTGCGTGTAATCGAGGGTGTCGGTGCTGTCCACGGCCAGGAACGCGATCCCGGTACTGTGCGCCCACTGTTCCGGCGCCCGATAGGTGCACTGCGAGGTCACCCGGCCGTTGACGACGGTGCTGTAGGTGCAGACCATCGGGCCGTCCACGAACGGCTGGACCAGCCAGGGCTGATCCTCGGTCGGGTGGCACTCCTCCACGGTCATCTTCCCGGCCAGCGGCCCGGTGTTCGTCAGGAGGGCGACACCGCCACGTGAGAACGCCGCCCGGGCGAAGTAGCGGGGATATTTGGCGATGGCGGCCGTCAGCGAGTCGTGATCCGTCGCTACGATCGTCTCGGGGATCGGCACACCCGCTTCCTCCACCAGTCGCTGGAAACTGGCCTTGTCGTGCAGTCGTGCGAGCTTCGCGAACTTCCCGGCGAACAGTGTCACGCTCTCGGGCAGGTCCGCCGCCCGGGCGGCGAGGTAGAACGCCTCTTCGAACGTCGGGATGATCAGATCGATGTCGTACTGCGCGACGATCTTGTTCACATCCGCGATGAACTGATCGGTGTCGTATCGGGGAGAGGCCGTCACCGCATGACCCGCGAGGTACTTCGAGTGGCTGCCCGACGCACCGCCGTAGGTGTCCGCGGCCACGACCGTGTGGCCACGACTTCCGAGCTTGCGGATGATGTCCAGGGCGAAGGTGTTCCTGGAGCTGGTGACGAGTACGCGCATTGCCGACCTCTCGACGTGGGGTTTGATGCGCTTAGGTTAACTGTGAACCGGCGGGTCCACTTCCGCCTTGAGTGTTAACCGCCCCTGAAGGGAGCGAGCGCAGATGACGCACGTGACGACCTGGTTCGCCGCTGTACCGACGCTCGTCGGTCTGGGACTCGCCCTGGGTATGAATCCGGTGCTCTACGGGGCCACCGCCGACACGCTGGCGCGTGGCCGGGGTGTCCGGTCCGGACTCGCCGCGCTGCTTGCCGGGGTGATGACCGGGGCGACGGTTCTGGTGTTGGTCGTCCACGGTCTCAATCCCGCGAACCTGGTCTCGCGGGTCCAGCATCGTGCGGACGACGTGGTGGAGGATCGGGCGGTTGACCTGGTCGTCGGCGTGATCGTTCTGGTTGCCGCGGGTGCGATCGCCGTATGGGCTCGTCTGGCGCCCGCCCCTGCCTCTGCCCCGACAGCTCGCGACGGCGCCGCGGGAGCGTCCGGTCCGGCGCCCCACCCGGCTCCCGATTCTCATAAGAACTCCAAGGCCACCAGCTTGTTCGTTCTCGGAGCCACCTCGTCTGTGGTGGGGTTCACCACCCTGCCGATCGCCTATCTGGTCGGGCGGGCAGTCGAGAGCGTCAGCTCCGATCCCGTGCTCAGACTCCTTGTCTACGCCGTCTTCCTCATGTCGCTGATCGCACCTTTCGTCCTCTTGGCCTGGGTGTGGTCGCGTTTCCCCGCCGCCACGCGGAAGGTCACGGCGACGTACGACCGGATGCTGGCGTGGGATTCGCGGCTCGTCGCGGTGGTGATCATGGTGATCGTCGGTCTGATCCTGCTCGCCCTCGCCTTGTTCGGCCATCACTGAACCGGCCGTCGAGCCCTCCTCCGCGATGCGCGGGTCGCATTGTCACGTCTCCGTGACAGCCGCGAGATAGGCGCGGACGAGCCGCGACCCGACCTCGTCAGGGAGGCGCTCGATCGCGGCGATCAGTGTCGCCATCCCGGCCTCGTCATCGTCGTCACCGGTCAGAACATCGACGATCATCGCGTGGACGTCGTCCTCGGGCAGTGCGAGCACGTCCGCCGAGGAGAGGTCCCCGGATTCGAGGGCGTCCAGGACGCCGGCCAACCCCGGCGGTGGGGTGGGGGCCGCCAGGCCGCGGACGTCGTCCGCCGCCGCGACCGCGACCCGGAGGATCTCCTCGACCATCCGGTGGGTCACGGGGGTGATGGTCAGGTGCGACGACGACGGCAACGTGCCCCGCTCCTGACGGAACGCCGGTTGCGCCTGCACGGCTATGCCGAGACGCCCGCACGCGTCCGCCCACAGGTGAGGATGAACGCGTCGATCGTCGGGAACCGATTCGTCGATCGCGACCGCGATGATCGGACCGGGGTCGCGATCCAGGATGGCCAGCCCCTCGATGGCGCCCAGCCCTTCCAGGAGTTCATCGGTGGCCCGGGCCGTGCGCGCCACCAGTTCGCATTGCCCCTCCTCGCCGAGTGCCTCCATCACGACCCACGCCGCCGCCGCGGGTTCGAGAGGCTTGGACCCGGCCAGGGTGGGGTTGACGACCGGGTACCCCGGCCAGTCGACGGTGGCGAACCACGAGGCACGGTGCCGTGCCCTTCCCCGGGACAACAGCACCGAGCTTCCCTTGGGTGCGAACCCGTACTTGTGCAGGTCCGCAGAGATGCTGGTGACCCTCTTCAGACGTAGATCCCACGCCGGCGCCGTCCGTCCAGGCGGGGCCGGCCAGTGGGGGAGCACCAGGCCGCCGAGGCACGCGTCCACGTGCAGACCGATCCGGGCGTCATGGGCTGCCTCGAGTCCGGTCGCCACCTCCGCGACGGGATCGATCACGCCGCTGGGATAGGCGGGAGCCGAGCACACGACGAGCACCGTGTCCTCGTCGACGGCCGCGAGGAGGTTCGCTGCCGCGGCTCGGCCACTGCGCGGGTCCACCTCGACGCCTTTGAATCGCAGGCCCAGCAGGTGCGCGGCCTTCCTGAATGCGGCATGCACGCTCACCGGCGCGACGATCGTCCCACCGTCCCCGGGGGCACGGCCCATGACCTCGCGGGCAGCGAGGCACGCCAGGAGGCAACTCTCGGTCCCTCCCGAGGTCACTGTGCCGAAGACTCCGTCATCGCCGTTGAGAAGCTCTCGGATTCGCGCGACGATCCCTTTGTGGATGTGCGCGACCGATGCGAAGACAGTGGGGTCCAGCCCGTTCACGCCGTGAGCCAGGCGCGCGGCCCGGATCGCGAGGTCGTCCAACTCCGGCAGACCCGAGTCGTATACGTAGGAGAGAACCCGCCCGCCGGTGGTCGGTGGATCCTGCTCCCGAAAGGCCGCCAGTCGCGCCAGCGCGTGTTCGCCGCGGTCGATGACCCGGGTGGTCAGGGAATCTGAACTCATGCTCTCTCCGTCCATCGGGGGTAGGAGTTACCCAGCGCACGGATCATCAGCAGGCTCGCACCCGCCAGCAACGCGGGAACCAGCGAGAAGGCGAGCACTATCGCCCAGACCGCCGACCCCGGCTGTTCGTCCACCCCGCCGGAACGGAAGCCACCGACTGCCAGCAATGCGAGTACGAGAACCGGGCCCAGTGCCATCGATCCGGTCTCGGATGCGGTCCACAGTCCGCTCATGGCGCCACTTCGTCGCCGACCACCCAACGCACGGTCGAGGTCGGTCGCGTCGGGCAGCATCGACATCGGTAGGGCCTGCATCCCCGCGTAGGCGACTCCCGCCAGCGCCACCGGAACGTGCACCCACGCCCCGGGCGCGATCCCGGCGGGGATCAACAACAGCGCGGCCACGGTGAACAGTCCGGTCGACGCTGCGAGCGCCCGCACCTTCCCCCGCGCGTGTGCCAGACGGGTCCACAAGGGCATCACCACCAGCGCGGGACCGACCAGCGCCAGGAACAGACCCGTCAGCGCGGACTCGTCTCCGAGTACATACGTGGCCACGTACTGCCCACCTGCGAGCATCACCGCCGTGGCCACCGCCTGCAGGCAGAACACCGCGACCAGCAGTCGGAACGGCCGGGTCACCCGCAGCGCGTCGATCCCGTCACGATAGGCGAAGGCGAGATTCCGGGCGGGGGCGTCGGCACGCATGATCGTGCGGCGACCTGCGACGAACGTGGACCACAGCATCCCGAGCAACATCAGGGCGGCGACACCGATCGCCATCACCACATATCCGCGCGCGCCACCACCCGCGGCGTCCCTCAGTGCCGGGCCGCCTCCGCCGGAGACGAGGATCGCCGCCGCCAGCACGGCCACACGCCAGGCCAGCAGCGTCACGCGACGGGCGGAGTCGTCGGTCAGTTCGGCCGGCAGCGCCAGATACGGCACCTGGAAGCACGAGTACGCCAGCGATGCCGCGAGAAAGAAACCCATCACCCACAGGCCGGCGGCACCCGTGCTCCAGTCCGCCGGCGCCGAGAACGTGGCGATGAACAGCAGCGGTAGCGCCAGTGCCCCGAACAGCATCAGCCCCGTGCGGAAACCGGTGCGGTGCGAGGCCCGATCGGAGAGCGCGCCGATGAGCGGGTACGCCAGAACGTCGATCAGCTTGGGAACCAGCACCAGAACCGAGGCCAGCGCCGCGGCGACCCCGATCGAATCGGTGAGGTAGTACGCCAACACCAGCCCGGGCAGCGTGCCGAACGCCCCGGTGCCCAGGCTGCCCGCCGCGTAGGCGGCCAGCACGGGCGCGGTCGTGGAGCGGTCCGGCGGCGCGTGGCCGGGCGCGCCCGCATCGGAGGTGGGCATGGCATGACTCTAGGCCGCTCCGCGGCCCCGGCGAGCGCGATTCGTCACCCCTCGCCGGGCTCAGCCGCGCCAGTCGAAGGAGTCCGGGTCCGGGCCCGATCGGGACCCGTTGTGCAACGACGAGATCGAGGCCATCTGTTCCTCGGTCAGCTCGAAATCGAACACCTCGAGGTTCTCGCGCATCCGTGCCGGATCAGAGGACTTGGGAAAGACGATGTCACCGCGCTGCACGGTCCAGCGCAGGACCACCTGTGAGACGCTGCGACCGACTTGTCGTGCCAGCGCCTCGAGCTGGGGATCACCGAACACCGTGCCCTGGGCCAGCGGGCTCCAGGCCTCCACCGCGATCCCGCGGGCGGCGCAGGATTCCCGCAGCTCGTCGTTGACGAAGTAGGGGTTGGACTCGATCTGGTCGACGACCGGCGTACTCAGGCCGGCCTCCGCCAGCCTTGCGAGGTTCGCGTCCGTGAAGTTGGAGACACCGACCGAGTCGACGGGAAGGTCGGCCCTGATCTCCTCCATGACCTCCCAGACCCGGGCGACATCCCCGTGCATGGCCAGCGGCCAGTGCACCAGGTACAGGTCGATGCGACCGCCGAGGGCCTCCAGAGAACGTTCGGTGGCCCCGCGCGCGGCATTTCTCTCGTGGAACGGGTTGTTGAGCTTGGTCGTGACCCACAGATCCCCGCGCTCCAGCCCCGAGGCCGCGATAGCGCGCCCCACTCCCTCCTCGTTGCCGTACATCTGCGCGGTGTCGAGGTGCCGGTACCCGGCCTCGAGCGCGTGGGACACCACCCTCTCCGTGTCCTCGGGCGGGACCTGGAACGTGCCGAACCCCAACTGCGGGATCGCGCGCCCGTCGTCGAGGAGGATGGTGGGGATCTGCGACTCCGTGGTGCTCATGCACCCCAACCTACGCCGACCGCTCAGTCGCGGTTGACACGGAGCGACGCCTCCACCAGATCCAGCATCTCGGCCACATGGTCGGTGCCGCGCCCGGTGGCCAGGTGGGTGATGAGGCCGTCCAACACGATGTCGAGATAGACCCGCAGCACGTCGGCGGGGATATCGGTGCGCATACGGCCCGAGGCCTTCTGCTCTCGGAGCCGGGCGACGATCGCGGCATCGACCTCCGCCTGACGGTCCGTCCAGCGCTCGCGGAACTCGGGGTCGGTGCGGATCCGCCGGGCGATCTCCAGCCGGGTGCCCAGCCAGGAGAACTCCAGCGGGTCGGTGAGGATCTCCCGCATCACCTGGACCAGCCCCTGCTCGGCGACGGTGGCGGCCATCGCCGCGGCGTCGTCGTCCGCCAGCGCGAGGAAGAGCGCGTCCTTGTCGTCGAAGTGGTGGAAGATCGCGCCCCGGCTCATCCCGGTGGCCTCCTCCAGCCGGCGCACGGTGGCACCCTCGAACCCGTACTCCGCAAAGCACCCGCGCGCCCCGGACAGGATCTGGCGACGTCGTGCGTCGATGTGGTCCTGGCTGACCCTGGGCAATGTCAGTCACCTTCCTTCAGATACACCGCGGCGGTGCGCAGTCGCCCCGCATCGAGCAGGTCGACCACACACCGCCGTCGATGTGAGAGGGGATCAGCCCTTGATCATGTTGCGCAGCACGTACTGCAGGATGCCGCCGTTGCGGTAGTAGTCCGCCTCGCCCGGGGTGTCGATGCGCACCTTGGCGTCGAACTCGACGGTTCCGCCGTCCTGCTTGGTGGCGACGACCTTGACCGTCTCGGGCGTGGTGCCGTTGTTCAGCTCCTCGATGCCCGAGATGTCGAACGACTCGGTGCCGTCGAGGCCGAGGGTCTCGTGCGACTCGCCCTCGGGGAACTGCAGCGGGATGACGCCCATGCCGATGAGGTTGGAGCGGTGGATACGCTCGAACGACTCGGTGATCACGGCACGCACGCCGAGCAGACGGGTGCCCTTGGCGGCCCAGTCACGGGACGAACCGGTGCCGTACTCCTTGCCGCCGAGCACGACGAGCGGGATGTCCTGCGCCGCGTAGTTCTGGGCGGCATCGTAGATGAACGCCTGCGGCGAGCCCTCCTGGGTGAAGTCCCGGGTGTAGCCGCCCGACACACCGTCCAGCAGCTGGTTCTGCAGACGGATGTTGGCGAAGGTACCGCGGATCATGACCTCGTGGTTGCCACGACGCGAACCGAAGGAGTTGTAGTCCTTCCGCTCCACGCCGTTCGCGTCGAGGTACTGCGCAGCCGGGGTACCCGGCTTGATGGTCGAGGCCGGCGAGATGTGGTCGGTGGTGACCGAGTCGCCGAGCTTGGCCAGGACGCGTGCGCCCTTGATGTCCGAGACCGGGTCCGGCTCCATCTCCATGCCGTCGAAGAACGGGGCCTTGCGCACGTAGGTCGACTTGTCGTCCCACTCGAAGGTCTTGCCGTCCGGAGTGCTCAGGCCACGCCAGCGCTCGTCACCGGCGAACACGTCGGCGTACTTCTCCGTGTACTCCTTGGAGGAGATGGAGGCCTTGATGGTCGACTCGATCTCCTCGGAGGAGGGCCAGATGTCCTTGAGGTAGACGGGGTTGCCGTCCTTGTCGTTGCCCAGGGCGTCGGCCTCGAAGTCGAAGTCCATCGTGCCGGCGATCGCGTACGCGATGACCAGGGGCGGGGACGCCAGGTAGTTCATCTTGACGTCCTGGTTGATCCGGCCCTCGAAGTTGCGGTTACCGGACAGCACCGCGGTGGCGGTGAGGTCGTATTCCTGAATCGCCGACGAGATCTCCTCCGGCAGCGGGCCCGAGTTGCCGATGCAGGTGGTGCAGCCGTAGCCGACCAGGTAGAAGCCGAGCGCCTCGAGGTCGGGCCACAGGCCGGCGCGCTCGTAGTACTCGGTGACGACCTGCGAGCCCGGGGCCATGGACGTCTTGACCCACGGCTTGGCGGTGAGGCCCTTCTCGTGGGCCTTGCGCGCGAGGAGACCGGCGCCGATCATGACCGACGGGTTGGAGGTGTTGGTGCACGAGGTGATCGAGGCGATCGTGACGATGCCGTGGTCCAGGATCATCTCATTGCCGCCGTCGACCGTGACCGGCACGGGCAGCGAGGGGCGGCCGTCGGACCCGACGGAGGCGTCGGCTCGCACGGAACCGTCGTCCGCGAAGGACAGCTTGGCGCCGTGGGGGACGGGCGGGGTGGCCCCGCCCTCGGCGACCATGTCGCGGACGTCGTCGTTCCCGCTGCCGCTGTGGACGTAGTTGTGGATGTCCTTGCGGAACGCGCTCTTGGAGTCGGACAGCTCGATGCGGTCCTGCGGGCGCTTGGGGCCGGCGATGGACGGCACGACCTCGCCCAGGTCCAGCTCGAGGTACTCGGAGAACACCGGCTCGGTGCCCTCGGGGTCGAGCCACATGCCCTGCTCCTTGGCATAGGCCTCCACGAGGGCGAGCTGCTCCTCGTCGCGACCGGTCAGGCGCAGGTAGTCGATGGTCTCGCCGTCGATCGGGAACATGGCACAGGTCGAACCGAACTCCGGGCTCATGTTGCCGATGGTGGCGCGGTTGGCGAGCGGCACGGCCGCGACACCCGCACCGTAGAACTCCACGAACTTGCCCACCACACCGTGCTTGCGCAGCATCTCGGTGATGGTGAGTACCACGTCGGTCGCGGTGACGCCCGGCTTGATCGAGCCGGTGAGCTTGAAGCCCACGACGCGCGGGATGAGCATCGAGATGGGCTGGCCCAGCATGGCGGCCTCGGCCTCGATGCCGCCGACGCCCCAGCCGAGCACGCCGAGCCCGTTCTCCATGGTCGTGTGCGAGTCGGTGCCGACACAGGTGTCCGGGTACGCCTGGCCGCCCCGCACCATAACCGAGCGGGCGAGGTACTCGATGTTGACCTGGTGGACGATGCCGGTCCCCGGGGGGACGACCTTGAAGTCGTCGAAGGCGCCCTGGCCCCAGCGCAGGAACTGGTACCGCTCCTCGTTGCGCTGGTACTCGATCTCGACGTTCTTCTCGAAGGAGTTCGGTCCGCCGAACGACTCGATGATCACCGAATGGTCGATGACCATCTCGGCGGGCGCCAGCGGGTTGACCTTGTTCGGGTCGCCACCGAGGGTCTCGACGGCCTCACGCATGGTGGCCAGGTCGACGATGCACGGCACGCCGGTGAAGTCCTGCATGATCACGCGCGCCGGCGTGAACTGGATCTCCGTGTCGGGTTCGGCGCTCGGATCCCAGCCGGCGAGCGCCTCGATGTGCGCCTTGGTGACGTTGGCGCCGTCCTCGGTACGAAGGAGGTTCTCCGTCAGTACCTTGAGGGAATAGGGGAGCTTCTCGGCTCCCTCGACCGCCGAGAGGCGGTAGATCTCGTAGGCCTCGCCGCCGACCTCAAGGGTCCCCTTGGCGCCAAAGCTGTCAATGCTTGCTGTCACGTCAGCTCCACTCGTGGTGTGAATGTCGGTTAGTCATCCCTCCCGGTGTCGCCTGTGTCGTACTTCGGGCGACGCCGGGTCGGACACAGGATCCATTGTGAACCCTCTGCCCGGTCTGCGACCACCAATTTAGCAGTACGCCCGTCCTGTTTAGCGCCCGGCACGCCCGAACGTGGGGAGCGGTACCGGATCTGACGCCGTTCGGCGCGTGCGCTCCCGGACGACGACGACGAGGTGGCACCATGTCCGACGTGGACGACCCCGATGACGCCGTGACGACCCTCGCCTATGTGGACGAGCCCCTGTTGTCGTTGCAGTTGGGCGAGGTCCCGTACTGGCTCGACTACCAGGCCGTCGTCGCCGACCTCGCGGACGACGGGGTGGCCGCGCCGGAGCCGTTCGTCGACGGGCTCCGCACCGTGGTGGACGACGCGGCCGAGCGCGGCCTCGACCTGAAGGTCGTCTACACCGAGGCGCCCGCCGCCGTATACACCGACGCCAGGGATCTGGCGGCGTTCCTCAACGAGGAGTTCGAGGGCACCATCTTCGTCCGGACGCCGGCATTCGTGGGCAGTTCCAGCGACACGATCCCGCGCCACCGCCTCGAGGCAGGGCAGGACGACGCATGGGAGGAGTTCGATCCGGTCGCCTCGGCATCGGTCTTCGCCCACAAAGTCGCCGCCCCCGCCCCGCCCTGGGGTGCACTCACCGCGATCACCCTCGTCCTTGCCATCGTGGCCGTGATCGCGTTCGCCACGGTCCTGCGCCGCCGACGCCGCTGACCCACCCGGAGCACGTCTCACCTCCGCGTTCACGACCGGCCGCTCCACCGCCGCCCCGCCGCGTCTCGCCCGCCATCGGAGGCGAGGCCAGCGGTACCACATCCACGGCGACACGCCGCCGCGAAACCGGTTTTTCAAGTTACAGCAGTGTATTTTGCCGCCTGATGTTTCACATGTGCTCGCTGTGACCTACGGTGCTTAAGGAACCATAGGTTCTACCGAGCCGGTTGTGACTCCAGTGGCGCAGGGGAAGGCATCACGGGACGTCCTCCACCGACTCGGGCACGCGACCCGTCGAACGGGCCGCGCGAGACGCCGCACCCCGGTGCGGTCAGCGGAAGGTGAAACGTGGAGCCCGACCATTCGTCGCGGCGCACCCGTGGGGTGCGCAACCGTAGAAGCCCCGGCCGTGCGCCCGGGCGCGCCGCCGTCGCCGCGGCTCTCGTCCTGGCGACCGGCACCGCCGTCGTCCAGGTACCTGTCGCCACCGCCCAGGAAGCCACCCGGGTCGCCCCGGGTGACATCAGTGGTCTGATCCGTGCGGTCGCCGACGCCACAGCTCGTCTCGATGCGAAACGCGAGGGGATCGCCGTCGCGCGCGAGGACGTCAACAAATCGCTGGTCGATCTGCAGATGGCCCGCGTCGAACTCGATCGCGCCATCGCGGATGCCGACCGCACCGTGACCGAACGCGAGAAGGCCGAGTCGGGTGTCGAGTCGGCGCGCGGAACCCTGGACGACTACTCGCGGCTCCTGCACCGCCAGGGCACCGCCCCTGGCGCCGCATCAGCGCTACTCGACCCCGGCGACCCGGCCGACGCCGGCCTCCGCCAGGAGTACCTGCAGCGGGCAGCAGCCGATCAGCGGAGCGTGGTGGGCGACATGGTCGCCGCCGCCGATGAGGCCGCCCGCAGGGAGAGTGAAGCGCTCGGCGCCCGGGAGGCGGCAGCGCAGCGATACGACGACGCCTCGGCTCGCCGTGACGGCGCAGCGGCCCAGGTCACGTCAGTCTCGAGCGAGGTCACCACCCTCGAATCGGAGGTCGAGCAGCTCACCCGCGACCTCGAAGAACAGCAGACCGCACTCGCCGCCGCCGGGGCGTCCCCGGCGGGGCCCGCCACAGGCGGCGCGAACGAGGTCACCGTCGACGAGACCGCGATGCGCGAACATGCCGTCCGTGCGCTCGCCGACCAGCCCGAAGCCGGCCGGCAGGCGGCTGACATCGCCTTTGCCCTGCCCTCCCACCTCGATCTCGGCGCCATCCGGCAGTTCGCCGGCGGGTCCTCGGATGAGCTCACCCGTGCTGCGGGCGGGGCGATCGACGCCGGCAGTGTCGGGGCAGCCGTGGACGCCGGCATCAACGGCGACACCGAGGCCATCGTCCAGCAGGTCGCCGACGCTATCAGCGCGGCCGACTTCGGCTCACTCGCCGACGGTCCGGCCGCCCCGACCAGGCCGGGCCAGGGCAATGGCGGCGTCGACGCCGGCACACCGTCGAGCTCGGCCCGCGTGGAGACCGTCGTCAACCGTGCGCTGTCACAGCTCGGCGTGACCTACGCCTGGGGCGGCGGCGACGCCAACGGCCCCACCAAGGGCATCCGCGACGGCGGCGTGGCGGACAGTCACGGGGACTACAACAAGGTCGGCTTCGACTGCTCCGGACTGATGATCTACGCGTTCGCAGGTGTCGGGAAGGCGCTGCCGCACTACACCGGCTACCAGTACACCGCGGGACCGCAGGTTCCCGTGGCCGATCGCAAGCGCGGCGACATGCTGTTCTGGCCCGGGCACGTCGCCCTCTACCTCGGCGACGGGAAGATGGTCGAGGCACCGCAGTCCGGCGACGTCGTCAAGATCTCACCCGTCCGTATGGCCGGCATCAGCCCGATGGCCGTCCGACTGGTCTGACGCCGTACCGCGGTGACGCGCCCGCCGGGCGACGGTGACCGGTCGGTGGCAGGCGCATCCCGGTAGGGTCGTCCCCATGTCCGCCCGACGGCAGCGCCCCGGGCGACCGGAACATCCGATCACGCGAAGGAGCCCGCCGCGGTGAGCGATACCCACCCCGACCAGTTGACGTCCCAGGGCGAGCCTCCCGCCGGATCCGCGGCCTCCGCGGCCGAGGACGCGCGGCTGCTCGAGCGGGCGGTCTACGAGGTCAAGAAGGTCGTGGTGGGCCAGGACCGGCTCATCGAGATGATCCTCGTCGGTCTGCTCTCCCGCGGACACATCCTTCTCGAAGGTGTGCCGGGCGTGGCTAAGACCCTGACGGTGGAGACCTTCGCCACGGTGGTGGGCGGGTCCTTCCGGCGCCTCCAGTTCACCCCGGACCTGGTGCCCGCCGACATCGTCGGCACCCGGATCTACCGGCAGGGCCGCGAGGAGTTCGAGGTGGAGCTCGGACCGATCCTGGCCAATTTCGTGCTGGCCGACGAGATCAACCGCGCCCCCGCCAAGGTCCAGTCGGCGCTGCTGGAGGTCATGGCCGAAGGGCATGTCTCGATCGGCGGACAGACGTTCCCCATGCCGTCACCGTTCCTGGTCATGGCCACCCAGAACCCGATCGAGAGCGAGGGCGTCTACCAACTCCCCGAAGCACAGCGCGACCGGTTCCTGTTCAAGCTCGTCGTGGACTACCCGAGTCCAGAGGAGGAGCGGGAGATCGTCTACCGGATGGGCGCCACCCCGCCAGAGCCGACCCGGATCCTGGGTGTGGACGCGCTGCAGCGACTACAAGCGTCCGTACGCGAGGTCTTCGTCCACCACGCACTCGTCGACTACGTGGTGCGCGTGACGATCGCGACCCGCGAGCCCGCGCGCCACGGACTCGAGGACGTGGCCCGGTGGCTCGCCTACGGCGCCTCGCCCCGAGCCACCCTGGGAACGGTCACCGCGGCGCGCGCCCTCGCCCTTGTCCGCGGACGCGACTACGTGGTGCCCCAGGACATCGTCGACGTCCTGCCCGCCGTGCTGCGCCATCGGCTCGTCCTCACCTACGACGCGCTCGCTGACGAGATCACCGCGGACACGGTCGTCCGCCGGGTGCTCGAGGCCGTCCCGCTGCCGCAGATAAGCGCGGTCCCGGCCCAGGCCGGCCCGCCGCCCTCACCGTGACCTCCGCGGAGGGGGAGCGGCGCGACGACCGGGGCGACGTGTCGTCCCGTGCCGCCCTGAACCAGCTCGAGTTGCTCGTCACACGGCGACTGGACGGTGTCCTCAACGGCGATCACCGGGGTCTGCTCCCCGGCCCCGGTACCGAGCCTGGGGAGGCCCGCGCCTACGAGCCCGGTGACGACGTCCGGACGATGGACTGGTCCGTGACCGCCCGGACGACCATCCCGCATATCCGACAGACCATCGCCGACCGCGAGCTGGAGACGTGGCTCGTCGTCGACCTGTCCGCGTCGCTGGACGTCGAGGGCCGGCACGGCGCCAAGCGCCGGCTCGTGGAGGCCGCTGTCGCGACGGTCGGATTCCTCTCCGCCGGTGGCGGCAGTCGGGTGGGCATGATCCTGACCGGTGACGGTCGGCCCCGCGTACTGCGCGCCACCGGGGGGCGGGACCACGTCCGGCGGCTGCTCGAGGATGTCTCCCGCGCCGCTCCGGAGGTCGCACCGGGAGGTGCGCTCGTCGACTGCCTCCACGCCGTCCGCAACGCGGCGCGGCGGCACGGACTGGTCGTGGTGATCTCGGATTTCCTGTCCGAGATCGACTGGGAGCGCTCGCTCCGCGTCCTCGGCACCCGCCACGAGTTCCTGGCCGTGCACGTGGCCGACCCACTCGACATCGCCCTTCCGGCCGTCGGCGCCGCGCTGCTGCAGGATCCCGCAACCGGAGAGGTCCTCGAACTCGAGGTGGACGATGCTCTCGCGGCGGATTATCGGCGTGTGGCCGCCGAGCATCGCGCCGCGGTTCACACAGCGCTACGCCGCTGCGGCGCCCCCGTCCTGGCGCTGCGCACCGACCGCGACTGGGTCCGTGACGTGATCGACTTCGTCGGTGTCCGCAGGCAGGGCGGGCTGCCCACCGGGGAGAACCTGGACCGCGACCTGCCCGGTGAACAGCCCGCGGAGGAGGCGACCCCATGAGCTTGTCCGAGTTCCAGCACCCGCTGTGGTTGCTCCTGCTCGCCGCGCCGTTGGCCATCACGATCGGGTACATCATCGCCCTGCGGTCCAAGAAGCGCAGGACGGTCCGCTTCGGCAACTTCGGCGTTCTCCGGTCGGTGGACACCCGGGGCCGGCGGTGGTTCACGCATGTACCGGCGGTGCTGCTCATCCTGTCGATGGTCAGCCTCGTGATCGCGATGGCCGCGCCCCAGAAGGAGCAGAAGGTCCCCCGTAACCGGGCGACGGTGATGCTCGTCGTCGACGTCTCCCTCTCCATGGAGGCCACCGACGTCGCCCCCTCGAGGATCGAGGCCGCGCAGCAGGCGGCGACGACCTTCGCCAACAACCTCACCCAGGGCGTCAACCTCGGCCTGGTCTCGTACGCCGGGACCGCCTCGATGCTCGTGGCACCCACCACCGACCGGGGCCCCGTGGTGCGCGCGGTCGAACGACTACGCCTCGACGAGCGCACAGCCACCGGCGAGGCCATCTACACCGCCACCCAGGCCATCACGACCTTCACCGAGAGCCTCGGCGGCCCGGATCAGGCGCCGCCGGCACGGATCGTGCTCCTGTCCGACGGCAAGGAGACGGTCCCCGCGCAGCCGACCGAGGAGCGGGGCGCCTTCACCGCGGCCGAGCGCGCCGCTGAGGCCGGGATCCCCGTGTCCACGATCTCGTTCGGCACCATGTACGGCACCGTCGACATCCAGGGACGCCCGCAGCCGGTGCCGGTCGATGACGCCTCCCTCAAGACCATCGCCGAGTTGTCCGGCGGCGACTTCTTCACCGCCTCCAGCCTCGAGGAGCTCGACTCGGTCTACCGGACCCTCGAGGAGCAGATCGGCTACGAGTGGAAGAAGGCGGACGCCTCCCGGCCGTGGCTCATCGCCGGTTCGCTCTTGGCGATGCTCGCGGCCGCCGGCTCGCTCACCGCACACAGGCGTATCCCCTGACGCCGACCCCCCTGCGTAACCGGAGCACTCGCGGTCCGACCCGGGGGAGCCGCTCGCTAGGGTGGGCACATGGTTTCCGAGAGCAGGCGCGACACCGCGCCACGGACAGTCCTCGTCACCGGCGGTAACCGGGGGATCGGCAGGGCGGTCGCCGAACGACTCCGCGCGGACGGCCACCGGGTCGCGGTCACCCACCGCGGCTCCGGCGCCCCCGAGGGCCTGTTCGGGGTCCGGTGCGACGTCACTGACGCCGACTCGGTCGATGCCGCGTTCACCGCGGTCGAGGCGGAGTTCGGGCCCGTCGAGGTGATCGTCTCCAACGCCGGCATCACCGACGACACCCTGCTGATGCGCATGAAGGACGAGCAGTTCACGCGAGTGGTCGAAGCGAACCTCGCCGGGGCGTTCCGGGTCGCCAAGCGCGCATCGCGCGGGATGCTGCGGGCCAGGTTCGGGCGGATGATCTTCATCGGCTCGGTGGTCGGGCAGTCCGGCACCGCCGGCCAGGTCAACTACGCCTCCTCGAAGGCGGGGCTGATCGGCATGGCACGGTCGCTGACCCGCGAACTCGGTTCGCGCAACATCACGGCTAACGTCGTGGCCCCCGGGTTCATCGACACCGACATGACCGCGGACCTCGACGACAAGACCCAGGAGCTCGCAGTCGCGGCGATCCCGCTCGGCCGCAAGGGCTCGGCGGACGACGTCGCCGGGGCCGTGAGCTTCCTCGCCGGTGACGACGCCGGCTACATCTCCGGGGCCGTGATCCCGGTCGACGGCGGAATGGGAATGGGGCACTGACATGAGCCGGACCGACACCGACACCGACACCGACAACACGGGCGCGGGCACCGGGCTGCTCGCCGGTAAGACGATCCTCGTCACCGGCGTCATCACCGACGCGTCGATCGCCTTCCACATCGCCAAGCACTGCCAACTCCACGGTGCGAAGGTCATCCTCACCGCGTTCGGACGGCCGTCGCTGGTCAAGGCCATCTCCAAGCGACTTCCGGAGCGCCCGCCGGTGGTCGAGCTGGACGTGCAGAGCGACGAGGACCTGGCGGCTCTGACCGGCCGCGTCCGCGAGCACACGGGTTCACTGGACGGCGTGGTGCACTCCATCGGCTTCGCTCCGCCGAGCTGTCTCGGCGACCCGTTCCTCGACGCCCCGTGGAAGGACGTGGCGGTGGCGCTGGAGGTCTCCGCCTATTCCTACGCGTCCCTGGCCAAGGCCGTTCGACCGCTCCTGAACCCGGGTGCGTCGATCATCGGACTGGATTTCGATCCGCGGTTCTCGATGCCGTTCTACAACTGGATGTCGGTCGCCAAGAACGCCCTCGAAGCAGTGAACCGCTACGTCGCCCGGGAGCTGGGGCCGGATCAGGTCCGCTCCAACCTCATCGCGGCTGGGCCGATCAAGACCCTCGCCGCCAAGGCGATCGCCGGTGATGCGCTCGGTCCGGGCGGGGAGCTCGACCAGATGCAGGGGGAGTGGGCGCGACGGGCGCCCCTCGGTTGGAACGTCGAGGACCCGACCGCAGTCGCCACCACCGCCGTCGCCCTGCTCTCGGACTTGATGGCGGCGACCACAGGCACCGTGGTCTATGCCGACGGCGGCGCCGGCACCGTGTCCTTCAGCGAACAGGGACAGTGACGTGACAGACCCGAACCCGGCCGCGGGCCCGGTGGACGCACTGCTGCTCCTGTCCTTCGGCGGCCCCGAGGGGCAGGAGGACGTGATCCCGTTCCTCGAGAACGTCACCCGGGGTCGCGGTATCCCGAGGGAGCGGCTCGAAGAGGTGGCCACGCATTACCGGCACCTGGGCGGGCGTAGCCCTATCAACGACCTCAACCGCGAGATCATCGCCAACATCGAGGCCGAGTTGGCCGATCGGGGACGCGACCTGCCGGTGTATTTCGGCAACCGGAACTGGACGCCGATGGCCGAGGACACCGTCCGCCGGATGGTGGCCGACGGCGTTCGCCACGCCGCGGTGTTCGCCACCTCCGCATGGGGCGGCTATTCCGGGTGCGCCCAGTACAACGAGGACATCGAGCGCGTCCGACAGCAGGTCGCGGGCGCGCCCACGATGATCCGGCTACGTCAGTTCTACGACCACCCGCTGTTCGTGGAGCGCTTCGCCGCGGACCTGCGCCGGGCGATCGACGCCGCGGCCCCGGGTGCGCGGGTGGTCTTCACCGCCCATTCCGTCCCCGATGCGGCCGACGAGGTGGCCGGCCCGCCCGCGCTGGGCGGCCACCTCTACAGCCGTCAGGTCCAGGAGGCCTCGCGGCTCGTCGCCGGGGCAGCCGGGGTGGCGGAGTACGACGTCGTGTGGCAGTCGCGCTCCGGGCCGCCGAGCGTCCCGTGGCTCGAGCCGGACGTGGTGGACCACGTCAGCGATCTCGCCACCAGCCGCGGAGTCCGCGATGTCGTCGTCGTCCCGATCGGGTTCATCTCCGATCACGTGGAGGTCATCTGGGACCTCGACACCGAGCTCGTGGACGAGGTCCGCGAGCTGGGCGTGACCGTCACCCGCTGCGCGACGCCCGGCCCGAGCCGGGAGTTCGCCCGGATGGTCGTCGAGCTGCTCGACGAGGTCGAGTCCGGCACCACGCAGCCACGACCGGGCAGCGTTCCCGCGCTCGGTCGCAACCGCAACGGGGCCCGCTGCGGGATCGGCTGCTGCGCCCGCTGAACAGTGACGTTCAGCGGGGTCCCCACTCCCGTAGCGCCGATTCGCCGGCGGCGGCCACGGCGGACCGACGCGCCGCGTCCTTCACCGCCACCAGGCGGCGCAGGATCGGCTCGCGCGTCGCGGGGTCGACGCCGAGCCCCGGCCGGGCCAGGGCGAGCGAGGTGATCGCCTCGACCCTGTCGATGCGATCGACGAGTTCGAGCACGCGCGCGGGCAGTCCCGCGGGGACGCGGGTGACGGCTGCGTGCACGTCTATCGGGCCGGCGGCGCCTGCCCCCTGAGCGGCCGCGGACCGTTCGATGAGCTCGGCGGCGTCCTCCACGGCACGGCCGAGTTCGTACAACGCCTCCGACGGCCCGGCCGGCTGGGGCGCCACCGGGCAGTCGGTGACGCCCCGGATCCGCCACCGTAGGACGTCGACATGCGGCCGCACACAGGTCAGGCACAGCCCCTCGCGGCTCTGCGGATCCCGGATCAGAGCGCCCCATCCGGCCTCCGCCACATCGGCACGCACCGCGGGAACGGGCGGAAGGCTCGACGAGTCGCCGGGCGCGGTGGTGAGGAGCGAGAGGATCTCCGCGGCGGGGTGGGACGCGCCGACACGGCGCAGGTGCCGCACGATGTCCGGCAGCATCCCCACTGCCCCGGCCGCCGGATCCACGTCGGCGAGCCCGGCGACCGGCTCGCCGACGATCTCGACCAGGTGGGACTGGGCGAGGCCGCTGACGTACGAGCTCAGGGCATCGAACGGTTGGTCCGCCCACGCGGTGCGCAGCAGGTGCAGGGGCAGCGCCCACGCGGGGGAGAGCGCGGTACTGGTGGCGAGGGGTCGTGACATGACGATCGATCCTACCGCCGGTGCGCCACCGCCCCGATCGTCGTCGCGGCGGCTACGGTGTCACGCCATGGCTGATATGTACGGCTCCGACGTCCTGTCCGGAACTGCGCGGCGACGCCGCCCGCAGGTCCCCGTCGTGGACGCCGAGCGGGATCTGGTGGTCGAGGACGCCGGGTCGGGATTCTGCGGCGCGGTCGTGGGCTTCGACCGGAGTTACGACGGCGAGTTCGTCAAGCTCGAGGACCGACACGGCCGGGTCCGCCTCTTCGCCATGACGCCGTCGGCGTTCCTCGTCGACGGATCACCGGTGACACTGCGCAAGCCCGCGCCCCGAGCGACCACCGGGCCCGCGGTGACGGCCTCGGGTTCGCGGAAGGTCGAGGGACTCCGCGCCCGGACCGCCCGTGCGGGCCGGATCTGGGTGGAGGGGATCCACGACGCGGCGCTGGTGGAGAAGATCTGGGGCCATGACCTCCGGGTCGAGGGCATCGTGGTGGAGCCGCTCCACGGCATCGATGACCTGCCCGGGCTCGTGGCCGACTTCGGCCCGACGCCGCAGGCGCGCCTCGGCGTCCTGGTGGACCACCTGGTCGAGGGCAGCAAGGAGTCGCGGATCGTGGCCGGGCTGGGCGGGGACGTCCTGGTGACCGGTCACCCGTACGTCGACATCTGGCAGGCGGTCAAACCCGCCGCCGTCGGTATCCGCGAGTGGCCGGTCGTCCCCCGCGGCGAGGACTGGAAGACCGGCATCTGCTCCCGCCTGGGTTGGGGCGAGCCCGCCGACGGGTTCCGTCACGTGCTGTCGTCGGTCAGCAGCTACCGCGACGTCGAGCCGACGTTGCTCGGCGCGGTGGAAAGGCTGGTGGATTTCGTCACGGAGCCCGCGTGACCGGCATCCGCGCATCCAGCGCCATCCCCGCCAGGCCTACTGCGGCGAACCCGGCGGTCGCCCACAGTGCCGCGGTGCCCTCGCCCGCGGTGAGCGAGTTGCCGAGCATGACCGCGGCGACCGTGCCGGGTGCGCTGCCGATCACGGTCGCCGGCAGGAACTGACGTCGCCGGATCGAGGTCAGCGCGGCGGCGTAGTTGACGACCGCGAACGGCACGGCCGGGACGAGTCGCAGGCTGCCCACCGACAACCAACCCCGGCGCTGCAGGCGCGCGTCCACCTTCGCGATCCGCGGGTCGGCGCGCAGCGCCGCGGTGCGTTTGTGTCCGAGCCGCCGTACGAGTTCGAAGGCGAGCGCTGCGGCGATGCCGGTCGACACGAGGGACCACGGGATGGCCACCGCGGGCGGGAAGAGCACCGCCGCCGAATAGGTGAACGTCGAGCGGGGGACCGGCGCGACGGCGACCACCGCGTACGCCGCGAAGAACGCCGGTGCGAACCACGGTCCGAGATGGCCCGCCCAGGAGCGAAGCTGTTCCAGCCCCGGGGCGGGAACGAGGGTCGCGAGGACGACGACGACAACGACCGCCACCACCCAACCGATCACCCGTCCGCGCACCGGGATGACTGTAGCCCCACGGGCCCCGGGGTTCTCCCCCCCAAGAACTCCCCGCACTCCAGGGCGTGTTCCTGCGGTGTGAAGCGCTGCACTAGAGTCCCGAGGTGACCCCCTTCACTCCACAAGAGAACGAGGTACCGGTGACCAGTCCGACCCCAGGTCCTGACCTTCACTCCTGGTACGCATCTGTGGGAGCCGTCCTCGCGAAGGCCGCCCGCAAGGATCCCGCCGACATGCCTGATGACGCCTGGCGTTCGCTGATCGCGACCACGCGGGACGGGATCGAGATCAACCCGCTGTACACGCGGGCGGACGAGATCGCAGAGCGTCCGGCGCCGGGGGAGTTCCCCTACGTCCGTGGCGGGAACCGTGCGGGACTTCCGGAGAACGGCTGGCACGTCAGTGCCCGCGTCGAGGCCACCGGTGACGTCTCGCAGGTCAACACGCGGATCCTCGACCAGCTCGAGCAGGGTGTCTCGGCACTGTGGCTCACCGTCGAGGCCGCCGATCTGGCCGCCGTCCTCAAGGACGTCTACCTGGATCTGGCGCCGGTGACCTTCGAGTCCGGAACCGATCTGGTGGAGGTCGCCGAGGCCTACCTCGAACTACTCGACCAGCGCCGGACCGCCGGTGACGGGGTGCAGGACCGCTCGGCCGTGGTCGCCGATCTGGGTGCCGCCCCGGTCACCGCCGCCTACGCCGGGGTCGGCTCCATCGGACTGGACGCCGCCGTGCGTCTGGCCGCCCGGGTCTCAGAGCGCGAGGAGACCATCCGGACGTTCGTCGCTGACGGCACCGTGTTCCACGCCGAGGGCGCCGGGGACGCCCAGGAGCTCGCCTACGCCGTCGCGGCCGGGCTCGAGTACGTGCGTGCCCTGATCTCGGCGGGAATGCCCGCCGACGCCGCCGTCCGCCAGATCTCGTTCCGGTTGGCCGCGACCGACGACCAGTTCGCCTCGATCGCCAAGTTCCGCGCCGGTCGCCTCATGTGGGCCCGTGCCGCGGAGCTCCTCGGCGCCCCGGAGGCCGGCGGCGCCGCGCAGCACGCGGTCACCTCCTCTGCGATGATGTCGCGTCGCGACCCGTGGGTGAACATGCTCCGCACCACGCTCGCCGCATTCGGGGCGGGCGTCGGCGGTGCCACCTCCGTCACGGTCCTGCCGTTCGACGCCTCGGTTCCCGGCGGTCTCCAGAGCACGTCCCGCTCCTTCGCCGACCGCATCGCCCGCAACACCCAGCTGCTGCTTCTCGAGGAGTCCCACCTGGGCCACGTCGTGGACCCCGCCGGTGGCTCCTGGTACGTCGAGTCGCTCACCGACTCGCTTGCCGACGCCGCGTGGTCCGTCCTGCAGACCATCGAAGCCGCGGGCGGCCTCACCGCCGCGATCGGCTCCGGCTCCGTGGCCGAGTCCATCGCCCGGGTTCGGGACGCCCGTGACGCCGACATCGCGCACCGCAAGGCCCCGATCACCGGTGTCTCGGAGTTCCCGAACCTCGGTGAGCCCGCGTTCGACGAGTCCCGTCGAGGAGGCGGGGGCTACCGTTACGGTCGCGCCTTCGAGGACCTGCGTGACCGCTCCGACGCCCATCTCGAATCAACCGGATCGCGTCCGACGGTCCTCGTCGCCGGCCTCGGCCCGCAGGCGGAGACCACGCCCCGCGTGACCTTCGTCGCCAACCTTCTCGCCGCCGGCGGAATCGAGGCCCGCAACCCGGGCGTCACCGAGGCCGGTCAGTACGCCGATGCTCGCGAGAACGCCGAGGTCGCCGTGATCTGTGGCGCCGACAAGCGCTACGCCGCCGAGGGCTCGGATGCCGTCGCCGCCCTGCGCGCCGCCGGTGTGACGACCGTGTACCTCGCGGGTGCCGAGAAGGGCTTCCCCGCCGACGCCACCGACCGCCCCGACGGGTACCTGGGTCTCGGCATCGACGCCGTCGCCGCCCTGTCCACCCTCCTCGACCAGCTGGGAGTGAAGTGAGATGACGACCTTCCCCGATTTCAGCACCGCCCCCCTCCGCGAGGCCGCCGCCGACACCGAGGCCGCAGGCACCGCGGTCGAGGGCGGCGTCGCCGCCGACGCACACTGGGAGACCCCGGAGGGCATCGACGTCAAGCGCGTGTACACCAAGGCCGACCGTGACGGCGTGGAGAAGGGCACGGCCGGCGCCGCGACCGAGGAGGCCGCAGGCGACGAGGTCACCCCCTTCCCGCTGGACACCGTGCCCGGCGCCGCCCCGTTCCTACGCGGGCCGTACCCGTCGATGTACGTCAACCAGCCGTGGACGATCCGCCAGTATGCGGGCTTCTCCACCGCCGCAGAGTCCAACGCCTTCTATCGTCGCAACCTGGCCGCCGGCCAGAAGGGCCTGTCGGTCGCGTTCGACCTGGCCACACACCGTGGCTACGACTCCGATCACCCGCGCGTGGCGGGCGACGTCGGTATGGCCGGCGTCGCGATCGACTCCATCCTCGACATGCGTGAGCTGTTCGACGGCATCGACCTGTCGGCGGTGTCGGTGTCCATGACGATGAACGGCGCGGTGCTACCGATCCTGGCGTTCTACGTCGTGGCGGCAGAGGAGCAGGGGGTGACGCCGGAGCAGCTCGCGGGGACCATCCAGAACGACATCCTCAAGGAGTTCATGGTCCGCAACACCTACATCTACCCGCCCAAGCCGTCGATGCGGATCATCTCGGACATCTTCGCGTACACCTCGCAGAAGATGCCGCGGTTCAACTCGATCTCGATCTCCGGCTACCACATCCAGGAGGCCGGGGCGACGGCCGACCTCGAGCTCGCGTACACGCTGGCCGACGGTGTCGAGTACATCCGCGCCGGGCTCGAGGCCGGACTCGACATCGACCAGTTCGCGCCGCGGCTGTCCTTCTTCTGGGCCATCGGTATGAACTTCTCGATGGAGATCGCCAAGCTGCGTGCCGGCCGCCTGCTGTGGAGCGAGCTCGTCGAGAAGTTCGGTCCGAAGAATGAGAAGTCCAAGTCGCTGCGTACCCACTCGCAGACCTCCGGCTGGTCGCTGACCGCCCAGGACGTGTTCAACAACGTCGCCCGCACGGCGATCGAGGCGATGGCCTCCACGCAGGGCCACA
The DNA here is from genome assembly GCF_053645335.1 of Dietzia sp. NPDC055340. NCBI lineage: Bacteria > Bacillati > Actinomycetota > Actinomycetes > Mycobacteriales > Dietziaceae > Dietzia > Dietzia sp. NPDC055340. The sequence continues at coordinate 2,465 of NZ_JBSHML010000016.1, read as the reverse complement.
CGCAGTCTCTGCACACCAACGCCCTCGACGAGGCGCTCGCGCTGCCGACCGATTTCTCCGCACGCATCGCCCGCAACACCCAGCTGCTCCTGCAGCAGGAGTCGAACACCACCCGGCCGATCGACCCGTGGGCGGGTTCGTACTACATCGAGTGGCTCACGGCTCAGCTCGCCGACAAGGCCCGTCTCCATCTCCTCGAGATCGAAGAGGCCGGCGGCATGGCGCAGGCGATCGGGGAGGGCATCCCCAAGCTGCGTATCGAGGAGGCCGCGGCCCGCACGCAGGCCCGTATCGACTCCGGCCGCCAGCCGGTCATCGGCGTCAACAAGTACGTCGTCGACGAGGACCAGGAGATCGAGGTCCTCAAGGTCGAGAACTCCCGGGTGCGCGCCGAGCAGGTCGCCAAGCTCGAGAAGCTCCGTGCGGAGCGCGACGAGCAGGCCTGCCAGGCCGCCCTCGCCCGCCTGACCGAGGCCGCCTCGGGCGGCCCCAGCAGCGACCTCGAGAACAACCTGCTCGCGCTCGCGATCGACGCCGCCCGGGCCCAGGCCAGTATCGGTGAGATCTCGGACGCTCTCGAGAAGGTCTACGGTCGACACAAGGCCGAGATCAAGACCCTGTCCGGTGTGTACCGGCAGGAGGTCACCAAGGAGGGCGCCGTGGACAACGTCACCCGGGCCATGCAGATGGCCGACTCATTCGCCGAGCAGGAGGGACGTCGTCCCCGCATCCTGCTGGCCAAGATGGGTCAGGACGGTCACGACCGCGGCCAGAAGGTCGTGGGCACCGCGTTCGCCGACCTCGGCTTCGACGTGGACATGGGCCCCCTGTTCCAGACACCGGAGGAGGTGGCCCAGCAGGCCGCCGACGCCGACGTCCACGTCGTGGGCGTGTCCTCGCTTGCCGCCGGCCACCTCACGCTGGTCCCGGCGCTGCGCGCGGCGCTGGCCGAGGTGGGCCGTGAGGACATCATGGTCACCGTCGGTGGTGTCATCCCACCGGGCGACTTCCAGGAGCTCTACGATGCCGGCGCGGCCGCGATCTACCCGCCCGGCACCGTGATCGCGGAGGCCGCGATCGAGTTGCTCGGTTCGCTGGCGGGCGAGCTCGGGCACGAGCTGACCGCCTCGGGCGAGGAGGCCGGCACGGAGGTGGGGTCCTGACCCGCCTCGGCTCCGGACCCGACCCCGCGGGGTCGGGCAATTTCTCGGGCAGTCTGTCCACCACCTTGGGCACCGGTACGGTGCGCGGGCCGGTCCCGGCGGCGACCGGTCCGCGCCCGCGTCGTGAGATCGACGTCGACGCCCTGCTGGCGGGCGTCCTCGAGGATCGCCGCCCGACTCTGGCCCGGGCGATCACGCTGCTCGAGTCCACCAACCCGACGCACCGGGAGAAGGCGCAGCAGCTCCTGCTCGGGGCCTTGCCCCACTCGGGCGGCGCGCTACGGATCGGGATCACCGGGGTACCGGGGGTCGGCAAGTCAACGTTCATCGAGTCGTTCGGGTTGTACCTCGTCGAGCAGGGACACAAGGTCGCGGTCCTGGCGGTCGACCCGTCATCCACCCGGACCGGTGGCTCGATCCTCGGGGACAAGACCCGGATGGCGACGCTCTCCACGGAGCCTCGCGCCTACATCCGGCCGTCTCCGACGTCGGGAACCCTCGGTGGCGTCGCCAAGGCGACCCGGGAGTCGATGGTGCTGCTGGAGGCCGCCGGTTTCGACGTGATCCTCGTGGAGACCGTCGGCGTGGGCCAGTCCGAGGTCACCGTCGCCGGAATGGTCGACTGCTTCACGTTTCTCACCCTCGCGCGCACCGGCGACCAGTTGCAGGGCATCAAGAAGGGCGTGCTCGAGCTCGCGGACCTGGTGGCCGTCAACAAGGCCGACGGACCGCACGTCAAGGACGCCCAGCGGGCCGCGCGTGAACTCGGCGCCGCGCTCCGGCTGGTCCGCCCCGCCGATGCGGTGTGGAAGGTCCCGGTCCTCACCATGTCGGGGCTCGAGGGAGAGGGACTCGACGGCTTCTGGGACGCCGTGCAACGGCATCAGTCCGAGATGGACAAGGTCGGGGAGGTCGTCGGCCGTCGTGCCCGGCAGCAGGTCGAGTGGACGTGGTCGATGGTGCGCGACACGCTCATGGCGCGGCTCGAGGCCGATCCCGACGTGCGGAAGACTGCCACGGACGTGGAGAGGCAGGTCCGCGAGGGCACCCTCACGGCGGCGCTGGCGGCCCAGGCGATCATCGACGCGTTCGACTCCTGACCGCGCGCACGTTTCCGGTCGAGCCTCGCCCACCCCTGGCGTCCGCGCCAGCGCGTGTGCACCACACGCACAGCCGCTCCTCTTCGTGAACTCCCGCGTGCCCCGAGCGGTAGTTGTCAACCTGTTTTGGACAGGTGGTTGATTCCGGTTGTGGTGGGCAGTGGTGGTGCTTTTGGTGGTGTGCGGAAGCGTTCGGGGTGTT
>NZ_JBSHML010000015.1:0-104814 GCF_053645335.1 Dietzia sp. NPDC055340 | reverse complement strand
GCGTAACGCAGCCCGCCCGGCGACGGTGGGTTCCCACGGCGTCAAATAGCGGGCGCCGAGAATCGAAAGAGGTAGCACATGCTCATCTCCCAGCGGCCCACCCTGACCGAAGAGGTCATCTCCGAGAACCGGTCGCGCTTTGTGCTCGAGCCTCTCGAGCCGGGCTTCGGCTACACCATCGGCAACTCGCTGCGTCGTACGCTGCTGTCGTCCATCCCGGGCGCGGCCGTCACCAGTATCCGCATCGAGGGTGTCCTGCACGAGTTCACCACCGTGCCGGGCGTGAAGGAGGATGTCACCGACATCATCCTGAACCTCAAGGGCCTGGTCGTCTCGTCCGTCGAGGACGAGCCGGTCACGATGTACCTCAAGAAGCAGGGACCGGGCGTCGTCACCGCTGGTGACATCGTTCCCCCCGCCGGCGTCGAGGTGCACAACCCGGACCTGCACATCGCCACTCTCAACGAGAAGGGGCGTCTGGAGATCGAGCTCGTCGTCGAGCGGGGTCGTGGTTACGTCCCCGCCGGGCTGAACAAGGACGCGGGTCACGAGATCGGCCGTATTCCGGTCGACTCGATCTACTCGCCGGTCCTGAAGGTGACCTACAAGGTCGAGGCGACCCGTGTGCACCAGCGCACGGACTTCGACCGTCTGGTCCTGGACGTCGAGACCAAGAACTCGATGACCGCTCGTGACGCCCTGGCGTCCGCCGGTAAGACCCTCGTGGAGCTGTTCGGGCTGGCCCGTGAGCTCAACGAGGAGGCGGAAGGCATCGAGATCGGGCCCAGCCCGGCAGAGGCCGATCACATCGCCGCCTACGGCATGCCCATCGACGACCTGGATCTGTCGGTGCGGTCCTACAACTGCCTCAAGCGTGAGGGCGTCCACACCGTGGGCGAGCTCGTCGCGCGCAGCGAGTCGGATCTGCTCGACATCCGCAACTTCGGTCAGAAGTCGATCGACGAGGTCAAGGTCAAGCTCGTCGAGCTCGGCCTCTCGCTCAAGGACGCGCCTCCCGGATTCGATCCCGCCTCGGTTGCCGGCTACGACGCCGAGACCGGGACCTGGACCGACGAGGGCGGCGAGGATTACGCCGAGACCGAGCAGCTCTGACGAGCGCTCGGCACACAAATTCCTAGGAGAATCTGATGCCCAAGCCCAAGAAGGGCGCCCGCCTCGGCGGATCCGCCGCCCACCAGCGGCTCATCCTCTCGAATCTGGCCACCCAGCTGTTCGAGCATGATGCCATCCGCACCACCGAGACCAAGGCGAAGCTGCTGCGTCCCTACGCGGAGAAGCTGATCACCAAGGCTCGTCGTGGCACGCTGGCCGACCGCCGCGAGGCGGCCAAGGTCATCCGCGACAAGGACGTGCTGCACAAGCTGTTCGCCGAGATCGGCCCCCGGGTCGAGAACCGTGACGGTGGCTACACCCGGATCATCAAGCTCGAGAACCGCAAGGGCGACAACGCGCCCATGGCGATGATCGCGCTCGTGACCGAGGAGCTCGCCTCCTCCGAGGCCTCGCGCGCCACCCGCGCCTCGGCCTCGAAGAAGGCCGCGGAGAAGCCGGCCGAGGAGTCCGCCGACGTCGTGACCGCCGAGGCGGAGGCCAACAGCCCGGTCGCCGACCAGGTCGAGGCAGCTGACGAGGCCGAGGTCGAGACCGCCGTCGAGACCGCGGAGGCCGTGTCCGAGGACACGACCCACGCCGACGACGCCGACAAGGCCTGATCGCCCCACGATCACAGACGTAGGCCCCGTCTCCGCTTCCCGCGGAGACGGGGCCCTCGTCGTCTTTCCGGGCTGGTCACGTCCCCAGGTCTACTCGGCATCTGGCGGTCACAGCACCGCGGTCACCGCGTCCGCCATGGCGGCCTGCCCCTCGGCGGTCGGGTGCATCGGGTGCGAGCCCGTCCCGGCGCCGGTGAAGTCCGTGTACCGCTCGCCGGCCGGGGCGCACGCGTGACGATCCGCGGCGTCGACGGGCATGACCGGTTCCGCGCCGGCCCGCTCGGCGGCGTCCGCGACGAGGAGGTTGATCCGCTCGGTCACCTGGCGGGTCCACGTCACGTCGCCGGGGGCCATGGCGGACACGAACCCGCAGCCGCCGTGTGCCGGTACGAGTGGCATGTAGCCGGTGGTGACGACCCGCGCTTCGGGAGCGAGCTCACCGATGCGTGCGTACACCGCGTCGAGCGCGTCGGGAAGGGCGCCGAGCGCGTCCGTGACGAGCGTCTCCAGCCGATCGCGGCACGGGGCGCCGGTGTCGGCGCGGGTGCTCGTCACGCACCCGGCGATGTCACCGAAGCCGATGTCGTTGCCGCCGATCGAGAGCGTGACCAGGTCCGTGTCGGCCGTCAGCGCCGCGAACTGGGCCGGGATGTCCGGTCGCTGCGCGCCGATCATGTCGCGGGTCCGGGCTCCGCCGCACGTCGCGTCGACGAACTCGACGGCGCCGGGCCCGCCGGTGCGTGCGCTGGAGACATCGCCTGAGGGGCCGCCGCCGAGGCGCTCGGCGACCAGCGCCGGGTAGTTGCGGGTCGAGCGGTAGCACCGCGACGGCCCGGTGGTGGGCGCGTCGACGGGGCCGAACGCGGCGAAGGAGTCGCCCAGCGCGACGTACCGGGAGTACGCGGGCGCGGTGTCGGGACCGGAGCCGGGGGCGGATCCGGAGCCGGACCGCGCCCCTTCGCCGGTGCCGTCCTCGACTGCCGTGGCGCTGCCGGTGGGCGTGGGGTCGGCGGTGGCGTTGTCGTCGTCAGCGGTGCAGGCTCCCAGTGCCAGGGCGGCCGCCGCTCCCGCGGCGAGAAGCGCGGCGCGGGGCGTCGTCCGTGGGGCCGCGCGCGGTGCCGGGTGGCGCGACGCACGGTCAGGGCAGGGCGAGGACGACGACATCTGTCCATCCTGCCGCAGGCGGCGCGGACCGGGCCGGGCGTGTGGCGTCAGCGCGCGGGCGTGGTCTAGCGTCTGTAGTCCGTGAGCACCCGCCGGATCCGCCTCGACGTCGCCTACGACGGCACCGATTTCTCCGGGTGGGCCCGCCAGCCCGGCCTGCGCACCGTGTGCGGGACCCTCGAAACCGAACTCGCGAAGGTCCTGCGGGAGCCTGTGACGGTGACCGTCGCCGGCCGGACCGACGCCGGCGTCCACGCGCACGCCCAGGTCTGCCACCTCGACGTGGACCCCGTCTGGCTCGACCAGCGCTCCCTCGAGGGGCGCCCCGAGCTGCTGGTGCGGCGGTTGGCGCGGCTGCTGCCGGACGACGTCGCGGTGATGGGCGCCCGCTGGGCCCCCGCCGAGTTCGACGCCCGCTTCTCGGCCCTGCGCCGCCATTACGAGTACCGGCTCACCACCGCGCCGTGGGGCGCCGAGCCGACGCGGGCCCGCGACACCGCGGCCTGGCAGCGGCAGGCGGATCTCGACCTGGTGCGGAAGGCCTCCGAGCGGCTGCTGGGCCTGCACGATTTCGCGGCGTTCTGTCGACGCCGTGAGGGTGCCACGACGGTGCGCGAGCTGCAGCGGTTCGACTGGCGCGTGGAGCCGGACCCGCGGGGCCCGGATGCGCCCGGGGCCGCCGAGGTGTGGACGGCGAGTGTGAGTGCCGACGCGTTCTGCTGGTCGATGGTGCGCAGTCTGGTGGGCGGCGTGATGGCCGTGGGGGAGGGGCGGCGCAGCCTCGACTGGATCACCGGTCTGTTGTCGGAGACGCAGCGGTCGTCGGCGGTGCCGGTGGCGCCCGCGCGCGGGCTGGCGTTGGTGCGGGTCGACTATCCCGACGACGACGAGCTCGCCGCCCGCAACCTCGTCACCCGCGAGGTGCGGCAGGCTCCGGGGACGCCGGGACCGGCCGGCGGTTCCTGCTGCGGGTAGGAGCCGCGGTCCGTGCGGTTCGCCCGTCCGCGGCGCCCGCCCGGTCCGCACTTCCCGTCTCGTGCGAGCGTCCCTGCGCCGACGCCCCGTGGTGTCGGCACCGCCTCCGACCTGCCGCCGACCCGCCCGGGTGTGGCGCTGCAGGCACAGGTGGCCGGTTATCCGGATACTGGGGACAGGTTGGGCCCACGGGCCCCTGGCACCTGCGGAAGGAGAACAGATGGCGATCGGTGCGGCGCGACCCCGGCAGCTCTCGCGGTCGCTGGACTTCTCCGGAGTACGCATCGAGACCGCCCGCCTGCGGTCCGACCGGGCGGTCACCGCGTTCTGGCGGTGGTGGGCCGAGGGCGGTCGCGGGCGCGCGACCGCGGCCCTGGACTCGGGGGACGGGCGCCGTGTGGTCCCCGAGATCACCTCGCTGGTCGAGGCCATCGACCCCGGGTTGTCGTGGGAGTTCATCCCTGCCGCCGAAGGGGAGCCGCACCGGCTGACCGTCACCGCCGCGGGGGTCCCGGAGCTGCGGGGCGCGGCCCGCAGGTGGCTCGCCTCGGCCCCGGCCGCGGACGCGACGTGGAGCTACGCCGACCTCCGTGAACCGGTCCGCGGCTGCGCGATGTACTTCCGCGATCGCCGCCTGGGATTCGATGAGGCGGAGGTGGTTGTGGATCTGGGGCTGGCGCGGGCGGATATCACCGTGCACCACCCGGGCTTCGCGGGTCTGGTGGGGGCGGACGCGAGCATCGCCGCGTACCTGCTGTTGGACGCGGTCTGCGGCGAGGAGCAGGTGGAGACCTGGGTGGGCGTGATCCGCGCCAATGCGATCGCGCCGGGCGACGACGCGGTGGCGTTGGGTGAGCTACCCCGGATCCTCAGCGAGCTGTCGGTGGACAACACCGACGAGCTGGGTGACCCGGCCTGGCAGATCCTCCACGGCGACACGTGCAGCGGTCCGCTCGTGGCGGTGGTGCGGGTACCGCTCGTGTCCCTGTCCGCCCCGCATTTCGACCGTCACGTGGCCGTGAACGTTCCCTATACGGATGTTGAGGACGGGGGGCTGCCCGGCTCGCTCTCGCTGCCCGGCCTGCGGGATCTCGAGGATCACCTGGTGGAGCGGCTCGAGGGCACCGGGGAGTGCGTGGGCGCGGAGAGTTGCGACGGCGCGCGGCTGCTGCACTTCTATGTGGACTCCACCACCCCGGCACACGAGCAACTTCGCGCCGCGGCGTGCGGCTGGGATCAGGGCGAGGTGACCGTCACCATCACGGATGACCCGGGCTGGCGGAAGGTGCAGCACCTGCGGGTGTGAGGGCTGCCGGCCCCACGAACGCCTCCTCGCCGGGGCCCACGACCACGGAGACGCGCACCGACTCGCCCATGCCGGACTCGTCCGCGCGGGGCTCGACCGAGATCCAGCCGTCGATCCGGCCGTCCAGCACCAGATCCGGGGGCGCGGCGGACCTGAGGCCGCGCCCGCCGCGAAGCTCCCAGTCGGCGTCCACGCGGATGACCGTCGGCGGGGTGACGTCGGGTCCTCCCGGGCCGGCCAGGGCGTCGATCCTGGCCTCGCTGAGCGGGCCGTCGACGTCCCACATCACCGCGTCGACGGGAGCTCCCGCGTCCGAGGCGTCCGGGTGGACGATCCGGTACCGGGCCTCGTCGCCGATCCGCAGCAGGGGCCGCCACCGGTCGGGGACATCGGTCACCACCGCGATCCGATAGCCGGCCGCCACCGCGCGAAACGCGACCTGGCGACAGACCGGGGGCCTGGCCGTGAGGAGCACCGACCGCAGGTGCGGCCCGGCCAGCTGGACAGCGGCAGCGCCGCCGTCCCGAGTGGCGCCGAGGATCTGTCCGGCGCCATGGGCGGGCAGGGCTGCCTCGTCGAGCCTGTCGATGCGGCGCCGGTCGAGACAGCCCGAGACGGTCCCGGGCATCGGCTCGCCCGGCACCGGGAGCACGGCGGGGTTCGAGAGACGGTGGCATCCGGACGTGACCTCGTCCACGGCGCCGTCGGAGATCCCGGTGAGGCCGACGGTGGTCACCGTGTCCACCACATCGGTGCGACCCGGGACCCGGCGAAGGCGTACGACCTCGGTGATCTCGGCGGCACGGACCGCGGCGAGTCGGTCACTCACCACCCGCGGATCCGCGGCCGGGCGCAGGACCAGCCCCCGCCCGTCGCCCGGGCTCGCCTCGGCCTCCACGTAGAGCTCGGCGAGTTCGGTGGCGTCGAGCACCCGGCACGGCATCCCGTGGTGGACCAGAGCACGGCGCACCCGCTCGGTCGCCACCGCCACGACATGGTCCAACGGCGCCTCCGCCCCCGCGGAGCCGCGAAGGGCGAGCGGCGCCAGGTCGAAGCGGAGCAGCAGGTGGACGCTCCGGTGCGAGATCAGGGCCAACGGCCCGACGAGCTGCGCGTACACCTCGCCGTCGTCGCCTCGTGCGGCACGCCGGCCGCGCACCACGACGTCGATCCCCTCCATCACGATCCCACCCTGGTCGAGCTGCCGCGCGATCGCGGCGAGCGGCAGGCGGCCGCCGCGGTGATCGCCCGGGGCATCGCGCCCCACCACGGTCGGGACGTAGGCGCCGGCGGAGATCTCGACGGCGGTCGTGACCACGCTGTCGCCTTCGACACAGCCCACGACGGAGCGGTCCGGTGCGCGCAGATCCACCACGTCGACCGGCACCTTCCGCGGCGCCGGATCGCGCGCGAGCAGCGGGCGTCCGCGACGTCGCGCGGCGACGACCGCGGCGATCCCACACGCGACCAGCAGTTGCACCCACGGCTGCAGCGACGCCGGGCTGAGGACCGTGAGCAGCACCGTGGCCGCCACCGTCGCGGCCAGTCCGAGCAGCGTGGGGACCGCCGACATGAGCTCGTCCTCCTCGCGCACCGACATCCGCCGGTCGTCGCGCCGGACGGCCCGGGATGACCGGCCATCAGGACCGGATCGTCGCGTAGCCTACCCCCGGTGACCCCGGTCAAGGGGCGTCAACATCGGGCGAACGAAAGGCGGGGCGTGCCGCTCAGACCCACGACCAAGGCGCAGGTGGACGGGCATCGCTTCCTCGCCCGGCGAGCCCGCCACGCGGTGGTCTCGCGTGACGTCCGGATGCTGCACGACCCCCTCAAGCGCCAGGCGACAGGCCTGATGGTCGGGGTGGTCGCGGCGGTCGTGGGCGTGGCCGGGGCGGCTGTACTGGCGCTGCTCGACCCGGCGCCGGACGTCGACCGCACCGCGATCATGGTGGGGCGCGACTCCGGTCAGATGTATGTCCGTGCCGGTGACCGCGTCCACCCGGTCCACAACCTGGCCTCGGCGCGGCTCGTCGTGGGCGAGCCGGCCGAACCCGAGACCGTGCGCGACTCGGACATCGAGGGCACCGCCCGCGGCGGACTGCTGGGTATTCCGGGGGCGCCCTCGGCGCTGCCCGGTCACCGTGATGCTGACGCGGCCGCGGCCGTGTCGTGGTCGGTGTGTGACGAGGTCGCCGACGCCGACCGGGGCCGCCCGCGCGTGGTGGGCACGAGCGTCGTCGCGCGGGAGGGGGCCGGTCCGGGACGGGAGACGGATGCCGACGAGATCGTGCTGGTCGAGACCGGTGGCGAGGGGTGGCTGCTGCGCGACGGGGCGCGGGCGCGTATCGATCTCGAGGACTCCGACCTGCTGTCGATCCTGGGGCTGGGCGGCGTGGACCCCCGCCCTGTGACGGCGGCTCTGCTCGACCCGCTACCGGAACTCGACCGGGTCGCCCGGCCGGAGATCGACATGATCGGCGAGCCGGTCGACTACGGGTTGGCCGGGTTGCGCATCGGGCAGGTCTTCACCGTGGACACCGCGAGCGGGCCGCGGGCCCACGTCGCCCTGGCCGACGGGGTCCAGGAGGTGGGGCCGGTGCTCGCCGACGTGATCCGGTCGACCTCCACGGTCGGCGCGGTGGTGGACATCGCCCCGGATCGGATGGGGGTGCCGCGCTCGGTGGCGCTGGACGTCGAGGCGTTTCCCCGCACCCGGGCCTCGGTGTTGGCGGCGGCCGATTCCCCGGTGCTGTGTGTGCGCGAGGCCGCCGACGGGGACGCGTCGGTGCGGCGGATGGCGATCATCGCGGGCGCCCCCGCCCCGGGTCCGACCGAGGCACGTCCGGTGGCGGGTGCGGACGGCGCGGGGCCCGCGGTGGACGCCGTGGGCGTCCCCGGTGGCGGCCTGATGGTGGCCGCGGCGGGGCGTGGCACCACGACGCGCGGCGCGGTCACGACGATCGTCGCCGACACGGGGGTGCGATTCGACGTGCCGGACGACGAGACCGCCGCGGTTCTCGGACTCGGCGGCGTCGCCGTGCCGACGGACGGCGGCATCCTCGACCGGCTGCCGGCCGGGCCGCGGCTGGACCGCGCCACCGCGCTCGTCAGCCGCGACGGCTCGGACCTGACCCTGGCCGGAGACGAGCAGCCGACCGGCTGACGCCGCGGTCGACGGGTCAGCGCGAGTCGTCCCGGGGTCGGAGCAGGACCACGACCACGAGCGCCGCCGCCCCCAGTGCCAACGCCCCCGCGGCCACGAGGGCCCCGCTCCCGGTTCCGGGTGGGCTCGGCTCGGGGGACGGCGCCGCCAGGGTGGTGCTCGCCGGGGCGGGGCGTCTGGTTCCGGGCCTGCGGACTCCGGTCACGGCCGCCACCGGATCCACCACACCGTGGCCGATGGCGTGGTCGTGGCCGCCGGCCGCGGCGATGGTGGTGTTCTCGATCCTCTCGATCACCTGACGGGCCGTCAGCCCGGGGTGGGCCTGCCGGACCAGTGCGGCGGTGCCCGCGACGAAGGGGGCGGCGAAGCTGGTCCCGCTGATGGGCGCCCGTGAACCGTCGCCGCCCACGACCAGGTCGGAGACCCCGGCGCCGTCGGCGCCCACTGACCGTAGGTCCACGGCCGGGGCGGCGACGTCGACCCACGGTCCGCGCAGCGAGAAGTCGGTGGGACGCCCGGCCGGGTCCACGCCGCCGACCGTCAGGACGTGGTCGTCGTACCAGGCGGGGGAGGCGATGGTCCGGACGCCGGACCAGCCCTCGTCGCCCGGGACGGACGCGTCGGGTCCGGCCGGGTTCTGGTCGCCACAGGTGTCGCCGACGTTGCCGGCCGCCGCGACCACCACCACGTCGTGGTCCACCGCCGCGTAGCGGATGGCGCCGCCGAGGGGGTCGTCCGCGAGCACCGTGTCGGCGGGCACACAGGCGACCTCGGAGATGTTGATGACGTCGGCCCCCGCGTCCACCGCCAACCGGATCGACGTCGCGAGCGTCGTCAGGGTCCCCACCCCGCCACCGGTGCCGACGGGCGCCCCGTCCATGCCGACCCCGTCGCCACTGCCGGGGTCGCCCGCCCGTCCGGCCGCCCGCGAATCGGCGCGCAGGACGCTGCTGGACTGGCGGATCGAGACGATCTCGACGCCCGGCGCGATGCCCGAATGCCCCGTCTCGTCCTCGGCGGCGGCGAGGACACCCGCGACCAGGGTCCCGTGGGCGTCGCAGTCCTCGGTCCCGTTCCGGCCGGGCACCACGTCCCCGGCCCCGCGCACCCTGGGCAGGCGCGGGCCCGGGTTGACGCCGGTGTCGATCACGGCGACGACCTGTCCCTCGCCACGCCCGTGGATCCACGCGTCGCGTAGCTCGGCGGCGGTGGCCGCGGCCGGCGGCGACGACGGAGAGAGCACCGCCGCGGTGGTGCGACACGGCCCGTCCTGGCGAACCGGCCCCGACGCGAGGCCGGTCGCCCGGGGCACCGGGCCGTCGACGGTCGGCGGCTCCACCGCCGACGCGAACGCGGGTGTGCCGAGCTGCACGACGAAAATCGCCAGCGCGACCCGGGCGCCGGCGGAGAACCCGGCGGCGGGTGCCAGGGCGCGTCTCATCGTTGGCGCACGAGTGAGTAGACGTCCATCGCGCCCACCGCCAGCGGCACCACGAGGCAGATCGAGATCGCCTCGACGACCCCCACCGCACGAAGGGTGGCAGGGGAGGGGTCGACGTGGGGCAGGACCGAGGCCGCAACCACGACGGCGACCGCGACGGCGACTGCGGCGGGTACCACCACCCCGACCGGCGACGCCAAGGACAGCGCGGCGCCCACCAGGACCCCCGCGGCGAGCACCAACGCCGCCGCGAGCAGCACCGTGGTGTGGACGCGGTCGGAATAGCCGAGACCGCGCAGGACGAGGACCACGATGAGCACCAGGGCGAGCGGCGCCGCCCAGCGGCTCGCCGCGTCCCCGGACAGGGCGGTCAGCGCGCCGGACGTGCACACGGTCACGGCCGCGAGCAGCAGTCCGGTCAGCCAGGAGCGGGAGGTGAGGAACCGGTGCCGCAGCGCCTCGGGTGTCGGGAGCTGCCCCTGTGGCCGGCGGGCATCGGCCATCCGGGCGTGGAGGTCGTGGTCGATCTCCTCGAGGTCGCCGTTCGCGACCTCCTCGCCGGGTGCCGGCACGGGCGGGATCGGGATGCGTGCGGCGGACACGGCGAGTCGCGGAGCGGCGGTGAGCAGCAGGAGGCCGACGAGCACCGCCCCGGCCCCGACGGAGCCGGCCGGGATACCGGCCACCGCGACGACCAGCGCCCCGACCGCGCCGACGCCCAGTGCGATCGCCGCGGCGAGGTAACCGGCCGCCATCCCGTATGTCCCGGTTGTCGGACGGAACACGGTGCAGCGCAGAACAGTCGCCACGACCGCGCCGGCGGTACACGCGCCCAGGATTGTGCCGGGCCCGGCGGGCGGGGGCCCCGTGGTCCCGGCGGCGAGGACCGTGAACCCCACGACGACCGACCCCGCGACCGCGTGCGCGGCGCCCGGCGCGGGGGTACGGCGCAGGGCGATCACCGCGGCCAGGCCGAGCAATGCCAGCACCAGCGAGATCAGTGACGTGAGCAGCCCACCGCGCGCCGACCACTGGATCCCGAGGGCGAGAGCGGCGGCCACGGCGGCGACCCCCGCCGTCGCGGTGGCGGTCAACACCGCATCCCGGCGGTCCCAGACCGGGGACCGCGCGACGTCGGGCTCGGTCAGTCCCTGCAGCACGTCGTCGAACAACGGCGCCGGCGTGGGCACCGGGCGGTGGTCCAGCACGAGGATCTCGCCGTCGTGCACGCGCTGTTGCGCAAGCGTCTCGGACACGGCCAGCGGACCCCCGGCCAGGCGGGAGAGTTGCCAGGACCCACCGGTGCCGCCACCCATCCGCGCGTCGGCGTCCACGCCGGAGCCCGGCCCCGCGGCGACACGGACGTGGTCGCGGACCAGGTCCACGACCTCCGGGATCACCGAGACGAGCTCGAGGTGGGCCGGCAGACTCACGTCGACGCGCGTGGACCGGCACACGATCGACACACGCCGCTGATCCAGCGGTTCGACGCCCGCGGCGACCTCACGGACCTCGCTCTGTCGTGTCACTGCCGGACCTCCCACTCCGTGCACCCACCCTGGTCAGCCGTGCCCGACCTCGCCGGTAGGTGACCCGTCAGGACGTGTACTGCCCTAACATCGCCGTTCGATACGCGGATCATTGTCGGCGTCCGGGGTCGTTCGTGGGGGCGTCAACTCGTGGCGCCCGCCGGTCTGCAGCTCGCGAGGGGGTCGGGTCATGGGGGACGTGGTGTTCACGCGTGCCGGGAAAGTCGCCGCGCCGCCGGTGCCGCAGGGGGAGGTGGCGCTGCAGGCGCCGCCGGACCTGCCGCGCCCCACCCCGCGCCCGCTCATTCAGATAGTGTTGCCCATCGTCCTGGTGGTAGCCGTGGTGGGCATGGTCGTGGTGATGATGCGCACCGGGATGATGCGTAATCCCATGTTCCTGCTGTTCCCGGTGATGATGGCGGTCTCGGCGGTGGGCATGCTCGCCGGCAGCCTCGGCGGCGGCGGCAAGACCGTCGAGACCGACGAGCTGCGCAAGGACTATCTGCGCTACCTGGGCCAGACCCGGGACACGGTGCGCGGGACGGCCGCGGCGCAGCGGGCGGCCGCCCTGTGGCGCCACCCGGATCCGGTCGAGCTGCCGGCGATGGTCGGAACCGCCCGCATGTGGGAGAGGAACGACGACGACCCCGACGACCTCACGCTCCGCGTCGGCCCCGGGCGGCAGTCGCTCGCCACCCCGCTCAGGGTGCCCGACACCGGTCCGGTCGACGACCTGGAGCCGGTCTCCGTGGTGAGCATGCGGCGCTTCGTCCGGGTGCACTCGGTGGTCGATGACCTGCCGGTGGCACTCGAGTTGCGGGCGTTCGCGGCACTGTCGCTGGACGGAGAGGTGGCCACCGTGCGTTCGGCGGTCCGCGCGATGCTCGCGGGGTTGGTCCTGTCCCACGGCCCGGGCAGGGTGCGGGTCGCGGTGGCCGCGAGCGAGGGGGAGGCCCGGCGGGCGTGGGAATGGCTCAAATGGCTTCCCCACCATGAGCATCCGGTCTACACCGACGGCGGCGGGCGGGTCCGTCTCACCGAGTTCTCGTTGGCCGGGGTGGAGTCCATGCTCGGCTCCGAGATCGCCGAGCGTCCGACGTTCTCGCCGAGTGCGGCGCAGGTACCGGGACGGGCACACCTCGTGCTCGTCGTCGACGGCGTCGGGGTGACCGGCGCCGAGCGGATCCTCGCAGAGGACGGACTCGACGGCGTCACCGTCATCGAGGTCTCCGGCAGCCGCGCGGGGCAGCTGCGCGACCTCGCCCTGCGCCGCGGCCTGTGTCTGCGGGTTGACGACGACGGCGTCGCCCGCATCCGCACCGACAGCGGCGACGAGGACATCGCCCGGGTCGACGCGATGAGCCCTCCGGAGGCGGAACGGCTCGCCATGGCGCTGTCCCGCTACCGCCCCGCGGACACGGTCACCCATGCCGACGGCTCCACCACCACCCGGCGCGCACCCGGCCTGCCGGACCTGCTCGGGATCGGGGTGGCCACACAGGTCGACCCGGCGGTCGCCTGGCGACGTCGCGGTGAGCGCGACCGCCTGCGCGTCCCGGTGGGGGTCAGCCCCGACGGGGCGCCGGTCGAACTCGACCTCAAGGAGGCCGCGCACGGTGGCATGGGGCCGCACGGGCTGTGTATCGGTGCCACCGGATCCGGGAAATCCGAGTTCCTGCGCACGCTCGTCCTGGGGCTGGTGGCGACGCACGACCCGGACGCGCTCAACCTCGTCCTGGTGGACTTCAAGGGCGGCGCCACGTTCCTGGGACTGGAGCCGCTGGCCCACGTGGCCGCGGTGATCACCAATCTGCAGGCCGAGATCACGATGGTCGACCGGATGCGCGACGCCCTCGAGGGCGAGCTCACCCGGCGCCAGGAGATGCTGCGCGCGGCGGGGAACTACGCGAACGTCGGCGAGTACGAGGCCGCCCGCGCCAGGGGGGCCTCGCTCGACCCGCTGCCCGCCCTGGTGATCGTCGTGGACGAGTTCACCGAGTTGCTCTCCTCGAAGCCGGAGTTCGCCGAACTCTTCCTGACGATCGGCCGACTGGGTCGAAGCCTGCACATCCACCTGCTGCTGGCCTCGCAGCGGCTCGAGGAGGGGCGGTTGCGCGGGCTCGACAGTCACCTCTCGTATCGCATCGCCCTCAAGACGTTCTCGGCCACCGAGTCACGCACCGTGCTGGGGGTGACCGACGCCTATCACCTGCCCGCGACCCCGGGTGCCGGCTACCTCAAGGTGGACGCCGGCGACCCCGTACGGTTCGACGCCGCCTACGTCTCCGGACCGTACCGGCAGGACCGGCGACTGGACGGTTCGTCCGTCGCGACCCCGGCCGCCCGGGCGACCGTGCGGCCCTTCACCTCGTGGTACATGCCGGTGCCGGCGCCGGCACTGCCACCGGTCGACGACGCCGCCCTCGCCCCGCCCACGCCGACAGACGACGACTCGGCGAGCCTGCTCGACGTGCTGGTCGGAAGGCTCACCGGGCATGGCCGACCGGCCCACGAGGTGTGGCTGCCCCCGCTGGCCGAGGGTGCGCCACTCGACGCGGCGGTGGCCGCCGAGCCCACGGGCGCCGGACAGGCGGGCCCGGGGGGCGGGCCGGCGGCGCTGCGGTTCCCGCTCGCCGTGGTGGATCTGCCGTTCGAGCAACGTCGCGCCACCTGGTCGGTGGACCTGTCGGGTGCGGACGGCAACGTGGCCGTGGTGGGCGGGACGCGCGCCGGGAAGTCGACGACCCTGTGCACCCTCGTGCTGTCCGCCGCGGCCACGTCCGAGCCCGACCGCCTATCTGTCTACATCGTGGACCTGGGCGGCGGGCTTCTCCGGTCGGTCGCCTCGCTGCCGCACGTCGGCGGCGTGGCCCAGCGAGGTGACGAGGAACGGATCCGTCGCACGGTCGCCGAGGTCGACGCCGAGCGGCGCCGCCGGGAGACCGCGTTCCGCGAGTCGGGCATCACCTCGGTCGAGCAGGCTCGTCGTCGCACGGTCGATCGGGCCGGACGGCCGGTCGCGGAGTTCCCGGACGTCCTGCTCGTCGTCGACGGGTGGCAGGCGCTGCGCACCGAGTACGAGGACCTCGAGCAGGTGGTGCTCGGCCTGGCCGCGGACGGACTGTCGTACGGGATCCACGTCGTCCTGTCCGCCGCACGCTGGGCCGATCTGCGGCCGGCACTGCGCGACGCCCTCGGTACCCGGGTCGAGTTGCGGCTGGGTGACCCCACCGATTCGATGATCGACCGGCGGGCGGCGATGGGCGTGCCGGTGGCACCGGGCCGGGGGTTGACCCGCGACCGCGAGCACATGCTGGTCTACCAGCCCAGACTGGACGGCCGCGTCGACCCCGGCGGCATCGCCGACGCCACCGCTGACGCCGCGCGGCACCTGGCGGCGCGATGGCGCGCGCGGGTCGGGGACGTGGGCGCGGCGCCGGTGCGCATGCTTCCCGAGGTCCTGCCCTACGAGCAGGTGGCGAGCCTGGCCCGCCCCGGGCCGGACGGTGGCCGCACCCGACTGCCGCTCGGGCTCGACGAGTCCGACCTCACGGTGGCCTACGCCGACCTCGAAGCCGATCCGCTGATGCTGGTGTTCGGCGATTCCGAATGCGGCAAGACCTCTGTGCTCCGGTCGCTGGCCCGGGGGCTCGTCGCCGGGAACGATCCCGCCCACGCCAAGCTCATCGTGGCGGACTACCGGCGTTCCATGCTGGGGGAGTTCGACGACACATACCTGGCGGGCTACGCCGCGACCGAGGGCGCGTTCGTGCCGATGGTCGAGCATCTCGAGCGCATCCTCGACGAGCGCATGCCGGGTCCGGATGTGACGCCGGATGAGCTGCGGTCGAGGTCCTGGTGGAGCGGCCCGCGCATCACCCTGCTCGTCGACGATCTCGATCTGGTGATCACCGGTGCCGGCAACCCGTTGCAACCGCTGGCCCGATTCCTTCCGCACGCACGGGACATCGGACTATCGGTGGTGCTCGCGCGTCGGAGCGCGGGTGCCTCGCGCGCGATGTACGACCCGTTCGTCAGCAGGATCCGAGACCTCGGCGGCGCCGGGCTCATCATGTCGGGCAGCCGTGAGGAGGGACCGCTGCTGGGCGGCGTCCGCCCGGGCCCGCTACCCGCCGGACGCGGAAGGTTCGTCACCCGCGACGGCGGTGCGCGCCTCGTGCAGACCGCACTGGCGAAGCCGGGGCCGACCGCATGACCGGCTCGGCGCCGGGAACCGCGGCGGCCACCGCGACCGGCCCGGTGGCCGGGGCGGGCCGGAGCGACGGTGCGGTGCTCGCGGTGGACCTCTCCTGCTCCGGACTGGCGGTCGCCTCGGCTGCGGCGTCGGTGGTGTTGGACCCGGTCGTCGCACCGGTGTCCGTCCTGGCCGCGATGGACGGTTCCTCGTTGCCACCGGGCGGTGATCGCCTCGAATGCTCGGAGAGGTCGGAGGCGGCGGCCGCGCGGTTCCCGGATCGCTGTCTCGCCGACCCGGCCCGGACAGTGCACCGGAGTCGGGTCGACGTGGCCGGCCTGTCCGTCCCCGTGGCGGAGCTGCTGGCCGCCCCCGTCGCCCGGGCGTTGCGGTGGTCGGGCGACGCGGGGGAGGACGTCGTGCTCCTGGCGCCCAGTGACTGGGGGGTCAGCCGGACGAGCCGGCTCACGGCCGCTGTCCGCGATCTGGGAGTCGAGGCGCGCGTGGTCAGGTCGGCGCTGGCCACGGCGGAGGCCTTGTCGTCGTCGTCCTCCCGCTGGGCCGTCTGTGTGGAGACCTGCCGGACCCGCACGACGGTGGGACTGGTCGAGCGCACCCGCGCCGGGCTCACCCTCGTCGACCGGGCGGTGGTTCATCGCCGGGACCCCGCCCGGGACGGCCTCGTCGACGACGAGGTGCGGCGGATCCTCGACGCGATCGCCGAGGTGCGGCGGAGGCGTCGCGAGGCCGGGACCGGGTCCACCGAGGTGTTGGCCCGCGGCCGGCTCGCCGAGCGGGTCGTCGACGCCTGTGACCGGGCGAGGCTGCTGTCGTTCGTGGTGCCCCCGATCGCCCCGGCGGACGCGGCCTCGCGGCTCTACGCGGCCTGGTGACCAGACCGGGCCAGGTTTCTTCGAATAGGTGGAACCGACCGGGCACACGGGTGCGTCGAACACTGTGACGGACCCAAGAGGCATCCGCACGACTACAGGGGAGGCAGACATGACCGGTTTCAATACGCATATCGGGACCATGGACACCGCGGCCAAGAGGGTCGATGAGGTCAACATGGAGATCAACCGGCTGCTCGGCAACGTCCGGGATTCCGTGTCCCAGCTGGGCGGCGGTGTCTGGCGAGGCGCTGCCCAGGCCCGGTTCACCCAGATTATGTCCGAGTGGCAGCAGCAGAGCGCCAAGCTCAACCGGGCCCTCGAGGGCATCTCGGAGACGATGCGGGTCAACAGCTCGTCATTCGACGCCGCGGACCAGGAGTCCGCTCAGCTGATCTCCAGGGCCGGCGCCGACGGCCCGCTGAAGTTCTGATCCACCCACACCTTCGAACGGGGAGAACCGACATGACCTCAGGACAGATCACCTACAACCACGGCTCGATCGACGCGCTGGTGGGGCAGGTATCGCAGGCCTCCGTCCAGCTGCGTGGCACCCTGGACGACCTCAAGCAGTACCTCGCTCCGCTCGTCGCCGAGTGGGAGGGCGACGCCGCGGTGGCCTATCAGATGCACCAGAAGGACTGGGACCAGGCGGCGGCCGCGCTGCAGGCGATGCTCGCCGAGATCTCGCAGGCGGCGAATCAGGGCAACCAGGGGATGGCGGACGCCGACCGTCTCGCCGCGCGGGGCTGGGGCTGAGCCGGCGCACGCCCTGCGAGGGGCCCCTCACGCCGGTGCCCAGTGTGTCGGCGTGAGGGGCCTCGTCCTCGTTGTGCTGCCGACATCGAGCGGACGCCACGGGCCCACGCGCCGCCCCTGAGAGGGCCTGCACGGATGCCGACAACAGACAGATCTGTCTATGGTGGGGTCATCCCCTCGAGAAAGGACATCCGATGACTCCGCTCAGTGTGAGCCCCCGGTGGCTGCATGACCATCTGAACGACGAGAACCTCGTCGTCGTCGACGCCACCAACCATCTCCCCGTCCCCACCGACGGCCCCTACGTCCCCGAGTCCGGCGCGCAGACCTACCGCGCCGAGCACATCCCCGGCGCGCTCTTCGCCGACCTGTTGGGCGACTTCGCGGATCCCGCTGCCGCCGAGCCCTGGACAGCACCCGACCACGAGCGGTTCGCCGCGGCGGCCGGTGCCCTCGGGATCGGCGACGGTGCCACGGTCGTCGTCTACGACCAGCACGACGGCTTCTGGGCCACCCGTTTCTGGTGGCACCTGCGCTACGAGGGCTTCGATCAGGTGACCGTCCTGGACGGCGGGCTCCCGGCGTGGAAGGCCGCGGGCTTCGAGGTCACCGACGTGGTCCCCGAGCCGACGCCGCGCACCTTCACCGGGACGCGACGACCCGGGTTGATCCGGTCGACCGACGAGGTCGCCGCGAACCTCGACGACGAAGGGACCGTCCTGGTCAACGTCCTCGACGAGGCCACCTACCGCGGCGAGGTCGACACCTACGCGCGCCGGGGGCACATCCCCGGCAGCATCAATCTTCCCGTGTTCACCCTGCGTGATCCGGCATCCGGCGCCCTGCGGCCGGTCGAGGAGCTGCGGGCGGAGTTCGAGAGCGCCGGACTGCTCGACACAGACATGCGCGTCGTCACCTACTGCGGTGGCGGCATCGCGGCGACGGGCGTGGCCCACGCGCTCGCGCTCGCGGGCCGCGATGATGTCGCGATCTACGACGGCTCGATGACCGCATGGGCCGGGAACCCGGAACTGCCGCTGGTCACCGGCGAGAGCCCTCGCTGACGGCGGAGCGTCCGCCGGATCGGGATCGGTCGCGATCTGGCAGGCATCGGCCGAGAGGCTACCTGCCGGATCGCGACGGGATCTCTCCGATCACGACGACGATATTACGAATCGCGACCGATCCGTCGATGCACGGGCGCGACCGCCCTGGGCGGCGGGTGATCGGGTCGGCGGATGAGGGACTCAGCGGCTGCCGGCGAACGCCTGGGCCAGGCGCGAGATCTTCTGCGCCCGGGCCAGCCGCGGCAGGTCCGAGCCGTCGCGGCAGCGCTCGCCGCCGGGGCCCAGCTCGTCGATCACGGACTCGGCCCACGAGACATCGGCGGCCGACGGCGCCAGCACCTCGTTGATGTAGGGGGCCTGGTCCACCCGCAGGCACAACTTGCCGGTCATGCCCATCTCGACGGCGTGCTCGGCGGCGTCCATGAGAACCCGCGTGTCATTGGAGATGGTCGGACCGTCGATCGGCGGGGCCACGCGTGCGATCCGGCTGGCCACCACGAACTGCGAACGGGTGTAGGCCAGCGCGATCTGCGACGAGCCGATGCCGGTGTCGCGGCGGAAGTCGCCCACCCCGAACGCCAGCCGGACGACCTGCTCGGACGCCGCGATCTCCGCAGCCTGGGCAAGACCGTCCGCCGATTCGACCAGGGCCACGATCGGGGTGTCCGGCGCCAGCCGGGCGGCCGTGAGAGCGACGTGCTCGGGGTTCTCGGTCTTGGCCAGCATCACGCCGTCCAGCCCGGGGCAGTGGCCCAGCGCCATGAGGTCCTTCTCCCACTCGGGGGAGCGGACGTCGTTGATCCGGATCCAGGCGTGGTTGCCGGCCTCGAGCCACTGGCGGACCTCGCGACGGGCGCGCTCCTTCTCCGACTGGCGGCAGCCGTCCTCCACGTCCAGGACCACGACGTCCATCTCGGACTGTACGGCGGCGTCGAAGCGTTCGGACTTGTCGGCCGGCAGGAGCAGCCAGGAACGGGCGATCGTCGGCGGGATGGTCGACATGGGGCTCATCGGTACCGGTCATCCTTTGCTCGAGTGGTGTCGCTCGGTGGACACTTCACGATACGCGGAGCGTGCTCCACCACCACAAACGGGAACAGGTTCCTACATGTCGGGAGCGGTAGCCAACTGGATGAGATTGCCGCAGGTGTCGTCGACGATCATCGTCCACACCGGCCCCGTCTCGGTCGGTGGCTGCACGATCCGGGCGCCGCGCTCCTTCAGCTCGGTGTGCACCCGCTCGATGTCGTCGACCTCGAACTGCGCGGCGGGGATGCCGTCGGCGTGGAGCGCGGAGGTGTAGGCGCTCGCCGCGGGATGCTGGTCGGGCTCGAGGAGTAGCTGCGTGCCGTCCGGTGCGCCGGGGTCCACGACGGTCAGCCAGCGGTACTCGCCGGCCGGGATGTCGTACTTGACGGCGAACCCGAGCACGTCCGTGTAAAAGCGCAGTGCGCGTCCCTGGTCGTCGACGTGGACGGAGGTCATGGTGATGCGGGGCATGTACCCGAGCCTAGAGCCGTCCTGGCAGGCACCGGGTCGTTCTTCGCGAGGCGCACCGGCGCGTCGGTGGCGGCGTGCCCCGCGGCGTCAGGCTGGTGACAGAACGTGTCCTCATCAACCTGGGGAGTTATTGACTGCGCGACGGTCGGGGTCCACTCTTTTCTGGTGACCACCCCAGCGCCCGCCGCCAGCGCGACCCCGTCAGCGCCCGCTATCGAAGCCGAGAACCTCGTGAAGAGATTCGGCGATTTCACCGCGGTCGACGGCATCTCCTTCTCCGTCCCCACCGGATCGGTGCTGGGTCTGCTCGGCCCGAACGGGTCCGGCAAGACCACGACCATCCGCATGATGACCACGCTGAGCCCGCCCACGTCCGGAACCGCCCGCGTGGCCGGGTACGACGTCCTCCGCCGGCCCGCCGAGGTCCGCAAGGCCATGGGGCTCACGGCGCAGGCCGCGACCGTCGACGAGTTGTTGACCGGGCGAGAGAATCTCCGTCTCATCGGGGACCTGTACGGACTGCCGAAGAAGTCGGTCAAGGCCCGCGCGGACGAGCTGCTCGACAAGTTCTCACTCACGGACGCCGCCACCAGGGTGGCCAAGAGCTACTCCGGCGGGATGCGCCGCCGGCTCGACCTCGCGGCCAGCCTCGTGGCGGCGCCGCCGGTGCTGTTCCTCGACGAGCCGACCACCGGTCTCGATCCGCGGTCGCGCAACGAGCTGTGGGACGTCCTCCGGGGTCTCGTGCGGGACGGCACGACGCTGCTGCTCACCACGCAGTACCTCGACGAGGCCGACCAGTTGGCGGACAACGTGATCGTGATCGACCACGGCAAGGTCATCGCGGAGGGGACGCCACTGCAGCTCAAGGACCGGTCAGGTGCCGCGAGCCTGGTGATCACCGTGTCCCGGCCCGAGGACGTGGACGGCGCGGCACGGGTGCTCGCCGGACGAATCGAGGAGTATCACGTCGACCATGACTCGCGCCGGATCACCGCGCCGTCGGAGGGGGTGTCGGCACTGGCGGGCATCGCCTCCGCGTTCTCCGAGGCCGGCATTGAACTCGACGACATCGGACTGCAGCGCCCGAGCCTCGACGACGTCTTCCTCTCCCTGACCGGCCGCAGGGCCGAGGAGCCCGAGGCTGACGCGTCGAACGTCGGAGACGGCCGGGACGAGACCACCGAACAGGAGCAGCGGGCATGAGCACCGTAGTAGACCCCACCGCGGACGCGTCCGCCTCCAGGGCGTTCAGCGTCCCGGCCCGGCCGGACGGGCCCTCGTTCGGGCGCCAGGTATCGGCGCTGGTGCGCCGCAACCTCTTCCATATCCGTCGGCAGCCGGAGAACCTGGCGGACGTCACCATCCAGCCGGTGATGTTCGTGCTGCTGTTCGCGTTAGTTTTCGGCGGTGCGATCGCGGTCTCGAGCGGCGACTACCGCGAGTGGTTGCTGCCCGGGATCATGGCGCAGACCATGGCGTTCTCGTCGTTCATCGTGGCCTCGGGCCTGTGCAACGACCTGAACAAGGGGATCATCGACCGCTTCCGCACGTTGCCGATCCAGCGTTCCTCGATCCTCATCGCGCGCAGTGCCTCCAGCCTCATCCACTCGTCGATCGGCGTGGTGGTCATGTCGTTGACCGGCCTGCTCGTGGGGTGGCGGATCCACACGGGGATTATCGACGCGTTGCTGGGCTACCTCGTGCTGGTGGGCTTCGGCTTCGTGATGATCTGGATCGGCATCGTGGTGGGCTCGCGGCTCAAGACGATCGAGGCGGTCAACGGCGTCATGTTCACCACGACGTTCCCCATCACGTTCCTGGCCAACACGTTCGCGCCGCCGGAGTCGATGCCGACGTGGCTCCGCGCGTTCGCGGAGTGGAACCCGCTGTCGTCGGTGGTGCAGGCGATGCGCCAGCTGTGGGGTAACGCCCCGGCCGTCGGGCCGGACGCGGCGCTCCCGCTGCAGTACCCGCTCGCGGCGTCCCTGATCTGGATCGTCGGCCTCACGGTGATCATCGCCCCGATCGCCATCAAGGCCTTCGACGCCCGCACTCGCGACTGATCTCGCCGCCACCGCTGATTTCTGCCACGGCCGAGTTCCGCGCGGGTCCCCGCTGCGGCGGGCGACTACTCGCCGTCAGGCAGGCCCTCCGCGGCCGCGGCCAGTTCACGCAGCGCCTCGAGATGACCGGCGAAAGCGCGCCGGCCGTCTCGGGTCAACGACAGCCACGTCCGCTGACGCCCGGTGTCGCCCCTGGCCTTGGACGTGGTGGCGAACCCGGCGTCGGTCAGGGCCTTGAACTGCTTGGACAGCACCGAGTCGGCCACGCCCAGCTCGTCACGCACCGTCCCGAACTCCATCGATTCCACGGGCGCGAGCAACGCGCAGATCCGCAGTCGGTGCGGGGCGTGAATGGTCTCGTCGAATCGCGGTGTCGGCCGGCGGTCCCTCACCGGCGCGCCTCGGGGGCGGTGGCCGCGCCGGAGCGGATCTCGGCGCGCATCGCCGCGTCCATCCCGCGGCCCAGCACGATTGTCCCGACGAGGATCACCACGACGAGCAGCGCGGTCGTCCACCCGGGCAGGCCGCGGTCGGTGAAGGACGGCACCAGCGAGATCCCGACCACCGCGACGACCATCACCAGGTAAGCGAACCACCAGCGCAAGGAGACGGGGCCGAGGTTCCGGATGTCCACCCACAGCCCCGTCACGCGTTGGTAGGCGGAGACCAGCAGGCCGATCGCCGCGGCGCACGCCACGGCGACGGGGATCCGGACGGCATTGTGCAGGTCGAGCGCCCCCACCAGCACGAGCGCGGCGAGGATCGTGCCGAGTGCCGGGTGGTACCACCACGGGGTGATCAGCCGGTCGGCGACGGAGCTGCGGGTCGCTGCCACGTCGGCCAGGGCGTCGCGGGGGTCATAGTCGGGGCGGGGACCGTTGTCTCTTTCCATGATGGAAACAGTAGGGGTTCATTTCCGTTTCCGCAACGGAAAGTAAATGTCGAGGCGACGGCCGGGCCGGCCACGGCTACCGCGCGGACGACTGCGCCGGCGATGGCTGCGCCCACGACTGCGCCCACGACTGCGCCGACGACTGTGCCGACGACGACAACGGCCGGCGCCCGCTATGCGGACACCGGCCGGCGGTGGTGAGGCTGCGCCGATCAGCGCTTCTTCGTGGGGGATACGCGGATCGTGATGCTGCCGACCACGGGCTCCACGCCGGCATCGTCGACGAACGTCAGCGGCACCTCGATGTCCTCGCCGGAGGTGATCGACCCGAAGTCGGGGATCTGCTCCCACTCGGCGGTCACTGTCATGCCGCCTGTCGACTTGGCGGGGTAGCGCACGTTCATGCCCACGGGGATCCAGCGGTGCGTGGTGGGCACGGTGGCCTCGGCGAGCATGCCCATGGCGAACTCGGCGAGGTTGCACGCCGCGATCACGTGGAAGGTGCCGATGTGGTTGCGGTTGCCCCACCAGCCCGGCCCGCGTACGACGCAGCGCCCGGGGCGCATCTCGGTGACGTGCGGTAGGGCGGTGCGGAAGTAGGGCGCCTTGAGGCTCACCGCGGCCGTGAACAGGCGGGAGCCGAAGGGGAGACGGTTGGCCTGCTGCCACAGCCTGTAGGTGGCGGTGCTCGCGGCGGCGCTGACGGCGGAGGTGGGGGAGCTGTTGGTCACGACGACGAGGTTACCCGCCAGTAAGTTCTGTGCCTAGACCGAAGCCCCGTCCTGACTTGCGCGTCGGCCCGGCCAGTGGTCGACATGCCCGGCGAGGTGCCGACGCGGGCGTGAGTTCGGACCGGGCCGCGTCAGCCCAGGATCTGGGTGCCCGCGCGCAGCAGATCGTGCAGGTGGTCCTGGTCCGCGCCCGGTTCGTCGATCCACAGTCGATACGCCGACAGGGCGATCCCCAGAGCGGCGTGGGCGGTGGCGGCAGGGATCAGGTCGTCGACCGACTCGCCGCGGCGGTCGGCCACGAAGCCTGCGACCGCCCGCCGCCAGTCCGCGTAGACAAGCGTCGAATGCGCCCGGAGCTCGTCGACGGTGAGCAGGAGACGCATGCGGACGCGGTGCACCTCGGTCTGCGAGTCGGGGAACGTGTTGAACGCGACGAGGGCGTCAGCGAGCGCGTCGCGCAGGGGAGTGGACTCGGGCACCGCGTCGAGGTAGTCGAGCATCAGGTGGATCTGCTCACCGAACTCGCCCCAGGCGATCGCCGCCTTGCCCGGGAAGTAGCGGAACAGTGTCCGTCGCGAGATGTGCGCGGCCTCTGCGATCTGGTCGACGCTCGTGGACTCGTACCCGCAGCGGGCGAAGAGCGCGAGCGCGACCTCGACGATCGAGGCGCGCGTGGTCGACGGGCGGCGGCCCGGGGTGCGCCCCTCGACCCTCTCCTGCGGCTCCATGGGAGGAGTTTAAATCAGAAACCGTTGCAAGTGGCACCAAGTGCCAATATGATGCAGATCTCACCAGTTCGTGGTGAGACATCCCCATGCGCAGACGAGAGGACACGCAATGGAGAACACGCAGAACACCGAGGTCGTGCTGGAGGAGGCCCTCATCGAGGAGGTCTCCATCGACGGCATGTGCGGGGTCTACTGAGATGACCTCCGCAGCAGCGCCGGCCGGCGCCGAACAGGAAGCCGCCCCGGCGGCGTTCGATCTCGACGCCGGCTGGCGCCTGCACCCCGGGGTGGCGCTTCGGCCCGAGCCGTTCGGGGCATTGCTCTACCACTTCCACACCCGCAAGCTCAGCTTTCTCAAGTCGCCGACCATCGTCGAGGTGGTCCGCACCCTTGCCGATCACCCCTCCGCGCGCGCGGCCTGCGCTGCCGCCGGGGTGCAGATCGATGATCCGGGTACCGCGCGGCTGTATCTGCACGCGCTCGGCCAGCTCGCCGCCTCGCGCATGATCGAGGAGACCTCATGACCAGCATGCTCGACCGTCCCGCAAGTCCAGCTCCCGTCGGCCGCCTGGTCGACCAGTTCGAGCGTGGACTCGACGCCCCCATCTGCCTCACCTGGGAACTCACCTACGCCTGCAACCTCGCCTGCGTGCACTGCCTCAGCTCGTCCGGTCGCCGCGACCCGCGCGAACTGAGCACGGAGCAGTGCAAGGCGATCATCGACGAGCTGCAGAAAATGCAGGTCTTCTACGTCAATATCGGTGGCGGTGAGCCGACCGTCCGCCCCGACTTCTGGGAGCTCGTCGACTACGCGACCAGCCACCAGGTGGGCGTCAAGTTCTCCACCAACGGTGTGCGCATCGACGAGGAGGTGGCCCGCCGCCTGGCCGCGAGCGACTACGTCGACGTGCAGATCTCGATCGACGGTGCGACCGCCGAGGTCAACGACGCCGTCCGTGGGCCGGGCTCGTTCGACATGGCCTGCCGCGCACTGCAGAACCTCAAGGACGCGGGCTTCCGCGACTCCAAGATCTCGGTCGTGGTGACCCGCGAGAACGTCTCCCAGCTCGACGAGTTCAAGGCGCTGGCCGACAAGTACGACGCGACCCTGCGGATCACCCGGTTGCGTCCGTCCGGCCGTGGCGCCGACGTGTGGGACGACCTGCACCCGCTTCCGGAACAGCAACGCGAGCTGTACGACTGGCTCGTCGCCCACGGCGAGAACGTCCTCACCGGCGACAGCTTCTTCCACCTGTCGGCGTTCGGCGACGGCCAGGGCTCGCTGCCCGGCCTCAACCTGTGCGGCGCCGGCCGCGTGGTCTGCCTCATTGACCCGATCGGTGACGTGTACGCGTGCCCGTTCGCCATCCATGAGCAGTTCCTCGCCGGCAACGTGGTGTCGGACGGCGGCTTCGAGACCGTGTGGCAGACCTCCGAGCTGTTCCGGGAGCTGCGCGAGCCACAGTCCGCCGGGGCCTGCTCGGCCTGCGACTTCTACGACAGCTGCCGCGGCGGCTGCATGGCCGCCAAGTTCTTCACCGGACTGCCCATGGACGGGCCCGACCCGGAGTGCGTCCAGGGCTACGGCGAGGGACTACTCGCCGCCGAGCGCAACATCCCCGCGCCGTCCCAGGACCACACCCGGCCGATGGGTCTCGCGGCACGGAAGCAGCCCACGGGCCCGATCCCGTTGACCCTGGTCACCACGCCGCCGCGCAGGCCCACCAGCCTGTGTGACGAGTCCCCGATCTAGGCCGCACCGGTACTGACGCGCCCCGCCGCCCCGCCGCCCCGGGCCTCGCCCGGCGGCGGTGGGGCGACCCGGGGCGTGCCGGCCCCCTGAACTTTCGACAACCCCAGAGAAGGAGGCACGCCCGTGTCCCGCCTGTCCAAGATCGCCGAGGCCAACCCCTGGCGGCAGAACCCCTGGTTCGAATCCGTGGCCGTGGCCCAGCAGCGCGCCAAGAAGAAGCTCCCCAAGAGCGTGTACATGGCGCTCGTCGGCGGCAGTGAGGCCGGAGTGACGCTGCGCGACAACATGGATGCGTTCAGCGAGCTGGAGCCCAAACCGCACGTGATCGGCGCGAAGCAGGACCGGGACTTGGCGACCACCGTCATGGGGCAGCCGATCAGCCTGCCGGTGATGATCTCGCCGACCGGTGTCCAGGCCGTGACCCCCGACGGAGAGGTCGACGTCGCCCGTGCCGCGGCCGCCCGCGGCACCGCGATGGGCCTGAGCTCGTTCGCCTCCAAGCCCATCGAGGAGGTCATCGCGGCGAACCCGCAGACCTTCTTCCAGGTGTACTGGCTCGGCGGCAAGGAGAGGGTCCTCGAGCGCCTCGAGCGTGCGAAGGCGGCAGGCGCCGCGGGCGTCATCCTCACCACCGACTGGTCGTTCTCGATGGGCCGTGACTGGGGCAGCCCGGCGATCCCCGAGAAGCTCGACGCCAAGGCCATGCTCACCATGGCGCCCGAGATCGCCGTGAGCCCGCGGTGGGCCATGGAGTGGGCGCGCGACGTGATCACCAACAAGCGGTTCCCGGACCTGACCACCCCGAACCTGGTCAACCAGGGCGAGATGGGGCCGACCTTCTTCGGCGCCTACGGCGAGTGGATGGGCACCCCGCCCGCGACGTGGGACGACATCGCCTGGGTCGTGGACAACTACGACGGCCCGGTCATGCTCAAGGGCATCACCCGCATCGACGATGCCAAGCGCGCTGTCGACGCCGGCGTGAAGGCGATCTCGGTCTCGAACCACGGCGGCAACAATCTCGACGCCACCCCGGCGTCGATCCGCTGCCTCGCGCCGATCGTCGACGAGGTCGGCGACCATGTTGAGGTCCTGCTCGACGGCGGCATCCGCCGCGGCTCCGATGTGGCAAAGGCTCTCGCCCTCGGTGCTCGCGCGGTGATGATCGGCCGCGCCTACCTCTGGGGCCTGGGTGCCAACGGCCAGGCGGGTGTCGAGAACGTGCTCGACATCATGCGGTCGGGCCTGGACTCCAGCCTCATCGGGCTGAGCAAGTCGTCCATCTCGGAGCTGAATCGCGACGACTACCACATTCCGGACGACTTCGTGCGGCGCCTCGGCGCCTGATGGCGGCATTCCGCCACCCCTGTTCGCAACAACTGTAGAGAAAAGGACAACCCCTCAATGGGAGACTTCGACGGCAAGGTCGTCTACATCACCGGTGTCGCTCGCGGCCAGGGCCGCAAGCACGCCATCCGCTTCGCCCGCGAGGGCGCCAAGATCATCGGCATGGACCTGTGCGACGTACCGTCGGAGTACGTCAAGTACCCCACGGCGAACAAGGACGACCTCGCCACGACCATCGAGCGGGTCGAGGCGGAGGGTGGCGAGATCTTCACGGAGATCGGCGACGTCCGTGACCTGGCGTTCCAGCAGGATCTCGTCACCCGGGGCGTCGAGCGCTTCGGCGGCCGCCTGGACGTCGTGATCGCCAACGCCGGAATCTGCAACTGGGGCAAGGTCTGGGAGATCGACGAGCAGCAGTGGAACGACACGATCGACATCAACCTGACGGGGTACTGGAAGACCCTCAAGGCGTCGATCCCGCACATGCTCGAGGCCGGTAATGGCGGGTCGATCGTCCTGGTCAGCTCGGTCGCCGGCCTCAAGGCGATGCCGGTGCAGTCGCCCTACTCGGCCTCCAAGCACGGCGTGGTGGGACTGGCGCAGACCGCCGCCAAGGAGCTCGGGGAGCACAACATCAGGGTCAACACGATCCACCCGTACGGCGTGCTCACCCCGATGGGGGCCGACGACCCGGACGCGCACGCGGTGTTCAATGATCAGCCCCAGTTCCTGCCGCATTTCACGCCGATCCTCGGCATGGGAATGGCGACGACCGACGACATCTCGGACTCGGTCATGTTCCTCGCCTCGGACGCCTCGCGCACCATCACCGCCTCGACCTTCACCGTCGACATGGGCGCGATCAAGGTCTGAGCCGACATGACGGGTGCGTCCGGTGCCGCCGCGTCGGCCGGCCGACAGGTGCTCGCCGTCCTCCCTGTCGGCGCCACTGAGCAGCACGGACCACATCTGCCGCCCGAGACCGACACCCTGCTGGCGACCGCGGCCGCCCGGGTGCTCGGAGAGTCCGCGGGCCGTGGCGCGGATGCCGGCGCCGGATTCGGTGTCGGTACCGACGTCGAGGTCATGGTGCTCCCCGCCCTCGCCTACGGGGCGAGCGGGGAGCACCAGTCCTTTCCGGGGACCGTGTCACTCGGGACCGACGCGCTCGCCGAGGCGGTGCTGGAGCTCGGTCGGTCGGTGTCCACCTGGGCGGATCGGCTGCTCGTGGTCAACGGTCACGGCGGAAACGTCGAGGCACTGCGCCGGGCGGTCACCCGCCTGCGATACGAGGGGCGCGACGCGGCCTGGCTGTCCTGCCGCACCTCCGAGGATCCCGCGGACACCCACGCCGGCCACGCGGAGACCTCACTCATGCTGCATCTCCACCCGGGCCTCGTCCGTGGCGAGCTCGCCGAGCCCGGCTGCACCGATCCGCTGCCACAGATCCTCCCGGCGATGCGCGACGGCGGGGTGGCCGCGGTGAGCAGCAACGGGGTCCTCGGCGATCCCACCGGGGCAACGGACGTAGAGGGGCGTCGCCTGTGGGGCCTACTCGTGGCCGACGCCCGCCGCAGACTCGACGCCTGGCAGCCCGGACATGCGGATGGGATGCTGCGATGACCCGGCCCGCCGGGTCCGCGAGCCCCGCGTACCCCGGCCCCGCCCCGGTCTGGCTCGACCGTCGGACCAGCGTCCTGCGCCGTGGGCAGGCCGTTCGGATCCTGGGCGGGGACCCGGTCACCCTGGTCACGCCCTCGCCGACGGCCGCCGCGCTCCTGGATCGCCGGCGGGTGATCGATACCGGCACCCCGGCCGGAGCCGCGCTGGCCAGGGCCCTGACGGATCGGGGGATGGCCCACCCTCTGGTCGACGGCTCGGCTGTGAACGGCGCTGTACAGTGCGGCGCTGCTGAGCGCGGCGCTGCTCAGTCCGGCCGCACCGCCACGGCCCGCGCCCTGGACGACGTGACTGTGGTGGTGCCGGTCCGCGACGACGCCGCCGGGGTCGCCGCCCTCGCGGAAGCTCTCGGTCCGGAACTGGCCCGGGGGATGCGTCTCGTCGTCGTCGACGACGGCTCCGCCGTCCCACTGACCGCACCGGCGTGCCCGCCCGGACCCGCGCCGGTGGTCCTGCGCCACGACTGCTCGCGGGGGCCCGCCGCCGCCCGCAACGCCGGGACGGCCGCCGCGGTGGAGGCCGGCGCGCGGGTCGTGGTCTATCTCGACGCCGACGTCCTGCCCCGGCCCGGTTGGCTCGACATCCTGCTCGCGCACCTCGACGACCCGCTGGTCGCCGCGGTCGCTCCGCGCATTATCGCGGCCGAACCCGGCCGGTTCTGGGTGCGTGGTTACGAGACCGCGCGGTCGGCGCTGGACATGGGCACCGACCCGGCGCGGGTCCGGCCGCGCACGCGGGTGCCGTACGTGCCCAGTGCGGCGCTCGCGGTGCGCCCCGACAGGCTCCCGCCGCCACCGGGCGGGGGAGGTCAGGGGCCGTTCGACGAGCGGCTGCACGTGGCCGAGGACGTGGATCTGTGTTGGCGCACCAGCGCCGCGGGTGGGCGCGTGCGGTACGAGCCGGCGGCCCGCGTCGCCCACCGCCACCGCACGACGCTCGCCCCACTGCTGGCCCGGCGCGCCTATTACGGCCGCGGCGCGGCGCTGCTCGAGGACCGACACGGCCCCGCGGTGGCACCCGCGGTGGCCTCGTCGTGGTCGCTCACCCTGGCTCTCGGGGTGTGGAGCGCGACGCCGGCGGGACTGGTGCTCGCGGCCGGCGCGGCGGGCCGGGCCTGGTGGCGCACACGCGGCCTCACCGGTGACGGTCGCGCCGCCGCCCGGCTCATCGCGCGCGGGTCAGCCGCCTCGGTCCGGCAGTTGCCCGAGGCTCTTCTACGCCCGTACTGGCCGGTCACGGCCGCGGTGCTCCTCGCCGCAGCCCCGTCCGGCTCCCGCGTAGCGAAGGGCCTGCGTCGCCGGCTCCTGGCGGCCGCGGTGGTGGACGGACTGTGGCACTGGTGGTCGGCGCGCGAGCCGGGTTCGCTGCCGGTCGACGAGCCCCTCGGCCACGTGGTGCTGCGCCGCCTCGACGACATCGCCTACGGGGTCGGCGTGTGGCGTTCGGCGTGGGACGCCCGCTCGCTCGGCGCCCTCCGTCCGGAGTTCAGGCGGTGAGAGCCGACGTCGTGGTGGTGGGGGCCGGCCCGGCCGGGTGCGTGATGGCACGCCGGCTGGTCGAGGCCGGTGCGGACGTGGTCCTGCTCGAGGCCGGCGACCACGTCGCCTCGCCGCGCGCGGGGCTGCTCGACGTGGGGCCGGACTCGCCCGTGGTCACCCGGCATCGCGCCCGGCTCGGGGACACGGTTCTCGACCTCCCGCGTGGCCGAACCCTCGGCGGGTCCGGCGCCGTGAACGGCGGATACTGTGTCGCGGCGCGCCCGTCCGACCTCGTGGCGTGGGGGCCGGACTGGCCGCGACGGTATGCGGTCGGACTGGCGCGCGCTGCCGAGCGACTCCGCCCGACGCTGGCGCCGATGGACCCGGTCGCCGCCCGGGTCGCCGCCGCGTTCCCGGGGCGGGTGTCGGCCGTCGCCCAGGCGCGTCGGGGTGAACGGCGCGTGACGGCGTTCGACGCCTGGGATCCGCCCGGCGCGGGGGTGAGCGTGCGGGCCGGGGCGCGCGTGGCGCGGCTGAGCTGGGCCGGCGGCGCGGTGGGCGGGAGGTGCGACGGCGTCGTCCTCGCCGCTGCGAGCGGCAGCGCCGGGGGAGGCGACGACGACAACGCCGCCGGCGAGGTGGTCACCACCGACCTGGTGATCCTGTGCGCCGGGACGATCGGTTCAGCCGCCCTCCTCCGGAACTCGGGGCTGGGGGAGTCGACGGGGCACCCGGTGGGAGAGCGCGTCCAGGAGCATCCGGAGGTCCTGCTGGATCTGCCGGCCGGGATCGCGGCGGGCCGGTTCTCTTCTCACGGGGTCACCGCCTACAGAAGCGTTGCACCCGGCGACGCCGCCCTCGTGCCACTGCTCTCCCACGTCATCCGCCTCGGACTCGAGGGGACTCCCGGGCCGACCGGGTCCGCCGCGCCCGAGATCGAGGTGCGGCCGTACGCCGTCCCGCTGAACGATGTCATCCCGGGAGTCGATCCGATGCCCCTGCGCGTGGGGGTCGCTCTCATGAACCCCCTCGGATACGGCCGGATCGATGCGGACGGCACGGTGTGGCTACCGGATGATCCGCGGGACATCGCTGCGCTGTCCGCCGCGGCCGCGATCGTCTCGGACCGGCTCGGGCTGGGGGAGGCGGAGCAGGTGCCGTCGACGTCCCAGCACCTCTCCGGGTCGGCCCGGATCGGTGAGGTCGTCGATCACACCGGTCGCGTTCTGGGCGTCGACGGGCTCTACGTCGCCGACGCGTCGGTGCTGCCGACCCTCCCGCGATGCGGGCCGTACTACACGGTCCTGGCGGTTGCCGAGGTCCTCGCCGCCGGGCTGACAGCCGAGCGGCCGTGGTAGAACTCTTCAGTGGAACACGTTCCATCGACGGGGTGGGCAGCGGACCGGGAGGCGTGCGCATGACAGGTACCGACACGGCGGTCGAACCACGGCGATTCACCGTCGCGCGAGACGCCGGGGTGACGCTGGTCGGCGAGGTCTGGGAGCCGGCCGGGCCCGACGGCGCCGCGGTCGACGACATCCTCATGCTCCACGGCGGCGCGCAGACCCGCCACGCCTGGTCCCGGGCGGCCCGGCGGCTGGTCGGGGAGGGATACCGGGTCACCGCGATGGACGCGCGCGGTCACGGCGACAGTGACTGGGACCCCGAGGGCGACTACGACATCCACCGCATGGCCGAGGACCTCGACGCGATCATCGCCGATCGGTTCGTCGCACGGCGACCGGTCATCGTCGGGGCCTCGCTCGGTGGGATGACGGCCATGCTGTCGCTCGGTTCCGGCGCCGACGTCGCGAGGGCCCTGGTGCTCGTCGACGTCACCCCGAGGATCGAGGCGGCCGGCGTCCAGCGGATCGGGGAGTTCATGCGCTCCGGCTTCGACGGCTTCGCCAGCCTCGACGAGGCGGCCGATGCGATCGCCGCGTACCAACCGCACCGCAAGCGCCCGTCCAACACCGACGGCCTGCGCAAGAACCTCCGGCTCCGCGAGGACGGGCGGTGGCACTGGCACTGGGACCCGCGGTTTGCCGGCAACGCCTCCGCGGACAACGCCGAGATCGGCAACGCCTTCTTCGAGACCCTCGTGCCGAAGATCCAGCAGCCGACCCTTCTCATCCGCGGCTCCGCCTCCGACATCGTCAGCGACGACACGGTCCGGCACCTGCTCGAGTTGCTCCCGCACGCCTACACGATGGAGGTCCCCGAGGCGGGCCACATGGTGGCCGGAGACGACAACGCGGTGTTCCTCGACCAGCTCGAGTGGTTCCTCACCGAGATCGTGGGTACGCCCGGGGAATAACCCCGAACGGGCGGTGTTGGGACTGTCAGCGCCGGAAGGTCGTCGCGGACGCGGCCTGTCCGTAGGCTGGCGGCCACGGCATGACGGGACGAGAGTCGCCCCGTCCCGCAAGGAGGCATTCCCATGACCACCGTCGACATCACGACCGCCGAGTTCGAGCAGACCGTCACCGAGAACGACATCGTCCTGGTGGACTTCTGGGCAGAGTGGTGCGGCCCGTGCAAGGCGTTCGGGCCGGTGTACGAGAAGGTGTCGGGCAAGAACCCCGAGATCACCTTCGCCAAGGTCGACACCGACGCCGAGCAGCAGCTCGGCGCGATGCTGCAGATCCAGTCGATCCCCACGCTCATGGCGTTCCGTGAGGGCATCGCCGTGTTCCGCCACTCCGGCGCCATCCCGGAGCAGGCGCTCGACGATCTCGTCGCCCAGATCAAGGGTCTGGATATGGACGAGGTCCGCACGGCCGTCGAAGAGGCCCAGGCCCAGCAGGGCGACGCGCAGCCCTGATCCGGCCGCCGACCACTCGCGAGGGGCTCGCCGAGGTCTGACCGCGGCGGTCCTCCCGAGCGCTGGAACGTGTTCTAGGAAGCATGACACCCCGTGCCGATTAGGGGTTATCGTGACGAGAACACGTTTCAGTGCCGGGGGGATATCCGGCAGGTCCGAAAGGGAGCCGCATGAAGACCAAGGCTGTCATCGCCCGCGAGCTGGGCAAGCCGTTCGAGATCGTCGAGGCCGAACTCGACGGCCCCCACTACGGCGAGGTGCTCGTCAAGTGGAAGGTCGCCGGCCTGTGCCACTCCGACCTGCACATGCGTACCGGTGACCTGCCCGGCCGGCTCCCGATCGTCGTGGGCCATGAGGGCGCCGGCGTGGTCGAGGCCGTGGGCGAGGGTGTCACCCACGTCCAGCCCGGCGACCATGTCGTGGGGTCTTTCATCCCCGCCTGTGGCAAGTGCCCCGCCTGCGCGCGCGGCATGTCCAACCTGTGCGACGGCGGCCTCAACGGCACCTTCGGCGTGATGGCCGACGGTCGCTACCCGTTCGCACTCGACAACGGTGAGACCGCCGGTGCCATGTGTACCCTCGGCACGTTCTCGCAGTACACCGTGGCCAACATGAACTCGGTGGTCAAGATCCAGGACTGGATCCCCTTCGAGGTGGCCGCCCTGGTCGGCTGCGGCGTCACCACGGGCTGGGGTTCGTCCGTCTACTCGGCCGAGGTCAAGGCCGGCGACACGGTCGTCGTGTTCGGGATCGGCGGCATCGGTATCAATGCCGTGCAGGGCGCCAAGCACGCCGGAGCGCGCTTCATCATCGCCATCGACACCGACGAGTCGAAGCGGGCCAAGGCGATGGAGTTCGGGGCCACTCACTTCTACACCGACGCGGACGAGGCCAAGGCCGAGCTTCCCGGCCTGACGTGGGGCCTCATGGCGGAGAAGGCCATCATCACGATCGGCGTCGCCGATGCCAAGGTCACCTCCGACGCCGTCGACATGGTGGGCAAGCGTGGCGTCGTGGTCCTCACGTCGATGGGCGGACTCGACAACCAGTCCATCAACCTGACCGGCCTGTTCGTCTCCCAGTACGAGAAGGTCATCAAGGGCTCGCTGTTCGGCTCCGCCAACGCGTTCTACGACATCCCCAACCTCCTGAGGCTCTGGGACGAGAAGCAGATCAAGCTGGACGAGCTCGTCACCCACCGCTTCACCCTCGACCAGGTCAACGAGGGCTACGAGATGATGGAGGCCGGCGGCGACGGGATGGTCCGCGGCATCATCGTCCACGACGACTGACCTGGCGAGCGGCCCGTCCGGGCCGGGCGATACCTCTCGCGCTGGTCGCGCAGATATACCCCCGTGGGTACACTGGTCCTGCCGGTGGGCCCACGGGGGTCTCGCGTCTCCGCCGGCTCCGACCCGAGACCGGCGGCGATCCCGTGCCGCCCGGAATTTCTGAAGAGGTGCATTGATGGCGACGCTCGATCCCCGACAGCAGGTACTCAACAGACTGCGGCGTGCACGCGGCCAGCTCAACGCCGTGATCGACATGGTGGAACAGGAGAAGTCCTGCAAGGACATCGTCACCCAGCTCGCCGCGGTGTCCAAGGCGCTCGACCGTGCTGGATTCAAGATCATCAGCGAGAACATCCAGGAGTGCGTCATCCGTGAGGGCGAGCCGGACGAGAACGGCGTCACCCTCGACGAGCTGGAGAAACTCTTCCTCTCCCTCGCCTGACGGTCCGGCCGACCGGCTGACCTGTGTCCGCGCGCGCGGTATCGGATCGCACCACTATTGTCGGGGCATGACCTCACGCGCGCACGACGACTCCTTTCATGATCCGCGGACGGTGGCGCAGCGCCGCCTCGAGGCGATGGTGGGACGCGGGGAACTCTCGCTCTCGGAATTCTCGGACCGCGCGGCCAAGATCTGGGCCGCGACCTGTCCCGCGGAACTCGACGTCGCGCTCAGCGGCCTGCCCGCCGAGCCGGGTTACCCCGACGGCCTGCAGCCTCCGGCGCGCACCGCGTCCGCACAGCCCCCGGCGACGCGGCCGGGTTCGGCGATCACCGTCGACGAGAGCAAGAAGAAGACCTCGGTGTTCGACACCCTCAAGCGTGAGGGGCGGTGGCTCCTGCCTGACGACTACCGGCTCACCTCATGGATGGGGGAGATCTACCTCGACGCCCGCGAGGCGGTCGTGGATCGGCCGCGCACCCACGTCCAACTGGATCTGTGGGGTGCCAACGCGAAGATCCTGCTCCCGCCGGGGGTGTCGGTCTCGATCACCGGTAACCGCACCTGGTCGGAGCTCAAGATCGACGAGGGCAAATACGAGATCCACGGCGGGCCGCATCTCGATTTCGAGATCAACGGCTTCATGGCAGGGGTGAAGATCAAGATCCTCGCCGCGGGCGAGAAGATCCCCAAGGCGTGGAAGTGGTTCTAGCGCACGGCCGGGTCAGGACCGCCGGCGGCGCCACACCGTATGGCGATGCCGGATCGGGTTCTCGGCGTTGTCGTCGTCGTACCCGTCGACGCGGTTACGCGGATCGGTGATCCACTCGCCCACCTCGACCTGCTCCCACGCGCTGTGGCCCTGCGCGCCGGCCAGGTCGGGCGCGAGCACGGAGCCGGGGGCGTCGGCATCGATCTCGGTGACCAGGCACTCGTCGGCCGAACCGAGCGCGGCGGCGTAGACCTGGCCGCCGCCCATCACGGCGGCGTCGGGACCGGCCATCTCCAGCGCCTCGGACACAGACCCCGCCCGCTCGGCCCCCTCGGCCGACCACGCGCGGTCCCGCGTGCACACGATGTTCCGGCGGCCGGGCAGTGGACGGAAGCGTTCCGGCAGCGAATCCCACGTGGCGCGACCCATCACCACCGGCCGACCAAGCGTGGCCTGCTTGAAGAAGGCCAGGTCCTCGGGGATGTGCCACGGCATATCGCGGCCGTCGCCGATCACCCCGCCGCGGGCCTGCGCCCACACCATCCGCACCGTCATGTCGCGTCGCTCCCCGCTGCGGCCGCGGTCAGACCGCGACCGGGGCCTTGATGCCCGGATGGTGCTCGTAGCCCACCACTTCGAAGTCCTCGAATCGGTAGTCGAAGATCGAGTCCGCCTTGCGCAGGACGAGCTGCGGGTAGGGCAGCGGGTCGCGCGAGAGCTGCGTGCGGACCTGCTCGACGTGATTGTCATAGATGTGACAGTCGCCGCCGGTCCAGATGAACTCGCCGACCTCGAGACCCACCTGCTGCGCGACCATGTGGGTCAGCAGTGAGTAGGACGCGATGTTGAACGGCACGCCGAGGAACAGGTCGGCGCTGCGCTGGTAGAGCTGGCAGCTCAACCTGCCGTCGGCCACATAGAACTGGAACAGCAGGTGGCACGGCGGCAACGCCATGTTCTCGAGCTCGCTGACGTTCCACGCCGACACGATGTTGCGCCGCGAGTCCGGGTCCGTGCGCAGGAGGTCGACGGCCGAGGCGATCTGGTCGATGTGTTTCCCGTCCGGGGTGGGCCAGGAGCGCCACTGCACGCCGTAGACCGGGCCGAGGTCGCCCTCGGCGTCCGCCCACTCGTCCCAGATGCTCACGCCGTTGTCCCGCAGAAAGCCGACGTTGGAGTCACCACGCAGGAACCACAGGAGTTCATACGCGACCGACTTGAAGTGGACGCGCTTGGTGGTGATGAGGGGGAAGCCCTGCGTGAGGTCGTAGCGCAGCTGGTGCCCGAACAGGCTGCGGGTACCCGTGCCCGTGCGGTCGGACTTGGGGGTTCCCTGTTCCAGGACCAGGCGCAGCAGATCCTCGTACGGGGTGGGGACGGTCATGAGGGGCAGTCTACTGATCCGGCCACGACCTGCACTGTCGCGACCTGCTCGGGGCGGCGGTTCAGGGCTGCATCGAGGCGGCGGCCGCGAGAACCTGCTCGGTCATGTCCGGGCGGCACACGAGGATGTCGGGCGAGTAGGTGTCGGGTTTGTTGAACCGGATCGGGGTGCCGTCGACGCGGGATGCGTGCAGCCCCGAGGCGAGGGCGACGGCGACCGGCGCCGCCTGATCCCACTCGTTCTGACCCCCGGCATGCAGGTAGACGTCCGCGTCGCCCAGGAGGACGGACAACATCTTAGCGCCGGCCGACCCCATCGGCCGCACCGTCAGACCCAGGGAGTCGGCGACCGCGGTGACACCCGCCGGCGGGTTGTTCCGGCTGATCACCATGGTTCCGGACCGGGGGCCCTCGACGTGGTCGACCACGTCGGAGCGGAACACACGGCGGCCGTCGGGCAGGCCCACGGAACCGAGGGTCGGTCGGCCGTCCACGACCAGCGCGACGTGCACCGACCAGTCGGCGCGGCCGGTGGAGAACTCCTTGGTCCCGTCGACCACGTCGATGATCCACACGCGGGACTTGTCGAGGCGGGACCGATCATCGGATACGCCCTCGGAGAGCGTGCCGTCGTCCGGTCGGTGCACGGACAGCACCTCGTCGGTCCAGCACTGGGCGACCTCGTTGGCGACCCGCGCGAGCGACCGACCGTGCAACAGGCCGCCGGCGCGGGTTCCCCGGACGATGTCCCCGATACCGGTGGCGAGGTAGTAGGCGAGGTCGTTGTCGTCCAGATCGCGCATGCCCACACTCTACGGAGCCGGGCGGCCGACAGGTCCGTGTCGTAGTCGTACGCCATCATGAGTTCATGTCCGACGTACTGGACCGGTTCCACCCGGCCACCGCCTCGTGGTTCCGGGGCGTGTTCGGCGCGCCCACCCCCGCGCAGGAGGGGGCGTGGTCCGCGCTCGGCGGTGGTTCGCACACGCTCGTCGTCGCGCCCACCGGTTCCGGGAAGACCCTCTCGGCGTTCCTCGCCGCGCTGGACCGGTTGTTGCTCGGTGCGGGCGCGGCGGGGGACGAGCGCCCGCCCGGCACGCGCGTCCTGTACATCTCGCCGCTGAAGGCCCTCGCGGTGGACGTGGAGCGCAACCTCCGCGCCCCGCTCGCGGGGATCGCCCGCGAGGCCGCCGCACAGGGCGTCGAGACCGCCGGGATCACCGTCGGGATCCGGACCGGGGACACCCCGCCCGAGGAGCGTCGCCGCCAGCGCACCCGGCCGCCGCACGTGCTGGTCACCACGCCGGAATCACTGTTCCTGCTGCTCACCTCGGCCGCCCGCGAGACCCTGACAGGGGTCGACACGGTGATCATCGACGAGATCCACGCGGTGGCCGGGACCAAGCGCGGCGCCCATCTCGCGCTGAGCCTGGAGCGGCTCGACGAGCTGCTGGAGACGCCCGCGCAGCGGGTGGGGCTGTCCGCCACGGTGCGCCCACACGAGGAGGTCGCGCGCTTCCTCGCCGGAGAGCGGCCGGTGACCGTTGTCGCGCCGAGGTCGGACAAGCGCTTCGAGCTCACCGTGCGAGTGCCGGTCGAGGACATGACGGACCTGTCCGCGGCCGCGCCGGAGGTCGCCGCCCCACCCGGCACCGCGGGTCAGGGGTCGATCTGGCCGCATGTCGAGCGGCAGGTGGTGGATCTGGTCACCGCGCACCGTTCGACGATCGTGTTCGTCAACTCCCGGCGCCTGGCGGAGCGGCTCACGGCGCGGCTCAACGAGATCCACGCCGAGGACACGGACCCGGGGTCGCTGCCGGAACCGCCCGCGCGGCCGCCGGCGCAGATCATGGTGCCGTCCGAGGTCACGCGCGGTGCGCCGCCGGAACTGGCCATGGCGCACCACGGGTCGGTGTCCAAGGAGCGCCGCGCGATGATCGAGGACGCCCTCAAGTCGGGACGGCTCCGCGCGGTGGTGGCCACGTCCTCGCTGGAACTGGGTATCGACATGGGCGCGGTGGACCTGGTGGTGCAGGTCGAGTCGCCGCCGTCGGTGGCGTCGGGGCTGCAGCGCATCGGGCGCGCGGGCCACCAGGTGGGTGAGGTCTCCCGCGCCGCCGTGTTCCCCAAGCACCGCGCGGACCTGGTCCACAGCGCGGTGACGGTCGAGCGGATGCTGGCCGGCGCCATCGAGGAACTGTCGGTCATCGCCAATCCGCTGGACGTGCTGGCGCAGCAGACCGTGGCCGCGTGCGCCCTCGAGTCGATAGACGTCGAGGAGTGGTTCTCCGCCGTGCGCCGGACCGCACCGTTCGCGGGCCTGCCGCGGTCGGCGTTCGAGGCGACCCTGGACATGCTGGCCGGCAAGTACCCGTCCGCGGACTTCGCCGAGCTGCGGCCGCGGTTGGTCTGGGACCGCGACGCGGGGACGCTCACCGGGCGGCCCGGCGCCCAGCGCCTGGCGGTCACCTCCGGCGGGACCATCCCGGATCGCGGTCTGTTCGGCGTGTTCATGGTGGGGGAGAAGGCCGCCCGCGTCGGCGAGCTCGACGAGGAGATGGTCTACGAGTCGCGGGTGGGAGATGTGTTCGCGCTCGGCGCCTCCAGCTGGCGGGTCGAGGAGATCACCCACGACCGCGTGCTGGTCTCGCCGGCGCCGGGCGGGACCGGCCGGCTGCCGTTCTGGCTCGGGGACGACCAGGGGCGCCCCGCCGAGCTCGGGCGCGCGTTGGGTGGGTTCCTGCGGGAGGTCGCCGGTGGTGACGACTCCGCGGTCACCGATCGACTGTCCGCCGCGGGGCTGGACGTCAACGCCGCCACCAACCTGCGCCGCTACCTCGCCGAGCAGCGGGAGTCCACCGGGCACGTCCCGAGTGACACGACCCTGGTGGTCGAGCGCTTCCGCGACGAGGTGGGGGACTGGCGCGTGGTGCTGCACTCGCCGTTCGGCGCTCGGGTGCAC
Source organism: Dietzia sp. NPDC055340 (assembly GCF_053645335.1). NCBI lineage: Bacteria > Bacillati > Actinomycetota > Actinomycetes > Mycobacteriales > Dietziaceae > Dietzia > Dietzia sp. NPDC055340. The sequence continues at coordinate 64,802 of NZ_JBSHML010000015.1, read as the reverse complement.
TGGCCGTGGGCGGAGGCGGTACGCGCGCGCCTGTCCGCTGCGCACGGGTTCGACGCCGTACCGGTGGTGTCCGACGACGGCATCATCCTGCGGGTCCCGGACATGGGTGACGACGACGAGGTGGGCGCCCGCCCCGGAGCGGAGACGTTCGCGATTGACGCCGAGGAGGCGGTCGATCTCGTGACGCGGCATGTCGGGGGATCGGCGCTGTTCGCCTCGCGGTTCCGCGAATGCTCGGCCCGCGCGCTGCTGTTCCCGAGGCTGGACCCGGGGCGGCGGGCGCCGCTGTGGCAGCAGCGTCAGAAGTCGGCGCAGCTGCTCGACGTGGCCCGCCGGTTCCCGGATTTCCCGATGATCCTCGAGGCGGTCCGGGAGTGCCTGCAGGACGTCTACGATGTGCCGGCGCTGGAGCAGCTGCTCGGTGAGATCGCGTCTCGGACCGTCCGGATCGTCGAGGTGGACACCCCGTCGGCGTCGCCGTTCGCGCAGTCCCTTCTCTTCGACTACGTCGGGGCGTTCGTCTACGAGGGTGACTCGCCGCTGGCCGAGAAGCGGGCCGCTGCGCTGAGTATCGATCCCACACTGCTCGGCCAGCTGCTCGGTCGCGTCGAGTTGCGGGAACTGCTCGACGAGGAGGTCCTGGACGCGGTCGAACGCAGATTGCAGCATCTCGAGCCCGAGCGGGCCGCGCGGGACGCCGAGGCGGTGGCGGATCTGCTGAGGTTGCTCGGCCCTCTCACTGTCGACGAGATCGCCGCGCGGTCGACGGACGCGGGCGCCGTGCCCGGCTGGATCGACACGCTGGCCTCCGCCGGGCGCGCTGTGACCGTCGAGCATGCGGGGCGCACGTGGTGGGCGGGGGTGGAGGACGTGGCCCGCCTCCGCGACGGCCTCGGTGTACCCCCGCCGCCCGGGGTCCTCTCGGCATTCCTCGGTGACGTCGAGGATCCGCTCGGCGAACTCGTGCGCCGCTATGCGCGCACCCACGGCCCGTTCACGGCCGATGCGGTGGCCGGGCGTTTCGGCCTGGGCGTGGCCGTGGCCCGCGGGGTGCTCGATCGCCTGACGGCCTCCGGCGATCTGCTCGCCGGCGAGTTCCGGCCGGGTGCATCGGGGCCCGAGTGGTGTGACACCGAGGTACTCCGCCACGTTCGCCGCCGCTCCCTGGCGGCGCTGCGGAGTCAGATCGAGCCGGTCTCCCACTCGACGCTGGGCCGGTTCCTGCCTGGCTGGCAGGGGATGGGCGCGGGCGGCGGAGTCGACGCAGGTGCGGACGTCGACTCGGGCAGCGAGTCGGGGGTCGACGGCGTACTCGCGGTGATCGAACAGCTCGAGGGCGTGGCCGTTCCCGCGTCAGCGCTGGAGCCGTTGATCCTGGCCCGCCGGGTGCGCGACTATTCTCCGGCGATGCTCGACGAGCTCCTGGCCGGAGGCGAGATCATCTGGTGCGGGCGCGGTCGGGCGGGCACCCGCGACGGCTGGGTCTCACTGCATCCGACGGACACCGCCGGCGTCACTCTGCCCCTGGACCGGCCGCAGCCGGAAGGGGCGGTACACCTGGCGGTCGTCGATGCACTGCAGGGCGGGGCGCTCTTCTTCCGGGATGTCGTCGCCGCGGTCAAGAACCCGGCGGCACCGTCCGCCGGTGCTCCGAACGAGGAGAGCGGGGCTGCGGTGACCGAGGGGCCGGCGATCGATGGCGCGGCGACAGACGTCGCCGTGACCGAGGGTGCCGTCCGCGATGCACTGTGGGACCTGGTGTGGGACGGCGTGGTCACCAACGACACCCTCGCGCCGCTGCGTGCGGTGCTGGCCGGCGGTGGACCGTCGGGGACGGGCACCGCGCACCGTGCGTCACGATCGGCGGCCCGGCCACGTCGGGCGCGGCTGGGCCGGACCTCGATGGCACAGCTGTCCGGAGGGATGTCCGCGGGCATGCGCACCCCGCCCGCGCTGGCCGGGCGATGGTCACTCGTCCCCGAGCCGGTCACCGACGCCACCCTGCGGGCCCACGCGTGGGCCGAGACACTTCTGGCACGGCACGGCGTGGTGACCCGTGGCGCGGTCGAAGCGGAGGAGATCCCGGGCGGGTTCGCGGCCGTCTACAAGGTGCTCGCGCAGATGGAGGACGCCGGCCGGTGCCGGCGCGGGTACTTCGTCGAGGGGCTCGGCGCCGCCCAGTTCGCCGCCGGCAACACCGTCGACCGACTGCGCACACTCGACGACACCGCCGATGACACCACCTGGCCCTCGGGAACCGACGCCCCGGCCGTCCGGGTGCTGGCCGCGACGGACCCCGCGAATCCCTACGGCGCCGCGCTGCCGTGGCCCGCCGTGGTGAGCGCGACCGCCGGGGCCGACCCCGGGGCCGCCACCGCCGCCCGTCACAGGCCGGGCCGGAAGGCGGGCGCGCTCGTGGTGCTGGTCGACGGACTGTGCGTGTTGTTCGTCGAGCGCGGCGGTCGAACGGTACTCGTGTTCGACGACCGCGACGACGCGGTCCCCCTCGCGGCTACAGCGCTGGCCGCCTCGGTCGGTTCGGGGGCCGTGGGCCAGCTGACCATCACGACCCTCGGCGGTGACACGGTGCACGTCTCGCCCTATGCGGCGGCCTTCCAGTCGGCCGGATTCGGCATCACCCCCAAGGGGCTGCGCATCCGGCGGTGACCTCCGCCATGGCGGGTCGCCCGCCACATGCGTTAGAGTATGCGCATTGATGCATATGTCCCACGGTTTCCAGGACTGAGGAGGTGGCCGACATGGGCGCAGGACATGCACACGGAACCGGACATGCCGGGGCCCGCCACCGGGCGCGTTTGGGACTGGCGTTCCTCCTGACCGCCACGTTCTTCGTGGTCGAGTTGGTCGCGGGTCTGGTTTCCGGGTCGTTGGCCCTGCTCTCCGACGCCGGACACATGGGTGCCGACGTGGTGGCGTTGGGTGCCGCACTCGTGGCCACGGTCATCGCGGCGCGCCCCGACTCGACGGGTCGGCGCACCTTCGGCCATTACCGTGTCGAGATCTTCGCGTCCGGGCTGGCGGTGCTCATCATGCTGGGGATGGGCGTGTACGTGCTGGTCGAGGCCGTCGGAAGGATCGGCTCGGAAGCCACCGTCGCGACGGGCACCATGCTGCTCGTCGGCGTGCTGGGGCTGGTCGTCAATCTCATCTCGCTCTTCCTCCTGCGCAGCGGCCAGTCCGAGAGCCTGGCCGTGCGCGGCGCCTACCTCGAGGTGCTGGCGGATGCGGCGGGGTCCGTCGGGGTGATCGCCGCGGCGATCCTCATCCGGATCACCGGGTCGCCGGTCTGGGATCTGGTCGTGGCGGTCGCGATCGCCGTGTTCATCGTCGTCCGGGCGGTGGCACTCGGTCGGCAGGTCCTGGCGGTGCTGGCGCAACACGCCCCGGACGGCGTGAACCCCGCGGCGGTGGATGCCGACCTCCGTCACCTCGACGGCGTCGTCGAGGTCCACGACCTCCACCTGTGGACCCTGACCTCCGGCATGGACGTCGCCACCGTGCACCTCGTCGCGGACGTGGGCACTGACCATGCCGGGATGCTCGAGTCGGCTCAGGAGATTCTTCGTGACAGGCACGGTCTCGCGCATGTGACGGTTCAGGTCGAGGCCCGGGGCGCCGTGGCCTGCGGTCGGCCGGGTTGGTGAGCGGTGCCTGAAGGCGACACTGTCCACCGGGCGGCCGCACGGGCCCACCGGGTGCTGGCCGGCCGCACCCTGGATCGGGCCGAGCTCCGGGTGCCGCGATTCGCGGCGATGGATCTGGTCGGCCGCACCGTGCAGGGGGTCCGGTCCCGGGGTAAGCACCTCTTCGTCGTCGTCGGCCCCGACCGGTCTGGCCGCGACCCCGTGACCCTCCACATCCACCTCAAGATGGAAGGGCGCGTGCTCGTGCTCCGCGCAGGCGAGCGGTGGCGGTTCCCCGCACACACCGCCCGGCTCGTCCTGCGCGCCGGGGACGTGGAGGTGGTCGGCACCGAGCTCGGGTTGCTCCGCGCGTTGACCCCCGACGAGGCGGACGACGCCGTCGCGCACCTCGGCCCCGATCTCCTGGGCGACGACTGGGATCCGCGCGCGAGCACCGCCGAGGTCGTGCGGCGGCTGGAGGAGCGGCCCACGCGGACCGTCGGCGAGGCGCTACTCGACCAGCACAATCTCGCCGGCATCGGCACGATCTATCGCGCCGAGTTGTGCTTCCTCCGCGGCATCGATCCACGCGACCCCGTCGGGGCGGTGCCGGATCTGCCCGCCGTCGTCACCCTCGCGCGGCGGATGCTCGTCGCCAACGCCGATCGCGTGGTCCGGGTCACCACCGGCGACACCAGGCGCGGCCGCGAGCTGTGGGTGTACGGGCGCGACGGCCGGCCGTGCAGGCGGTGCGGGACGCTCGTGGAGACGTACCGACTGGGAGGTCGCGCGGATCCCGCCGAGCCCTCCGACTCGCTGGATCGCATCGCTTACAGCTGCCCGTCGTGCCAGCCCCGCCGTGCCACACTGGGCGCGGACCCGACGGAGGAGAACACGTGACCGATCGCAACACCATACTGATCACCGGAGCCAGTTCCGGACTCGGCGAGGGCATGGCCCGCCGGTGGGCCGCCCGGGGCAAGAACCTCGCCCTGTGCGCTCGGCGCCTGGACCGCCTGGAGGAGCTGCGCGACGAGCTCGTCGCGGCGAATCCGGCGATCCGCGTGGCGGTGCGGGAGCTGGACGTGGTCGACGGCGACGCCGTCGAGCGGGTCTTCGGTGAGCTCGACGACGAGTTGGGTGGCATCGACCGGTTCGTCCTCAACGCCGGCCTGGGCAAAGGGGCGTCCATCGGGACGGGCAAGGCCCATGCGAACCGCGAGACCGCCATGGTCAACGCGGTCGGCACGCTCAACCAGGCCGAGGCGGCCACGGCGCTGTTGCGGAAGCGCGGCGAGGGGCACCTGGTGTTCATCTCGTCGGTGAGCGCGCTCCGGGGGATGCCCAAGGCGCAGAACACCTACGGGGCGTCCAAGGCCTTCGTGTCGTCGCTCGCGCAGGGGCTGTACGCCGAGCTCGACAGCGCCGGAAGCGACATCACGGTGTCCGACATCCTGCCCGGGTACATCCGTACCGACATCAACCGTTCGGTCAAGACCGCACTCATGACCGAGTTCGACGAGGGGGTGGACGCTCTGGTCAAGACCATCGACGCCGAACCCGTCCGCGCGCTCGTGCCGGCGAAACCCTGGAGGGCGCTCGGGCCGTTGCTGACAGCACTTCCTGAGAAGATCAGCCGCCGCTTCGTCTGACCGCGGGGGTGGCACCGCCGCGGTGGTCAGCCCCCTTTTCCCGAATCGATGCTATCGGCATCCCGGTTCGAGTAGAAGTGATCCTTAATGCACAGCTGAGCGTGATGGCTACTGGACAGGGGAATCATGGAAGCTCTTGATCTGGCCCGATGGCAGTTCGGGATCACCACCGTTTACCACTTCATCTTCGTTCCGCTCACCCTCGGCCTCGCGCCACTGGTGGCGATCATGCAGACGATGTGGGTGGCGACCGGGAAGGAACACTGGCTGCAGCTGACCCGGTTCTTCGGCAAACTGTTCCTCATCAACTTCGCGATCGGCGTGGCCACCGGCCTCGTACAGGAATTCCAGTTCGGCATGAACTGGAGCGAGTACTCCAGGTTCGTCGGGGACGTCTTCGGCGCGCCCCTGGCGCTCGAGGGGCTGGTCGCGTTCTTCCTCGAATCCACCTTCCTCGGACTGTGGATCTTCGGCTGGACCAGGCTGCCGAAGCTCCTGCACCTCGCCTGCATCTGGCTGGTCGCGATCGCGGTGAACGTCTCCGGCTTCTTCATCATCGCGGCGAACTCGTTCATGCAGCACCCCGTCGGCGCCGTCTATGACGCCGAATCCGGGCGAGCGCGCCTGGAAGACATCGGGGCGCTGTTCACCAACCCCACCCTCCTGTGGGGCTTCCCCCACGTGATCACCGGTGGGTTCCTCACCGCCGCGACCTTCGTCACCGGGATTGCCGGCTGGTGGATGGTGCGCAGTATGCGCCGCGCCGCGGCGCTGCGGGCCTCGGCGCCTACCGCGTCCCGGGCCGGGGCGGGGTCGGGGAGCCACGCTGTGTCGGACGACGATTCGGCGCCGGGAGATGACGCGGCGCTGGACGAGGCGGCCGCCCTCGAGGACCAGGCCCGGAGAGTGTTCCGCCCGGCGACCCGCCTCGGCCTGCTCGCCATGGTGATCGCTGGTCTGGCCGTCGCCTACACCGGCGACGCCCAGGGCAAGCTCATGTTCCACCAGCAGCCCATGAAGATGGCCTCGGCCGAATCGCTGTGCCAGACCGAGACGGATCCGGACTTCTCCATCCTGACGATCGGAACTCACAACAACTGCGAGAGCGTCATCCATCTCATCGAAGTCCCGTTCGTCCTGCCCTTTCTCGCCGAGGGCAAGTTCGAGGGCGTGACCCTGCAGGGCGTCGAGAACCTGCAGGAGCAGTACGAGGAGCAGTTCGGTCCCGGAAACTACAAGCCGAACCTGTTCGTCACCTACTGGTCGTTCCGCGCCATGATCGGGTTCGCCGCCGGCTCCGCGGCTCTCGCCCTGGCGGGGCTGTGGCTCACGAGGCGGGGCCGGGTCCCCGACCAGAAGTGGTTCGGCTGGCTGGCGCTCATCGCGATCCCCACCCCGTTCCTGGCCAACAGCGCGGGCTGGATCTTCACTGAGATGGGCCGCCAACCCTGGGTGGTGCACCCGAACCCGACCGGTGTCGACATGATCCGCCTGACGGTGGACCAGGGTGTGTCCAACCATTCGGCTGCGACGGTCGTCACCTCGCTGGTCAGCTTCACCCTGCTGTACGCGGTCCTGGCCGTGGTGTGGTTCTGGTTGATGCGTAAACACGCGATGGCCGGACCATTACCAGGGGACTCACAGGTCCCGGGGCTCGATGGCTCCGATGACGAACAGCCCGACTCGCTCAACTTCGCCTACTAGGGGATAAGTCATGGGACTTCAGGAAGTCTGGTTCATCCTCGTCGCGGTGTTGTTCACCGGCTACTTCGTCCTCGAGGGTTTCGATTTCGGTGTGGGTATGCATCTGCCGGTCCTGGGCCGCGGGAAGCACGGGCCGGAGCGCCGCAGCGCGGTGATGAAGACCATCGGGCCGGTCTGGGACGGCAACGAGGTCTGGCTCATTACCGCCGGCGGCGCGCTCTTCGCCGCCTTCCCGGACTGGTACGCCACCCTGTTCTCCGGGTTCTACATGCCGCTGTTGCTCATCCTGCTGGCCCTGATCGTGCGGGTCTGCGCGATCGAGTGGCGGGGCAAGGTCGACGACCCGACGTGGCGCCGGCGCTGTGACATCGGGATCATCTTCGGTTCGTGGGTGCCCGCGGTGCTGTGGGGTGTGGCGTTCGCCAACATCGTGCGCGGCGTGCCGATCGACGCCGACAAGCAGTATGTCGGCGGGTTCTTCAACCTGCTCAACCCCTACGCCCTGCTCGGCGGCGCGACCACCGCGATCGTCTTCGCTCTGCACGGCGCGGTGTTCCTCGCGCTCAAGACCGACGGGCAGCTCCGGACGGATGCGGTCGCACTGGCGCGACGGCTGTCGATCCCGGCGCTCGTGGTGGCCGGCGCATTCGGACTGTGGACCCAGCTCGCGTACGGAGCCGGGTGGACGTGGATCGTCCTGGCGGTGGCGGCGGTGGCACTGGTCATCGTGGTGGCCGCGACCTTCGTGGCCCGCGAGGGGTGGGCGTTCCTGTTCAGCACCGTGGCGATCGCCGCGACCGTCGTGCTGCTGTTCGGCTCGCTGTTCCCCGACGTGATGCCCTCGACGCTCGATCCCGCGTGGTCGCTGACGATCGAGAACGCCTCGTCCGGCCACTACACGCTCACGATCATGACCTGGGCGGCCGCGTTCCTCACCCCGCTGGTGGTGATCTACCAGGGCTGGACGTACTGGGTGTTCCGTAAACGTATCTCCGTGGAGAGCCATCCCGAGCCCGTGTCGGTATGACAACGAGCACTGTCGCCGCCCCCGCCGACGCGCCCGGCACCACGGTGTCCGCCGACCGCAACGACGGCCGTCACGCGCCCATCGACCCCCGCCTGTGGCGCTATTCCCGGGCGGCCCGCGGCTACCTGGTGTGGACCGTGGCCACCGCGGTGCTCGACGTGGTGATGGTGGTGGTCGTCGCCCTGGCCATCGGCCGCATCCTCGCGGGCGCGATCACCACCGACGCGCGGTCCGTGCAGGACTGGGGCCCCGAGCTGACGGTGCTGGGCACGGCGATCGCCGTGCGGGTGGCGGCGAGCTGGCTCCATTCGCGGTACGCCCACCGGACCGCGACACGGGTCGTCGCGGACCTCGAGTCGGAGGTGCTGGACGCGGCGACGGGCTTTCCGCCTCAGCAGCTGTACCCACGGCGTACGGAGATCGTCGTCGTCCTCACACGGGGGCTCGACGGACTCCGCGAGTACCTCACCGGCTACGTTCCCGCGCTGCTGTCGGCGGTGGTCCTCACACCGGTCGTCATCGTCGTCATCTTCCTGCACGACGTGGCGTCGGCACTCATCGTCGTGGTGACACTGCCGCTGATCCCGCTCTTCATGATCCTGATCGGGTACCTGACGAAGGGGAAGGCCGAACGCACACTCGCGGCCACGACCACCTTGTCGTCGCAGCTGCTCGACCTCCTGGCCGGACTGCCCACACTGCGCGCCCTGGGGAGGGAAAAGGGGCCGTCGGGTCGGATCCGCAAGCTCGGGGAGGCGCACCGCCGCACCACCATGTCGGCGTTGCGGGTGGCGTTCCTGTCGGGCACGGTGCTCGAGTTCCTGGCGACGCTGTCCGTGGCCCTGGTGGCGGTGGGGATCGGCATGCGGCTCGTGTACGGGTTGATGCCGCTGGAGGCCGGCATCATCGCGCTCGTCCTCGCGCCGGAGGCGTACCGGCCGCTGCGCGACGTCGGCACCCGGTTCCACGCGGCCGAGGACGGGCTCGCCGCGGCCCGGCGGGCCTTCGGCGTTCTCGACACCCCGGCCCGGGGCCCGGCGTCGGCTGCCCACAGGTCTCGGGTGGCTGCGACAGAGGCAACCGCGACGGCGGAGACGGCGGAGACGGCGGCGCTGGCGGGCGGACGCGGGATCACCGCCCCCGAGGTCACGGTCGAGGGGCTGGGGGTGGCCGGGCGCGACGGGTGGGCGCCGTACCGCCTCGATGCGCGGTGTCGGCCCGGAGCGATCACCGCCCTGACCGGTGAGAACGGGGCTGGTAAGACGACGACGATGCTGGCGATGCTCGGGCTCGCCGAACCTGACGAGGGCTCGATCACCATCGACGGAGAGCCGGTGGTCGCGGGGGACGGCTGGTGGCGGCAGGTCGCTTGGCTCCCTCAGCGCCCGGTCCTGCTCCCCGGGACCCTGGCGGAGAACCTCGGGCTGGCCGGCGTCGCCCCGGGCGATCTGGGACTCGACGACGTCTGCGCGGCGACCGGCTTCGACGAGGTCCTCGCGGAGTGTCCGCACGGGTGGGACACCGTCGTCGGCGTGGACGGCACCGGCCTGTCGCTCGGCCAGCGCCAGCGGCTGGCCCTCACACGTACCCTCGCCTCGGACCGTCCGGTGCTGTTGCTGGACGAGCCCACCGCACACCTCGACGCGACGTCGGAGGCTCGCGTGCTCGACAGCCTGGTGGAGCTGGCGCGGTCCGGCCGCACCGTGATCGTGGTGGCGCACCGGCCGAGCCTGCTCGCGATCGCGGACGAGATCGTCCGGGTCCGGTCCGACGCGAACACGGTGGTCGCGGGGGATGGCGTGGGATGACAGACCTGCGACGGGCCATGGCCCTACTCGAACTCGACCGGCGTAGGGTGCTGATCTCGATCGCGACCGGCACCGCGACGCTCGGGAGTGCCCTGCTGCTGGCGGGGCTGTCCGCCTGGCTGATCATTCGTGCGTGGCAGATGCCGCCGGTCCTCGATCTCACCGTGGCGGTCGTCGCCGTGCGTGCGCTCGGCATCTCCCGCGGCCTCTTCCGGTACCTGGAGCGGCTCGCCACCCACGACACCGCGCTGCGCGGAACCACGGCGGCGCGCACACAGGTGTACCGCCGCCTCGCCGCGGGGGATCCCGCCGCCACCGCCGGCCTCACACGCGGTGACCTGCTCACCCGCACCGGCGCCGACGTCGATGCCCTGGGCGACGTGGTGGTACGCGCGTTGATCCCCATGTCGGTCGCTGCCCTGCTCTCGGTCGCGGCCGTCATCACCGTGGGGGTGATCGCGCCGGCCGCCGGGCTGGTTCTCGCGATCGCGCTGGTTATCGCCGGGGTCGTCGCTCCGTGGCTCGGCGCCCGCGCCGCCACCGACGCCGAATCCGACGGTGATGACGCGCGGGCCCGGTTCACCGAGAACGCGGTCACCGCGGTCGACCACGCCGCCGAGCTGCGGGTCGCGGGCCAGCTCGGTGCGCCGATATCCCGCGCGGGGGAGGCGAACCTCACGGCTCTCCGCGCAACGGACCGCGCCGCGGTTCCGGCCGCCTGGGCGGACGCGGCAGCCCCTCTGGCCATGGGGGCCAGCCTGCTGGGTGCGTTGTTGATCGGGTTGACCGTCTTCGGCTCCGGTCCCGGGACGATGAGCCCCACCATGCTCGGCGTGCTCGTGCTGCTGCCGTTGTCGGCGTTCGAGGCCACCGCGCCGCTCCCGGCCGCCGCCCTGGCACTGCTGCGCGCGCAGCTCTCGGCGCGCCGGGTGAACGACCTGCTCGACCGCGCCGACGAACCCGTAGCCCACGGCGGCGCGGAGATCGACGGGCCGGGCGTGCTCCGCGCGGTCGGACTGCAGGGCGGATGGCCGGGACGGCCGGTCACCGAGCCGATCGACGCGGACCTGGCGCCCGGCGCCCGGGTCGTGATCGTCGGTGGCAGCGGCAGCGGGAAGACGACGCTGCTGATGACCCTGGCGGGGCTTCTCCCGCCCCGCGCGGGCACCGTCACCCTCGACGGGCGGGCGCTCGACCGGTACGCGCCGGACGCGGTGCGCCGGACTGTCAGCTTCTTCGCCGAGGACGCCCACCTGTTCGACACGTCGATTCTCGAGAACCTGCGGGTCGCCCGCGGAGACGTCGACGAGGCCGAGGCCCGCGCCGCGCTGGAGGCGGTCGGGCTGGGGCGATGGGTGAGCGGGCTGCCCGATGGCGTCCACACGACCCTGGCGGCCGGCGCGCACACCGTCTCCGGAGGGCAGCGCCGCAGGATCCTGCTGGCGAGGGCTTTGGTCTCCCCGGCGCGGATCCTGCTCCTCGACGAGCCCGCCGAGCATCTTGACGATGCCGATGCCGCCGACCTGCAGCGTCGTCTCCTCGATCGCGGATCGGGCCTGGTGGCCCCGGACCGGACGGTCGTCGTGGTGACGCATCGCCAGCCGGAGGGCGTGGCACCAGATGCGCGGATCAGGGTCGCCGCGCGACCTCACCCATCACCGGGGACGTCCCGGCCCCCCGTTTCGGCTTTCCGAAAACAGTGATACGAGAATATGAGATGGTTCTCATGATTCGTCGATTCAACCCTTCGAGTTCAGCAGTGAGGCAGACCGATGCATCCTTCAGCCCCGAGTGACGATTTCACCGACGCTAACCTCAAGGTCGGCAAGCGCGCCACCTGGGCGGTCGGGCTGCCCGCGATCGAGCACGCGATGATCCCGTCCGAGGAGGAGATGGGCACCGGACGGACCGCCAAGGTCTCCCTGACCATCAACCACAAGCGGGGTTTCGACTGTCCGAGCTGTGCGTGGGCCAACCCGGACCACAGCAAGCCGCTCGAGTTCTGCGAGAACGGCATCAAGTCCATCGTGTGGGAGTCCACGCCCCTGACCATCCCGCGGGAGTTCTGGTCCGGGCATTCTCTGACCAGCATGCGCGACAAGTCCGAGTACTGGCTGGGTCAGCAGGGGCGCATTGTCGAGCCGATGTACAAGGCCGCGGACTCGGACAACTACGTCCCCGTGGGGTGGGACGAGGCGTTCGACATCGCCGCGCGTCACCTCCGCGACCTGGAGTCTCCGGACGAGGCCGTCTTCTATACGAGCGGCCGCATCATGAACGAGCCGGCCTTCCTCTACCAGTTGTTCGCGCGGGCCTTCGGTACCAACAACCTGCCGGACTGCTCGAACATGTGCCACGAGGCCACGGGCGCCGGCATGACGCCCGCCATCGGTGTGGGCAAGTCGACCATCTCGTATGACGACTTCGGCAAGGCCGACCTGGTGATCGTCATGGGCCAGAATCCCGGGACCAACCATCCTCGGATGCTCAACGCGCTCGAGGAGACCAAGATCAACGGTGGGGAGATGGTCGCGGTCAATCCGCTGCCGGAGGCCTCGCTCCTGCGCTACAAGAATCCGCAGCGGCCGAATGGTCTGGTGGGGCACGGCACCACGCTCGCCGACGAGTTCCTCCAGATCCGTAGCGGCGGCGACATGCACCTGATCCAGGCCGTGGCCAAGCGGGTCCTCCTCGCCGAGGAGGCCGCGCCCGGCACGGTGCTCGACCACGACTTCCTCGACACCTACTGCGAGGGGTTCGAGGCGTACCGCGAGCACATCCTCGCCACCGACGACCGGGAGGCCCTCGATGCCACCGGGCTGACGGAGGAGCAGATCGCCTCGTTGGCCGACCGCTACATCAGGTCGAACGGCACCATCATCACCTGGTGCCTGGGGATCACGCAGCACAAGACGGGTGTCGCCACCATCGCAGAGGTCATGAATCTGCTGATGCTGCGCGGCAACATCGGAAAGCCCGGTGCCGGGGCCTCGCCGATCCGCGGTCACAGCAATGTGCAGGGCGACAGGACGATGGGCATCTGGGAACAGATGCCGGATTCGTTCCTGGATTCCCTCGCTGCCGAGTTCGACTTCGAGCCGCCCCGCGCGCACGGACACGACACCGTCTCGAGCATGAACGCCGTCGAACGCGGCGAGGTCAAGGTCATGATGTCGATGGCCGGCAACATCGTCGCCGCGATCTCGGACTCTAAGCGGGCCGAAGAGGGGATCGCCCGGGCTGATCTGACCATCCAGGTCGCGACGAAGCTCAACCGCTCCCACATCGTCACCGGACGCGAGGCGCTGATCCTCCCGGTTCTCGGTCGCACGGAGAAGGACGTCCAGCACGGGCTGCTGCAGTACGTCACCGCCGAGGACACGGTGTGCCGCATCAATGCGAGTCGCGGTGAACTCGATCCGGTCGCCCCCGGGCTCCTATCCGACGTCTCGGTGATCTGCCGCCTGGCGGAGCGCGTCCTGGAGGGGCGGGGGAGAGACATCGATTGGCGGGGCTTCGAGCGGCACTACGACACGATCCGGGATTCGATCGCGCGGGTGATCCCCGGCTTCGAGAACTTCAACGGCCGGATGGAGGAGGAGATCAGCTTCGTTCTCGCCCACGGGCCGCGGGACAGCCGTACGTTCCCGACCCGCTCCGGTAAGGCGCAGCTGACCGTTCATCGAGCCGAGCACCTGCGTGTGCCCGAGGGACGGCTGATCCTGCAGACCATGCGTGCCCACGATCAGCACAACACCACCATCTACAGCCTCAATGACAGGTACCGCGGCATTTCCAACGGCCGCTTCGTGGTCTTCGTGAATCCCGATGACCTGGCAGACCTGGGTTTGAGCGACGGCCAGACGGTCGACATCTTCAGTGAGTGGCCGGGGCTGCCGGACAAGGTTCTCCGTGGCTACCGGGTGGTGGGATATCCCTCGGCGCGCGGCTGTGCAGCCCTGTATTTCCCGGAGGGCAACGAACTCATCCACCGCGAGGCCGTCGCCGACGTATGCAACACCCCGACCTCCAAGCAGATCGTCATCCGCCTCGAGCCGGGTACGACGCCGGTGGCCACCGGACGCCCGGTCGCGCGGTAACCCCCGGCGCCGGGCGTCGCAGAGGAGGGCCGCCGGCCTCAGCGTCGCCCGCGCGCCTCGCGGTAGATCTCCACCAGGGAGTCCGTGGACGAGTCGAAGGCCGGGTCCGGGTGTGATTCGGCGGTCAACGAGGTCAGCAGCGTTCCGGCCTGCTCCTTGCCGAGCTCGACGCCCCACTGGTCGAACGCGTTGATGCCCAGGATCGCCGCCTGCGAGAACACCACGTGCTCGTACAGGGCGATGAGCTGACCCACGACGCCGGGGGACAGCGACGGCGCGAGGATCGTGGTACTCGGCCGGTTGCCGGGCATGACCTTGTGCGGTGCCAGAGCGGGATCGACGCCGTCGGCGAGAGCCTCTTCCTCGGTCTTGCCGAAGGCCAGGACTCGCGCCTGCGCGAACATGTTGGCCATCAGCAGGTCATGCATCGAGACCGGTCCCGACCTGCCGGACGGATAGGCGTCCAGATCCTCGCCCGGAATCGCGACCCCGATGAAGTCCACGGGCACGAGCTGGGTCCCCTGGTGCAGCAGCTGGAAGAAGGCGTGCTGCCCGTTGGTGCCCGCCTCGCCCCAGTAGACCTCGCCGGTCGGGTACGACACGTCCGAGCCGTCGAGGCGGACGGACTTGCCCAGCGACTCCATGGTGAGCTGCTGGAGGTACGCCGGGAACCGCGCCAGGTCCTGCACGTAGGGGATGACGGCCTTAGACTGCGCGCCGAGGAAGCACGTGTACCAGATACCGAGCAGCGCCATGAGGACCGGCGCGTTGTGCTCGGGCGCCTCGGTGGCGAAGTGCAGGTCCATGGTGTGGAAACCCTCGAGGAGCTCGATGAACGCCGGCGCCCCCGCCGTGAGCATCACCGACAGCCCGATTGCCGACGACACCGAGTATCGTCCGCCGACCCAGTCCCAGAACTCGAACATGTGGCCCGCGTCGATCCCGAACGCCGCGACCTCGTCGGCGGCGGTCGAGACGGCGACGAAGTGCGAGGCGATCGCGTCCTCCGACCCCAGCGCCTCGACGAAGTGCCGCCGCGCGGCGTGCGCGTTGGCCATGGTCTCCTGGGTGGTGAAGGTCTTGGAGGCCACCACGACCATGGTGGTGGCGGGGTCCACTACGGCGAGGGTCGCCGACAGGTCGGCCGGGTCGACGTTCGAGACGTAGTGGGCGCGGATGCCGTCGGTCTGGAGGTGCCGCAGCGCCTTGTCGACCATCACCGGGCCCAGGTCGGACCCGCCGATGCCGATGTTGATGACCGTGTCGATGCGCTGGCCGGTGTGGCCGCGCCAGTCTCCGGAGCGCACGCGTCCGGCGAAGGCGGCCATGCGGTCGAGGACCGCGTGGACGTCCGAGACCACGTCCTGGCCGTCGACGACGAGGTCGGCCCCGGCCGGGAGCCGGAGCGCGGTATGCAGGACCGCCCTGTCCTCGGTCGTGTTGATGTGGTCACCCCGGAACATCGCGGCTCGTTGCGCCGGCAACCGTGCGATGTCGGCCAACTCCGTCAGGGCGGTGAGGATCTCGTCGGTGACCAGGTTCTTGGACAGGTCGATGTGCAGGTCACCGGCAGTGATCGACAGCCGACGGCCACGCTCCGGGTCCTCGGCGAACAGCTCCCGCAGTGACACCTCTCCGATGGGGGCGACGAGTTCCTCTACAGCTGTCCATTGATCGGTCGTGCTGATGTCCATCATACGTCTGAGGCTAGTCGGGAATGCCACCCTCGTACCGCTCGTTCCACAGACGTGCCCCCTATAGTTCATCCCGCCGTTTCCCCGTCCCCTCTCACGATCACCGGCCAGACCGAGAGACTCATCGAGTTGGGCGTCCCGACGCTGGCCGGGCTCTCCGACGATCAACTGCGGGCCCACGCTGCGGGACTGCTCGACTCCCATGACCGGTCCGATCAGGACGTCCGGGCGGCGCGGACGGTGCTGGCCGTCCATCCGTCGCTCGTTCCGACCGCCCGGCTCGCCGAACTCATGCGCCGTGAGGGGAAGGCGGGCTTCGTCGTCGTCGACATGTCGGACCTGGCGGACTTTACCCCCACGGACGACATCACCCTGCCCGACGCCCCGCTCTACCTCGTCGACGACGTGACCCGCGGCGACGACATGCTCGGGTGGACCCCCGCCGACGCGCATCCCGAACTGACCGCGCGCGGCCGCACGCCGTTGACCATCTCCGAGGGCGTCAGCTGGCTGCTCCAGCAACCCGAGACACTCGAGCCCGGCGCGTGCTTCATGTGCATCGGCTCCCGCAAGCGCAAGGCCGCCGGAGGCCTCGACTCACGGACCCCCGCGCTGTGGATCAGCGGCGGGACCGGGCGCGACGGGCGGGAGAACAAGGGCGCGCCCAAAGTCGGCTGGTGCTGGGCGGGCAACCACCACACGTGGCTCGGGTTCGCCTCGACGTCCGGGCGGCGCGGTCCGGCCTGATCGCGGGCCGGGCCGTTCCGCGGGCCGGTGCCGGCTACTGGCCGAGCCGGCCGCGGCCCAGCCGCAGCAGCATCCCCGCGAGGGTCTGGCCCTCCTGGCCGAGAGCGGAGAAGCGCTGGTAGACCTTGAGTTCGCGCGTGTGGACGAGCTTGGTGCCGCCCGACTGCATCCGGGTGCGGCCGATGCGCCTGGAGATTTCACTGCGACGCTGGATCGAGTCGAGGATCAGGGCGTCCAGGCGATCGATCTCCAGGCGTAGCTCCTGGATCTCGGCCTCGGACAGGGGATCGTCGGTCCCGGCGGGGTCGGTGCTCATGGGAGGAATTATCCCACTGCGCCCCGGAACCGGTGCGCGGGCGTCTACTGTTCCCCCGTGGAAAATTTCAGTACGCTCCTCGCCGACATCGGATCGGTGATCTGGGGCCCCTTCGTCCTCATCCCGCTGTTGCTCGGCACGGGCCTGTTCCTCACGATCCGGTTGCGGATGCTGCAGTTCCGCGAGCTCGGACCCGCGCTTCGGCTGGGCCTGATCAAACGCAAGGACGACGGCGGCGCCGGCGACATCTCCCAGTACCAGGCGCTCACCACCGCGCTCGCCGCGACGGTGGGCGTGGGCAACATCGTGGGCGTGGCCACGGCCATCGCGCTCGGCGGGCCGGGCGCGCTGTTCTGGATGTGGGTGACCGCCCTGCTGGGCATGGCCTCCAAGTATTCCGAGGCGTTCCTCGGCGTGCGCTACCGCGTCACCGATGCGCGCGGCGAGCAGTCCGGCGGCCCGCAGTACTACCTGCACCGTGGATTCAAGGAAGTCTTCGGACGGACCGGCGGCCGGATCGGGCTCGTCATGTCGATCGTGTTCGCCGTGTTCGCGGTGCTGGCCAGTTTCGGCATCGGCAACATGACGCAGGGCAACGCCGTGGCCACCCAGATGGAGAACTCGTTCGGGGTCCCGCACGTGACTACCGGCATCATCCTGTTCGTCCTCACCGGTGCGGTTCTGCTCGGCGGAATCAAGTCGATCGGCCGGGTCACCGCCGGGTTCGTGCCGCTGATGATCGTGCTGTACATCGTCGGCGGCCTGATCGTGCTGGTCGTCAACGCCGAACAGATCCCCGGCGCCTTCGGGCAGATCTTCTCCGACGCCTTCACCGGTACCTCCGCCGTCGGCGGCTTCGCCGGCTCGGCGATCCTGTACGCCATCCAGATGGGTGTGGCCCGCGGCATCTTCTCCAACGAGTCCGGCATGGGCTCGGCGGCGATCGCGGCCGCCGCGGCCAAGACCTCCCACCCCACCAGGCAGGGACTGGTGTCGATGACGCAGACGTTCATCGACACGATCATCGTCGTCACCTTCACCGGCCTCGTGCTGGTCACCTCGGGAACGTGGCGTGAGGGCGGGGATCGCGCCGGCACCATGACCGCCGACGCCTTCGCCCTGGCGATGCCGGAGGGCGACAAGCTGGTGGCGGTGTCCATCGCGTTCTTCGCCTTCTCCACCATCCTCGGCTGGTCGTACTACGGCGAGCGGTGCATGGAACGGTTGGTCGGTGCGCGGGGCGTGGTCCCGTACCGCCTGGTATTCACCTGCGTGGTGTTCATCGGTGCGGTCACCGAGCTCGAGGTGGTGTGGAACTTCGCCGACGTGATGAACGGCCTCATGGCGATCCCGAACCTCATCGGACTGTTGGTGCTGTCGGGGCTCATCGTGCGGGAGACCCGCTACTACCTCGACAACGACCCGAAGCTCACCGCGACGGCGTCGCAGGTGGAGGAGTTCATGGGGGCCGGTCAGCGGTGATCGCCGGCTGAGCCGGGCCTGATCCGTCGGGCGGGCCGGGTGTCGGACCCGGTGGGTAGATTGGACCCACGATGACCGACACCGCACCTGCTCCCGCCCCGCACACCTCGACCCTCCTGGCCGGCCTCAATCCGCCACAGGCCGCCGCGGTGACCCACCGCGGCGGTCCGCTGCTGATCGTGGCCGGTGCCGGATCGGGCAAGACCAGTGTGCTCACCCGGCGCATCGCGTATCTCCTCGCGGAGGGCGGTGCGCACCCCGGCCAGATCCTCGCGATCACGTTCACCAACAAGGCCGCAGCCGAGATGCGGGAGCGGGTCTCCGCGCTGGTCGGTCCGCATGCGGAACGCATGTGGGTGGCGACGTTCCACTCGATCTGTGTGCGGATCCTGCGCGCCCAGTCGGCGCTGCTTGGTACGCGCAACTCCAACTTCACGATCTACGACTCGGATGATTCGCGCCGCCTGCTGGGGATGATCGCCAAGGAGCAGCAGCTCGAGGTCAAGAAGTTCACGCCGCGGATGTTGGCGTCGGTCATCTCGGGCCACAAGAACGAGCTGCGTGATCCGTCCGAGGCCATGGACCGGGCGCTCGAGGATTCGGACCGCACAGGCCAGACCGTCGCGGCGGTCTATACCGAGTACCAGGCGCGACTGCAGGCGGCCAACGCGTTCGATTTCGACGACCTGATCGGTGAGACCGTCGCCCTGCTCCGCGCGCACCCGGAGGTGGCCGCGTACTACCGGCGGCGGTTCCGGCACGTCATGGTGGACGAGTACCAGGACACCAACCACGCGCAGTACGTCCTGGTGCGCACCCTCGTGGGTGGAGTGGCGGGGGATGAGGCGGACGAGGTGGGTGTCCCCCCGGCGGAGCTCTGTGTCGTGGGTGATGCGGACCAGTCGATCTACGCGTTCCGCGGGGCGACCATCCGGAACATCGACGATTTCGAGCACGACTATCCGGATGCGCGGTCGATCCTGCTGGAGCAGAACTACCGGTCCACACAGACCATCCTGTCGGCCGCCAACGCGGTGATCTCGCGAAACCCGGGCCGCCGCGAGAAGAACCTGTGGACCGATGAGGGCACGGGCGATCTGCTGGTGGGCTACGTCGCGGACAACGAGCACGACGAGGCCCGGTTCATCGCCGGGGAGATCGACCGGATGGTGGATTCGGGCGTCGCCTCGTACTCCGACATGGCCGTTTTCTACCGGACCAACAACTCCTCGCGCGTCATCGAGGACGTGTTCGTACGGCTGGGGCTGCCGTACAAGGTCGTGGGCGGCACCCGGTTCTACGAGCGCAAGGAGGTGCGCGACATCGTCGCCTACCTCAAGGTGATCTCGAACCCCGACGATGCGGTGGCGCTGCGGCGAATCCTCAACACCCCGCGCCGCGGGATCGGCGACCGTGCAGAGGCCTGTGTGGTGGTCCACGCCGAGCAGCGGGGGATCGGCTTCGGTGAGGCGCTCCGCGATGCGGCCGAGGGCAGGGTGTCGCTACTGCCCACGCGGTCGGTCAAGGCGATCGCCGGCTTCGTCGCGCTGATCGACGAGCTGCGTGGCCGACTGGATGGTGAGGCCCACGCAGGCGGAGAGGGCTCGGTCCCGGACGTGGGAGAGCTCGTCGAGACGGTCCTCGCGAAGACCGGCTACCGGTCGGAGCTGGAGGCCTCCAACGACCCGCAGGACGCCGCGCGTCTGGACAACCTCAACGAGCTGGTGGGCGTGGGCCGCGAGTTCTCGTCCGAGGCCGCGTTGCAGTTGTCGGCGCGGGAGCAGGGTTTCGGTCCCGACGCCGGCACGGATGTCGGCGCCGAGCTGGACGAGGGGCTCGCCCCGCCCGGTTCGTTGGCGGCGTTCCTCGAGCGGGTGTCGTTGGTGGCCGATGCCGACGAGATCCCTGACGACGAGCAGGGCCAGGTCACGCTGATGACCCTCCATACGGCCAAGGGGCTCGAGTTCCCGGTGGTGTTCCTCATCGGCATGGAGGACGGGCTGTTCCCGCACATGCGGGCGCTCGGCGACCCGGCGGAGCTGTCGGAGGAGCGGCGGCTGGCCTACGTGGGGATCACCCGCGCACGCAAGAAGCTGTACCTGTCCCGCGCCATGATGCGCTCGTCGTGGGGGCAGCCCATGACCAATCCGGGGTCGCGCTTCCTCGAGGAGATCCCCTCCGAGGCGATCGAGTGGCAACGCGAGGAGCCCGCCGGCGGTAGCGGCTTCGGGGATGACGACTCGCCGGCGTCGCGGCGTCGCTTCGGCAGCGGTGCTGGTTCCGGTGGCTACGGCTCGGGTGGCTACGGCTCGGGTAGCTACGGCTCCGGCGGGGGGCGGAGCGGCCGGTCCGCTGACCGGGCATCCGGTATTCCTCGGGCCCGCGCCTCGGCTCCTGCTCTCGAACTCGCGCCGGGTGACCGGGTGACGCACGACAAGTACGGGCTCGGCAAGGTCCTCTCGTGCGACGGGAGCGGCCCGCGGGCCACGGCGACGATCGACTTCGGGGCGTCCGGCAAGGTCCGGCTGATGCTCATCGGTGGCGTTCCGATGCAGAAGCTCTAAATAAACGCGGGGCCGACCAGGAAGGTCGGCCCCGCGCTGTGTGCGAGTTCGTGCGGGTGGCCTGCTCAGTTGCCGCCCAGTGAACCGAGCGACATCTCGGAGCTGCCGGCACCGGCGAGTTCGAGACCGTGCTGGGCGAGCCAGAGCACCGGATCGATCTTCTGGCCGTCGACCTCGACCTCGAAGTGCAGGTGCGAGCCGGTGGAGAATCCCAGGGAGCCCATGCCGGCGATCTTCTGGCCGGCAACGACGCGTTCACCCTTGCTGACGTCGAGGGTCTCCATGTGCCCGTAGGTGGTCATGACACCGTCGTCGGACATGATCCGGATCCAGTTGCCGAAGCCCTGCGCGGGGCCGGAGTCGATCACGGTGCCGTCGGTGGCGGCGACGATCGGGGTGCCGACCGCGTTGGCGATGTCGATACCCGAGTGGAAGCTGCCCCAGCGCATCGCGAACGGGGAGGTGAAGGAGCCGATCGCCGGGATGACTATCTTCGGGCGCCGGGCCTTTTCCTCTTCGATCTCGCGCTGGGCATTGTTCTCGGTGCCCGCGAAGAGCATGGCCGACTGGATGTTGTCGGTGCCGCCGGTGGACGCGGAGGCGGGGACGACCACGGGCGCGGGGGCCGACGGGGTCGGCGTTGCGGCGGAGGACGGAGCAGAGGAGCTCGACGTCGCAGGCGCCTGCTCTCCGTTGGCCAGGAGGGCGATGTCCCCGGCCTCGGTGGCGTGCGTGTTGGTGGTGGTCATCGCCGAGCCGGCGGAGGCGGCCGAGACCGCGGCACCTGCGGCGACGGCGAGGACGGCGGCCCGACCGCGCAGTGCGGTCGGGGGAGCGGGCACACGGTGGCGGCCGGGACGGTGGGCCCCTGCGGGTGGAATGACGACAGGAGTCGCTTGCTTTCCGTGTTGCGACTCGTTCACCGTTGTTGATTCCCTTCAGGCCGTGCCGTGACTGTTCTCGCGCCGTAACCGTTTCGTGATTAAGACGTCGTCCAAGGTAACGGATAGGCAACGGTGCCGCAAGGTGGTCCGGCACCCGGGGATGAGGGGTGGGTCACATAGGTGTGACTCACGGTGCCCTTGGGGTCCGGATGGGTCTATGGGCAAGGAGGGCCGGCGGTGGGTGCCGATGGCGCACCCGGTCCTGTGATCCACCGCACTCTGTCACCCCCGGGGTGCGACGGGCGACACACCAGGCGCTTAGGATGAGGGATGACTCGGCTTTAAAACAGCGCCGGGCGAATCTACACGTCAAGATGGTGAGCTGATGGATCTCTTTGAATACCAGGCAAAGGCTCTTTTCGCGAAGCATGACGTGCCCACCACCCCGGGGCGCGTCGCAGACACCGCGGAGGAGGCCGAGAAGGTTGCGGCCGAGATCGGCAAGCCTGTCGTCGTCAAGGCACAGGTAAAGGTCGGTGGCCGTGGCAAGGCCGGCGGCGTGAAGCTGGCAGAGGATGCCAAGGAGGCCCGCGCCCGGGCCGAGGACATCCTGGGCCTGGACATCAAGGGCCACATCGTCAAGAAGCTCCTCGTCGCCGAGGCCAGCGACATCGCGGAGGAGTACTACATCTCCTTCCTCGTCGATCGCGCCAACCGCAACTACCTGGCCATGTGCTCGGTCGAGGGCGGCGTCGAGATCGAGCAGGTCGCCGAGGAGTCCCCGGACCGTCTCGCGAAGATCAACATCGACCCCACGGTCGGCGTCGATGTGGCCAAGGCCCGCGAGATCGCCAAGGCCGGCCACCTCCCCGAGGAGGTGCTGGACGCCGCGGCGGTGACCATCGCCAAGCTGTACGAGGTCTTCGTCAAGGAGGACGCGTCGCTGGTCGAGGTCAACCCACTTGTGCGCACGCCGGGCGACGAGATCCTCGCGCTCGACGGCAAGGTCACCCTGGACGCGAACGCCGAGTTCCGTCACAAGGAGAACTTCGCCGACTTCGCCGATGCGGGCACCACTGATCCGCTCGAGCAGAAGGCCGCCGAGAACGACCTCAACTACGTCAAGCTCGACGGTGAGGTCGGCATCATCGGTAACGGTGCCGGTCTGGTCATGTCGACCCTGGACGTCGTCGCCTACGCCGGTGAGAACCACGGGGGCGTCAAGCCCGCCAACTTCCTCGACATCGGTGGCGGCGCCTCGGCCGAGGTCATGGCCAACGGTCTCGACGTCATCCTCGGTGACGAGCAGGTCAAGAGCGTGTTCGTGAACGTCTTCGGCGGCATCACAGCCTGTGACGCGGTCGCGAACGGCATCGTCAAGGCCCTGGAGATCCTGGGCGACGACGCCAACAAGCCGCTCGTCGTGCGTCTCGACGGCAATAACGTCGAGGAGGGTCGCAAGATCCTCGCGGAGGCGAACCACCCGCTCGTGACCCTGGCCGACAACATGGACTCCGGCGCCGACAAGGCCGCCGAGCTCGCCTCCAAGTAGGAAGAGAAGGAACCAGAAGATATGTCGATCTTCCTCAACAAGGACAGCAAGGTCATCGTCCAGGGCATCACCGGCGGCGAGGGCTCCAAGCACACCGCCCGAATGCTCGCGGCCGGCACCCAGGTCGTCGGCGGCGTCAACGCCCGCAAGGCCGGCACCACCGTGTCCCACAAGGACGCCTCCGGTAACGACGTCGAGCTCCCGGTGTTCGGCACCGTCAAGGAGGCCATGGAGGCCACCGGTGCCGACGTCACGATCCTCTTCGTGCCGCCGCCGTTCACCAAGGACGCCATGATCGAGGCCGTGGACGCGGAGATCCCGCTCGCCGTGGTCATCACCGAGGGCGCCCCGGTTCTGGACACCGCAGAGGCACACAACTACAACGTGTCCAAGGGCTCCAAGACCCGGATCCTCGGCCCCAACTGCCCGGGCATCATCACGCCGGGCGAGTCGCTGGTCGGCATCACCCCGGCCAACATCACCGGTAAGGGTCCGGTCGGCCTCGTGTCGAAGTCGGGCACCCTGACCTACCAGATGATGTACGAGCTGTCCGACTACGGCTTCTCGACCGCCATCGGTATCGGCGGCGACCCGATCATCGGCACCACGCACATCGACTGCATCGAGGCCTTCGAGAACGACCCGGAGACCAAGGTCATCGTGATGATCGGCGAGATCGGTGGCGACGCCGAGGAGCGTGCCGCCGAGTACATCAAGGCCAACGTGACCAAGCCGGTCGTCGGCTACGTCGCCGGCTT
The DNA here is from genome assembly GCF_053645335.1 of Dietzia sp. NPDC055340. Lineage (NCBI taxonomy): Bacteria > Bacillati > Actinomycetota > Actinomycetes > Mycobacteriales > Dietziaceae > Dietzia > Dietzia sp. NPDC055340. Next base: position 40,870 of record NZ_JBSHML010000015.1, on the reverse strand, counting down.
CACGGCCCCCGAGGGCAAGACCATGGGCCACGCCGGCGCCATCGTCTCCGGCTCCTCGGGCACCGCGCAGGCCAAGAAGGAGGCCCTCGAGGCCGCGGGCGTGAAGGTCGGCAAGACGCCGTCCGAGACCGCTGCTCTCGCCAAGGAGCTCCTCGACTCGCTGTGATCGGATAGGTCACACGCGGTGGTGGATTACCTGCAGTTGTAGGGCGTTCCGCGCTCACCACGACCCCCGTCATCCGAGAGGATGGCGGGGGTCGCGGCGTGCCGGGGGCGTCCTGTCGCAGGCGGGTATCTACGGTTGACGGCGTGAGTCCTCAACGTGTCATCCGCCCCGCAGTGCGACGGTCCCCGGCAGGGGCCGGGTCGCTGCTGTGGACTGCTGCGGCCGCGGCACTGCCCGTGGTCGTCACCGTCCTCATCCTGGTGGTGCTCACGTTGGGGGTGCTGCTGTTCAGCGCCACGGGGTTCGATTCGCTGTTCGCGGTGGTCGCCGTGGAGTGGCTGGTGGTCAATCGGGTGCCGCTGACGATCGACGCCGTGGAGTTGGGTTTCCTGCCGCTGCTGCCGCCATTGATCTATGCGGTGGTGTTGGCGCGGCAGACGCGGGCGGTGTTGGCGGATGTCGAACAGCCGGGCGCACGGGAGGCCGGTGCGGCGGTCGTCGGTGCGACGGTGGCGGGCCTGCTTCTGACCGGACTGGCCTCGTTGCTGGTGGGGTCGGCGGCGTCCGACTTCGCTGTGCGGGAGTTGTCGCTGCCGCTGGCGCTGACGTGGACCGCGGTGGTGGGCATCCTCGGTTCCGGCCTCGGGGTGTGGCTGTTCTTCCGGCGTGATCTGCGTGAGGAACTGCCCCTGTGGGTGCGCGGGGGTGTCCACCTGGGAGCAGCGTTCGTGGCGGCGCTGTGGGCGATCTCGGCGTTCCTAGTGCTGGTCGGCATCCTCTTCGCGTGGGAGCCGGTTGAGGCGAGCATGGGGATCGGCAAGGGGCTGGCCGGTACGGCAGCGCTCACGGGGATCTCGGCCGCGTACCTGCCGAACGTCGTGATGGCCGGAGCCGCGCTGCTGGTCGGCGGTGAGGCGCATCTGGGGGAGGCCTCGTACAGCGTGTTCGCGGTGTCCCGGGGACCGATGCCGGAGGTGCCCTTGGCGGTGGCGCTGCCCACCACGAATCCGCACTGGATCGTGCAGGGGCTGCTGCTGGTGACGGTCCTCACGGCCGCGCTGCTGGCGCGGTCGGTGGCGCACTGGTTCCGGACGACGGCCGATGCGGTCAAGGCGACGTGGCTGGCGGCGGCGATCGCCGCGGTGGTGACCGCGCTGACTCCGGTCGTGGCGGGCGGGGAACTCGGCGTGTTGGGCTCGGTGGGCACGGGTTCCCTGATCGCGGCCGGCATGACGCTGCTGCTGTTCGGGATCATCGGGTCGACGACCATCGCGTTGTCTCTGGCCGGTCTGACACGGCGCCGCGAGCGTGCGGAGAGCGAGTTGGCACGTCGGCGACGCCGGGTGGGCGCGGCGGGCGGCGTCACCACGGACGAGTTCGGTGACGATCTCGCTGATGATCTGGAAGGCGCAACCGCCGGCGGTCCTGTGGACGAGGACCCCGTAGCCGACGACGCGGCAGCCGACGACGAGGCGGCCGACGACGAGGCGGCCGACCATGCCGTCGACGCCGACGCCGACGCCGACGCCGACGCCGACGCTGGCGCTGAGGACTATGCCTCGGGGGACGACGACGTCGCGCGCGACGATGTCCCGAACGACGACGATGGCCCAGGCGATGACGCCGCCATGGGTGACGACGACCCCGTGGGTGACGACGACCCCGTGGGCGACGACGACCCCGTGAGTGACGACGACGCCGTCTCCGACGGTGGCCTCACCGGCAACGACCCCGGTGACCCCGTGGACGCCCTGGACGCCGATGCGGACCCGTCGGACGAGGCGGGCAGGGAGGACGCGGGGACAGCGGGCAGCGCCGACACCGCCGACGAGCGGACTGTCGACGCCCCCGATGCAGGATCTGCCGATCTCCCTGACGATGGCCCTAGGGCGGGCGACTAGACTCCGACGGGTGGCCCGGGCGATCTCCCGGGCGGGGTGATCGACGGGCAGGAGCTGGAGAACGTGGACAGTGGCGAGTCCGTCCCACCTGGGGAGGTCGTGCTGTTGGCGTCCGGCGCGGGGACCCTCGCACAGAGCGTGATCGACTCCGCCGCGGACCCGAGCTGCCCCTACCGGGTGACCGCGCTGGTCTCCGACCGCGACTGCGAGGCGGTGACCCGTGCCGCCACCGCCGGGCTCGCGACCGCGGTCGTCAGACCTGGCGACCATGAGGACCGCGCCGCCTGGAATCGCGCACTGGCGGACGCCGTGCGCGACTTCGCGCCCGACTGGGTGGTCTCTGCCGGCTTCATGCGCATCCTCGGACAGGCGTTCCTCGACGAGTTCCCCGGCCGGGTGATCAACACCCATCCGGCGCTGCTGCCGTCGTTTCCCGGAGCCCACGCGGTGCGGGACGCGCTCGCATACGGCGTGTCCGTCACCGGATGCACCGCTCACCTGGTCGACGCCGGCGTGGACACCGGTCCTGTGATCGACCAGCGCGCCGTCGACGTCCGCCCGGACGACACCGAAGCCACCCTCCACGAACGCATCAAGGTCCGCGAGCGCGAGATGCTCGTCGACGTCCTCACGGCCGCCGCCCGCGGTCGCCTCCATATCGAAGGTCGAAAGGTGTACATATCGTGACCTCCCAGCCGGACAACTCCCGCAGGCCCGTACGCCGCGCCCTCATCAGCGTCTACGACAAGACCGGGCTCACCGAGCTCGCCCGCGGTCTGGCGGACGCGGGCGTCGAGATCGTCTCCACCGGGTCCACCGCCCAGCGGATCTCGGAGGCCGGCATCGACGTGACCCCGGTCGACTCGCTGACCGGGTTCCCGGAGTGCCTCGAAGGCCGGGTCAAGACCCTGCACCCGCGGGTCCATGCCGGCATCCTGGCGGACACGAGAAAGCCCGAGCATCTCGAGCAGATCGCGGACTTGGACGTGAAGCCGTTCGAGCTCGTCGTCGTCAACCTCTATCCCTTCACCGACACGGTCGCCTCCGGGGCGGACTACGACGCCTGCGTCGAGCAGATCGACATCGGCGGGCCCTCGATGGTGCGCGCGGCGGCCAAGAACCACCCGTCGGTGGCCGTCCTCGTCGACCCGGCCGGCTACGGCGAGGCCCTCGAGGCCGTCGCCGCCGGTGGTTTCAGCCTCACCCAGCGTCGTAGCCTCGCCGCGGCCGCGTTCCGCCACACCGGCGCCTACGACGTCGCGGTGGCCACCTGGATGACCGAGCAGACCTCCGACGCCGGGGCCGACGCCGATCCCGGCTACCCGGTCTGGCAGGGGCAGAGCCTCGATCTGGCCGCCACGCTGCGCTACGGCGAGAACCCGCACCAGAGTGCCGCCCTCTACACCGACGCCGCCGCCGCACCGGGCCTCGCGCAGGCCCGTCAGCTGCACGGCAAGGAGATGAGCTACAACAACTACGTCGACGGCGATGCCGCGTGGCGCTCGGCCTTCGACCACGCCGAGCCGTGCGTGGCGATCATCAAGCACGCCAACCCGTGCGGAATCGCCATCGACCCGGACGTCGCCGCCGCGCACCGCGCCGCCCACGAGTGCGACCCCGTCAGCGCGTTCGGTGGCGTGATCGCCGCGAATCGCGAGGTCAGTGTGGAGATGGCCGAGCAGGTGGCCGAGATCTTCACCGAGGTGATCATCGCGCCGTCCTACGCGGATGGTGCCGTGGAGATCCTGCAGCGCAAGAAGAACATCCGCATCCTCGAGGCGCAGGCCCCGGTCGAGGGCGACGTCGAGCGCAAGCAGATCTCCGGCGGCGTGCTCGTGCAGCAGCGCGACTCCCTGGACGCCCCGGGCGACGTGGTGTCCGGCTGGACCAAGGCCTGCGGCGGGGACGCCGACGAGCAGACCCTGCGCGACCTGCTGTTCGCGTGGCGCGCCTGCCGGGCCGTCAAGTCCAACGCCATCCTCCTCGCCCAGTCCGGCGCGACCGTCGGCGTAGGCATGGGGCAGGTCAACCGCGTCGACTCGGCACGCCTGGCCGTGCAGCGCGCGGGGGAGCGGGTCTCCGGTTCGGTGGCCGCCTCGGACGCGTTCTTCCCGTTCGCCGACGGGCTCGAGGTGCTCGCCGAGGCCGGCGTGCGCGCCGTGGTCCAGCCCGGTGGCTCGGTGCGTGACGCCGAGGTGATCGAGGCCGCCGAGAAGGCCGGCATCACGATGTACTTCACCGGCGCCCGGCACTTCTTCCACTGATATGACCGACACCGGCGCGCGGGATCAGCGGGGCGGCACTGCTCCGTTGACCCCGCGCGCCCAGGCCAAGGTGCGGCGGCGGGCGGAGATCCTCGTTGCCGCTGCCCGGCTCATGGCCCGTCGTGGGTTCCACGGCGTTCGGCTGGACGACATCGGCGCCGAGGTGGGCATCTCCGGCCCGGGCATGTACCGGTACTTCTCCTCCAAGGAGGACGTGCTCGCCGAGATGCTGCTGGACATCTCCGTCCGTCTGCGCGACGGGGGTCGGGCGGCGGTCGAGCGAGGCGGGGAGCCCGCCGAGGTGCTCGACGCACTGCTCGCGGTCCACGTGGACTTCGTGGCCACCGAACCCGATCTCATCAGCGTGCAGTTCCGGGACCTGGCCTCGCTGCCGGCCGGCCCTCGGCACGAGGTGCGCCGACTGCAGCGTGAGTACGCCGAGATGTGGGTGGAAGCCCTGGTGCGGCTGCGGCCCGACCTGCCGGTGGTCGCCGCGCGCGCTCACGTCCACGCGGTGTTCGGTCTGCTCAACTCCAGTCCGCGGCTGCCGGCCATGGCCGAGGCCGAGCTGCGCCGCGTCCTGACGGCGATGGCGTCGGCGGCCCTGCGGGCCTGACGCCTGGGGTCCGGCGCCGGCACGTGCGGGTGGTTGACCTGCCCGCGTGATGTGCCGATCGCGGTGATCGATGCGGCCGAGACCCTCGAGGGCCTGGTCGCACACACGGCCGGTGGGTCCACCCCCGCCTGACTCCCGGGGCCGGCCATGACGCGGCCGGTCGTACAGTGGGACGGTGGATAGTGCCAGTGACCTCGGATCCGGGATCGCCCCGGGGAGCCCGGCGTTCCGGCAGATGCAGCTAGCGCTGCTGTGCATCGGTATCGCGACGTTCGCCCAGTTGTACTCGCCGCAGGGACTGTTGCCGCTCATCGCCACCGACGAGGGGGTGAGCGCGGACGCCGCATCGCTCATGATCTCGGCCGCGACACTGGGACTGGCCGTCGGGGTCATCCCGTGGTCATACGTCGGCGACGCGGTGGGCCGGCGTCCGGCGATGCTCGTCGCGATCACTCTGGCCTGTGTGTTCGCGGTGCTCGCACTGGTCATGCCGAGCTTCCCCCTGATCCTGGTCATGAGGTTCTTCGAGGGCGCGATGCTCGGCGGTGTTCCCGCTCTCGCGGTGGCGTACCTCAGCGAGGAGATCCGGCCCGGCGTCTCGGCGGTGGCCGCGGGCACGTACGTCGCCGGGACGACCATCGGGGGGTTGACCGGCCGGATCGTCGCGGCGCCGCTCGGGGAGTGGCTTGGCTGGCAGATCGGCATGCTCGCGGTGCTGGCGATCGCCGTGGCCGCGGTCGCGGTCTTCCTCGTCACGGCCCCACCCGCGCGCAACTTCACCCCGCGACGCGCCACCGTCCGCGAGGCGGTCGGTCGGCTCGTCGGCAACCTGCGCTCGCCGGCGCTGATCGTGATCTACCTGCAGGCGATGCTCACCATGGGCGGGTTCGTCGCCATGTACAACTACCTGGGGTTCCACCTGTCCGCGCCGCCGTACGCGCTGCCCCTCTGGCTCACCGGCCTGATCTTCCTCGCCTACCTCGCCGGGACGGTGTCGTCCCCACGCGCCGGAGTACTCGCCTCCAGGCTGGGACGCAAACCGGTGCTCATCGGCGGAAACCTGCTGATGGCGGGCGGGGTGGCACTGACCCTCGTGCCGAGTCTCTGGGTGATAGTGCCGGGGGTCGTCGTGCTGACGGCCGGGTTCTTCGCGTCCCACGCCGTGGCCGCGGGCTGGGCGGGGTCCTCGGCGGTCGCCGGGCGGGCGCAGTCCACGTCGCTCTACAACCTGGGCTACTACGGCGGATCGTCGGTCTTCGGGTTCCTGGGCGGGACGTTCCTCGCGGCTGGTGGGTGGGCCGGGACGGTCGGGATGGTCCTCGGGCTCACGGCGGTCGCGACCGTGCTCGTGGCCGCTGTCCTGCCCAGGAACTGACGGGCGGATCGCACCTGGAGCTGAATCCCCCTGGGCGGACGACGCAGCCCGCGGGCCGAGGGGTTCTCGGATCGCGGGCTGCGTGAGGGGCGTCAGGCGTCGAGCTGCGGGCGTAGGGCGGCGAGCTCCTCCCGGTATCGGGTCACGTTGTCCAGCTTGACGTGCTCGTAGCCGCGGACCATGTCCGGCAGCTCGGCGAGCGCGACCGCGGTCGCGGTCCACGTGGCGTCCTTGCCGACCGGGCCCACGCGACGCAGCTCGGCGGTGAGCTCGTCGACGAGGCCGCGGTACTCGGCCAGCAGCTCGCGTTCGACCCGGCGGACACCGGCGTAGCCGAACACATCGAGTGGCGTGCCCCGCAGACGCTTCATCTTCGCGAGCGCCTTCATGGCCGGCATGGCCTTGGGGCCGATCGAGATCTTCTTCTTCATGCCCATCGCGCGCAGTGTCGGCGGATGCAGCTTGAGCCTGGCCACCGCGCCTTCGCCCCAGTCCTCGGCGATCTGCTGAGCGAACTCCGGGTCCACGGCGAGGCGGGCGACCTCGTACTCGTCCTTGTATGCCATGAGCTTGTGGAGGTGCTTGGCCACCGTGAGCGTGAGCTGTTCACCCGCCGTGTCACCGGCGGCGCCCGGGCCACCTGCAGTGCGCTCATCCTTCAAGGCCTCGGCCGCGCGGATCTGCTCCACGCGTCGCACATAGTCGGCCGCGTAGGCCTCGTCCTGGAAGGCGATGAGCTCGTCGACCCGCAGCGCCACTGCAGCGCGCAGCTCGTCGGAGGCATCGGCCCCGAGTCCTGCGAGCAGACGCTCGCAGGCGGGCGAGGCCACATGCCGGTCGACGGTCGCCGTCGACACCGGCTGGTGCAGCTCGGCGACGAGCGCGGACACCGCGGCGGGATCCGCGACGGTCTGACGGCCACGGCGGAACGCCTGCAGGTTCTGCTCCACGGCCACCCCGTTGAGCTCGATGGCCTGCTCGATGGCCTCCGCGGAGACGGGCAGCGCGCCACTCTGATACGCGGCGCCCACCATGAGCATGTTGGACGTCTGCGTGGAACCGAACAGCTTCTCCGTCGTGTCGCCCGGGTCGAGGTAGAGGCCACGGCGAGAGGCGCGGTCGATCACGGCCTGGATGTCCGAATCAGTGGGGAAGTGTACGGCGGTGTCGATGACCATCTTCCCGGTCGGGATCTGCGTGGTGGAGACGACCGCGGTGGTGCGATCCGGGTTCGCGACCTTGAGGTGGGCGTTGTCCGCACCGACGATGCCGTCACAACAGAGGTAGAGGTCGCAGTCGCCCGCGCCGATCTTGGGTGGCTGCTCCAGCGGGGTGCGGCTCACGCGGACGTCGGAGACCACGGCACCGCCCTTCTGGGCGAGCCCGGTCATGTCGAGAGTGCGTGCCGAGTTGCCGTCGAGCACGGCGGCGGTGGCCAGGACCGCGGAGACCGTGACGATGCCGGTCCCGCCGATCCCGGTGAGGCGGAGTGAGAAGCCACGGTCGGGATCCACCTCGGATCGGGCCGGCTCGGGAATGTCGCCGGCACCGAGCGCGGGGGCCGTGGCGACCCGCTCGGTCCTGTCTCCCGGCACGACGGTGACGAATGCGGGGCAGTCGCCCTGCAGACACGAGAAGTCGAAGTTGCAGGTGGACTGGTCGATCTGGGTCTTGCGGCCGAACTCGGTCTGGACCGGGTGGACGGACAGGCAGTTGGATTTCTTGCCGCAGTCGCCGCAGCCCTCACAGATTCGCTCGTTGATCACGACCTTTTCGGCGGGGGTGGGATAGTCACCGCGCTTGCGGTGGCGACGCTTCTCGGCGGCGCAGTACTGGTCGTGGACCAGCACCGTGACGCCGGGGACGGCCGCGAGCTCCTGCTGGATTTCGAGGGTGTCCACCCGGTCGCGCACGTCGACGCCTCGCGGGACGCCCTGTGCCCTGGTGGCCTTGACGTTGTCCGTCGTCACGACGATTTTGGCGACCTTCTCGGCCTGGAGCAGGCGAAGGATCTCCGGGAGCGACATCTCGCCGACCGGGTCCTGGCCGCCGGTCATGGCGACCGTGCCGTTGTAGAGCAACTTGTAGGTGATGTTGTCGCCCGCGGCCACAGCGGCGCGCAGAGCGAGAGATCCGGAGTGCATGAACGTGCCGTCGCCGACGTTCTGCACCATGTGGCGCTCTTCGAGGAACGGTGACATGCCCGTCCACTGGATGCCCTCGCCGCCCATCTGGGTGACGCCCGTGACCTTGCCGACCTGCGACTCGTCCATCGTCAGCACCATCGCGTGGCAGCCGATGCCGCCGCCGACCAGGGTGCCGTCGGCGACCTTGGTGGAGCTGTTGTGTGGGCAGCCCGAGCAGAAGTACGGGGACCGGGTGGTGGCCAGTGGCAGCGTGATGCGCGAGCGGCCGCGGCCCGGGCCGTCGAGCCACGCCTGTGCGGACTCGATGCCGTGGACCTTGCCGAGCCGCTGTGCCAGGCCCCGGGTCACGGCGTCCACGTCGAGTTCGCCGAATCGGCTGAACAGGGTGGAGCCGTCTTCGTGGGACTTGCCCACGACGTTGGCGACGTCGGGGCGGCGGAAGTGGATCTCGCGGATCATGGTCTCGATGAAGTCCCGCTTCTCCTCGACCACGATCACCTCGTCGAGACCGGTCATGAACTCGTCGAGCACGGTGCGCTCGATCGGGTAGACCATGCCCAGCTTGAGGATCCGGATGCCGCGGCGCGCGAGTTCCGAATCGTCGAGGCCGAGCCGACGGAGGGACTCCCGGACGTCGAGGTAGCTCTTGCCGGAGGCGACGATGCCGATCCGGTCGTCGGCGGTGCGCTGCACTATGCGGTTGAGCTTGTTGAGTCGTGCGTACTCGAGGGCGCGAGGGATCCGGATGGTGAGCTGGTTCTGCTCCAGTTCCATCAGACTCGACCCGAGCAGCTGGCCGGACGGGACGTGCGGGCTCACGCCGAGGTCACCGTAGACGGGCAGGATCCGGTCCTGGTCCACGAGGGCGGTGGACGAGGCGTCCGCGACGTGCGAGGAGATCTTCATGGCGGACCACAGGCCGGAGACCCTGGACAGGATTGCGGCGTGGACGCCGAAGTCCAGGACGTCCTGCGAGTCGGCGGGGTACAACGTGGGCAGGTAGAGGTCGGCCAATGCCAGTTCGGAGGCGCACGGGACGGTCGAGGACTTGGCCCCGGGGTCGTCGCCGACCAGGGCGACGGCGCCGCCGTGCGGATCGGTGCCGATGAGGTTGGCGTGTCGGATGGCATCCGAGGCGCGGTCGAGGCCGGGGGATTTGCCGTACCAGTAGCCCACGACGCCATCCAGGGGAGCACCGCCGGTGTGGGCGGTCGAGCGCAGGGTGCCGGTGCGACGGGCGATCTGCGAGCCCATCACCGCGGTCGCGCCGGCCTCCTCGTTGAGGGCGGGGCGGTGCACGACGTCGTACGGGTCGAGGAACGCGCCGCGCTTGGCCAGCTCGAGGTCGTAGCCCGCCAGCGGCGAGCCCTCGTAGCCGCTCACCAGACTCGCGGTGAGCAGGTTCTGTCTACGGTCCAGGCGCGCGCGGTCACGGACGGTGCGGACCAGGGCCTGGATCCCGGTGAGGTAGACGGTGCCGCTCTCGCGGGTGTAGCGGTCCGAGAGGGAGAAGGAGCCGGCGTCCGCCTGGCCGGTCCGCGGCAGGTCGTCGTGCGTGCCGTTGGGGGAGCCGAGAAGGGAGGTCATGATTCACACCTAGCCTTGGGAAACTTGTGATCAGGATCTCCAGGCTAGGCCGTCCTGTGAACCCCGTCACGTGGCCAGCGGACGGCCGGGCAGTCTGTACATCGAGCGCGCCGGCACGGGAACGAGATTGAACACCATGTCCACTAGTTCGTCCTCTACTCTGGACACATGGACTTCTCACCCAACCTGGACGACACGGACCGGCGGCTGCTGTCGATCGTCATGGCGGACCCCCGCGTCGGCGTACGCGAGTTCTCGCGTCGCCTCGGCGTGGCCCGCGGCACCGCACAGGCTCGGCTCGACAAGCTCGAGTCGCGCGGCGTGCTCGCCTCCTGGGCGCCGGCCCTCGACGCCTCCGCGCTCGGCTACCCGCTCGGCGCGCTCGTCCACATCCAGATGGCGCAGGCCAAGCTGCAGGAGACGTGCGATGGCCTGGCGCGGGTGCGTGAGGTGCTCGAGGTGATGAGTGTGGCCGGCGAGTTCGACATCGTCTGCCGCGTGGTCGCGCGCGACCACGCGCACCTCGAAGAGGTCTTCAGCGCGATCATCTCGACGCCCGGCGTGCTGCGGACCCGCACCGAGGTGATCCTGCGCCAGCGGGTCGGGCCCCGCGTGACCCAGCTGCTCGAGGGCTGAGCGCTACTCCCAGATCCGGGCGAACGGGAAGGCGGCCTCGTACTCGGAGGCGATCTCGAGGAGGGTGCGATCGTGACCGATACGGGCGCTGAGCTGCACGCCGATCGGCATCCCGTCCGGCGCGGCCCCGGCAGGTAGGGAGATGGCCGGTGAGCCCGCCACGTTCTGGGCCGGAGTGAACGTGACCCAGTTCGCGACCCGCTCCATGTGCTGGTCGAAATCCTGGTCGGCGTCCAGGTAGCCGACTTCCGGCGTCTCGTGGTTGACCACCGGATTGAGGATCAGGTCGCGGTCGCCGAACATCGCGTCGTGGCGCCGCCGCATCCGGTTCAGGCGCAGCAGCACACCTGGGACCCGGTGCAGACGCCTGAGCGCCTGGGCCGCGAGACCCACGGTGAAGGCGTCGAGCTCGGCGGGGTCAAAGCCTTCGCCGAAGAGTGAGGCACCCTGTTTGGACGTGGCCAGGGCGAGCAGGCCCCAGTAGGCCTTGAAGTCGTCCTCGAACGTCGACGGGACGGGCGCCTCGATCAGGTCCACGCGATGTCCGAGCTCCTCGAGGCGCTGGGCGGCCAGGCGCAGCACGGTGAGGGTGGCGGCGTCGGTGGGGCCGCCCGCGGGGCTCTGCTCGACCATCCCTATCCGCAGCCGCCGGTCGGGAGCGGGCGCGATCTGCCCCATCGGTGCGACCTTCGTCGCCGGCCGCCGGGCCTCGAACGCGGCCCAGAAGTTCACCGTGTCGCGCACGGATCTCGTCACGACCGACTGCGACACGATCGGGATGGGCATGTTCTTGGAGTAGGGCTCGTGGGAGTGGCGGCCCTGGCTGGGCTTGAATCCGACCAGCCCGGTCGCCCCCGCGGGAATCCGCACGGAACCGCCGCCGTCGTTGGCGTGCGCGATCGGCAGCGCGCCCGCGGCCACGAGCGCGGCCGAGCCTCCCGATGAGCCTCCGGGCGTGCGACGGACATCCCACGGATTGCGGGTGACGCGTCCACCCTGGCGTTCGGTCGCCGCCGTCCAGCCGAACGGCGGGGTGGTGGTCATCCCGACCGGGATCACCCCGGTCGCACTCAATTCGCGCACGACCGGGCCGTCCGAGTCTGCCGGGGTCGCACGCACCGCGTCGGAGCCCATGGTGGTGGGCATCCCGGCGGCAGCGACGTTGTCCTTGAACGCGCTCGGCACGCCGGCGAGCCGGGGGATCCCCTCTGGGCCACGCACGTGCTCGCCGAAAGCCCGGGCCCGCTGGAGGGCCCGGCCGGTGTCGCTGAACGCCAGCGTGCCGAGGGCGGGCTCGACGGAGTCGATTCGGGCGATGGCCGCCTGCATCGCCTCGACCGGATGGAGTTCGCCGGTGCGGATCCGCTCGGCCACGGCGGTCGCGTCGTCGTAGCCGAGGGCATCGTCGTGGAAGGCATGCACCCGACGGGTGTCGTTGCCGGAAGTGCTGGCAGTGGCGTCGATCACGACCCCACCTTAGGGGTGCTCTTGCGCCGTGCGGGAACTCACTATTGACATCCTCAGGGTCGATCAGGCAGTTTAGGGGTACCTAAGTAAGGCGAGGGTCACCTAAAGCGCTTCCGTGGCGCCGTCATCGACGGTGAGGTGTGACCCGGCTGTGGAGGACGATTCATGACAGTGCACCCGATCACGTCGAGCCCGATCACCGCGGGCGCGCGCCGACTCCTGGACGGCACCGGCGTCGCCACGGTCGCCGTGCGCGGGAGCAAGAACCGCTCGGACGTCATGGTCTCGGCGGGGCATCGCTGGATCGGCGAAGGCGCGATCGTCGTGATCGGGACGCCGGCGCCCTGGTCGGGCCTGATGGTCGCGCCGGGTGAGTCCGTCGAGGTCGTGGTGATGATCGACGAGTACGCCCCGATCGTCGAGGCCAGGGTCCACGTCGCCAGCCTCTACGCCTTCGGCGTCGCCCGGGCGGCGCGACAGGGCGAGGGCTGGGTGGTCGAGATCGAGATCCAGCTCGGTGACGTGGACGTGAAGCGCCTCGGCCACGCGGGCACGGTCGACGCACGGCTGCTCGACGCGGTGCCGTCCGATCCGCTCGCGGTCGAATCGGCGGGCCTGGCGGACGAGATCCGGGCTCGTTTCGGCGGCGAGCTGGCCGCCCTCGCCGGCGCCGGCGATCCGGACAGTCCGCCCTACGTGCTCGGGGTGGACGCCGAAGGGCTCCACCTGATCACCGCACTGGGCGTTGACGCCGACGTCATCCACCTCCCGTTCCTGGCCCGTGCGGAGAATGCGGGGGACGTGGTCCGGGAGATGGGTCAGTACGTCGCTCGCGCCAGCTGACGCGGCGCTCGTCGTCGTCGGCGTCCGACCGCACACGCACGACCGGCTCCCGACCTCGCGAGGTCGGGAGCCGGTTTCGTGGGTTGAGGGGCTGGGAGGCCGGACGCGCGGCGCCGGTCAGGCCGGGGTGTAGGTGAGGCAGTCGGCCGTGTCGGCGCCGGAGCCGATGGTGACCGACTCGGCGGAGCAGAGCAGGTCCTTGTTGTGTGCGCACTCGACCCGCTGGCAGGCGCCCACGTGGGCGGCGGCGGTGGGGAGGCCACCGCGGACGTCCAGTGAGATGAAGGTGCCGCATTCGGCGTGATCGGGCGCGCCGGCGACCGTGATGGCGCCCGCGTTGCAGTTCTGCTCGCTGTTGAACGAGCACGCGGTCACGGTGCAGGTGCTGATTCCGGTGAGAGTGGCCATGACGATCGCTCCTCGCGTCGCGTCGGATGTGTGGACCAGAGTCAACACCGGATCGGTCCGACTTGCAACCAAAGTAAGGCTGTGCTATATGAGACAAGCCTAAGCTTCTGGCCTGCGGGAACGGCATCGTCGGGGCGCGGCTGCCCCCGGTTCCGCTTGCGTTCGTCGAGGAGTCATCGCGGCCGGGGCGGGCGGTGTGTGCGAATCCGCTCTGGACATTTGTGAGGCGCGGCACTATCGTCGATTTCAGTTAATCCGACTTAACTGAAAGGGAGCGGCGCAGATGACTTCCGCGACCACCAATCGCCAGGCGCACGAGGAGCTCCTCTCCGACCTGCGTGCCCGCCTCGACCGCGCCGCGCTCGGCGGCGGCGAGAAGGCCCGGACCCGACACCTCGAGCGGGGCAAGCTCCTCGCCCGCCAACGTGTCGACGTCCTACTCGACCCCGGCAGCCCGTTCCTCGAGCTCTCGCCGCTCGCCGCGGAGGAGATGTACGGCGGCAAAGCCCCCGCCGCGGGTGTCGTGGCCGGCATCGGCCGGGTCTCCGGCCGCGAGTGCCTGATCATCGCCAACGACGCGACGGTCTCCGGCGGCACCTATTACCCCATGACGGTGAAGAAGCACCTGCGCGGCCAGGAGGTGGCACTGGCCAACAACCTGCCGTGCATCTACCTCGTCGACTCGGGCGGCGCGATGCTGCTCCAGCAGGACGAGGTCTTCCCTGACCGCGACCATTTCGGCCGCATCTTCTACAACCAGGCCACGATGTCCGCCAAGGGCATCCCGCAGATCGCCGCGGTCATGGGCTCGTGCACCGCCGGTGGCGCGTACGTGCCGGCGATGAGCGACGAGGCCGTGATCGTGCGCAATCAGGGCACGATCTTCCTGGCCGGTCCGCCGCTGGTCAAGGCCGCGACGGGCGAGGAGGTCACCGCCGAGGAGCTGGGTGGCGGCGACCTCCACGCCAAGACCTCCGGTGTGGTGGACCACCTGGCCGACGACGACTACGACGCGCTCATGAAAGTCCGGGAGATCGTCGCGACCTGCCCGCCCTCGCCCGCCCCGGACTGGGACGTCCTCGAGCCGCGTGAGCCGGCCCGCCCGCAGACGGACCTGTACGACCTCGTCCCGACCGACTCGCGCACCCCGTACGACGTGCGCGACATCATCGGAACGATCGTGGACGGCGGCGAGTACACCGAGTTCAAGGAGAACTACGGCAGCTCGATGGTCACCGCGTTCGCGCGGATCCACGGTCACCCGGTCGGGATCATCGGCAACAACGGCGTGATCTTCTCCGAGTCCGCCCTCAAGGGGGCGCACTTCATCGAACTGTGCGATCGCCGCAGGATCCCGCTGGTCTTCCTGCAGAACATCACCGGCTTCATGGTGGGCCGCCAATACGAGGCGGGCGGGATCGCCAAGAATGGCGCCAAGATGGTCACCGCCGTGGCGTGCGCCCGGGTGCCCAAGTTCACGATCGTCGTGGGCGGCTCGTTCGGCGCCGGCAACTACTCGATGTGCGGCCGCGCCTACTCGCCGCGCTTCCTGTGGATGTGGCCCAACGCGAAGATCGCCGTGATGGGTGGTCCGCAGGCGGCCGACACCCTGGCCTCGGTGCGCGCGGCGCAGGTCACCAAGTCGGGAGGGGAGTGGACCGACGAGCAACAGTCGGAGTTCACCGCCCCGATCCGGGAGCAGTTCGAGGAGCAGTCCACCGCGTACTACTCCACGGCCCGCCTCTGGGACGACGGGATCATCGACCCCGCCGACACCCGCACCGTCCTCGGCCTGGCGCTCGCCGCGGCCGCCAACGCCCCCCTCGAGCCGGTCAACAACGGCGTCTTCAGGATGTGAGCAGACCAATGTCAGAAAAACTGCCTCAGAAGCTCGACACCGTCCTGGTGGCCAACCGCGGTGAGATCGCGTGCCGCGTGATCCGTTCACTCCGCGCCGCGGGTATCCGCTCGGTCGCCGTCTACTCCGATGCCGACGCCGACGCGCTGCACGTGCGCATGGCAGACGCCGCAGTCCGGCTGGGCCCGGCGCAGGCGTCGCAGTCCTACCTCGACATCGACAAGGTCATCGCCGCGTGCCGCGAGACCGGCGCGCAGGCCGTCCACCCGGGGTACGGCTTCCTGTCGGAGAACGCGAAGTTCGCCCGCGCGCTGGAGGAGGCGGGTCTGATCTTCGTCGGCCCGCCGGCCTCGGCGATCGAGACGATGGGTGACAAGATCACCGCCAAGGCCGCGGTGACCGCTCGCGACGTGCCCACCGTGCCCGGCATCTCCCGGCCGGGACTGACCGACGACGAGCTGGTCGCCGGCGCGGCCGAGGTCGGCTACCCCGTTCTCGTCAAGCCGTCCGCCGGCGGCGGCGGTAAGGGCATGCGGCGCGTCGAGGATCCGGCTGACCTGCCGGCGGCCCTGGACTCGGCGCGGCGCGAGTCGGCTAACGCGTTCGGCGACGACACGCTTTTCCTCGAGCGGTTCGTGGACACCCCCCGCCACATCGAGGTGCAGGTCCTGGCCGACACCCACGGCAACATCGTCCACCTGGGAGAGCGCGAGTGCTCGCTCCAGCGGCGCCACCAGAAGGTCATCGAGGAGGCGCCCAGCGCGCTGCTCGACGAGGCCACCCGCCAGCGCATCGGTCAGGCGGCCTGCGACGCGGCCCGCTCGGTCGGGTACGTCGGCGCCGGGACGGTCGAGTTCATTGTCTCCGCACACTCCCCGGACGAGTTCTTCTTCATGGAGATGAACACCCGCCTGCAGGTGGAGCACCCGGTCACCGAGATGGTCACCGGCGTAGACCTGGTCGACTGGCAGGTCCGCATCGCCGCGGGCGAGGAGCTGACGCTGCGCCAGGAGGACATCACCCTCACGGGCCACGCGATCGAGGCCCGCGTCTACGCCGAGGACCCGGCCAAGGGCTTCCTGCCCACCGGCGGCACGGTGCTCGGTCTCGAGGAGCCGTCGGGCAGCGGGATCCGCGTGGACTCCGGTCTGCGGGTGGGAACAGTCGTCGGCAGTGACTACGACCCCATGCTCGGCAAGGTCATCGCCCACGGCGCCGACCGCGCCGAGGCGCTGGCACGACTCGACGCGGCGTTGGCCGGCACCCACGTGCTGGGCCTGCGCACCAACGTCGACTTCTGCCGCTTCCTGCTCTCCCGCCCCGAGGTCGTGGCCGGTGACCTGGACACCGGGCTGCTCGACCGTAGTGTCGACGACTACGCCGCCGCCCCCGCGCCGGAGGGCGCGCTGGTGGCCGTGGCCATGCACCGCACCGAGGAGCGCTGGGCCAGGGTGCCCGCCGACCGCCGTGGGCCGTGGGACGTGCCCAACGGCTGGCGGGTCGGAGGCCGCGCCGAGGTGTGGACGCGGCTGGACACCGGGCCCGGGACCGATCCGGTCACGGTGGGACTCAAGGGGACGCCCGACGACGCCGAGGTCACCATCACCGACGCGACGATCGGCTCCGCCGAGGAGCCGACGGTCTCGTCGCGCCACCGGGCGCGGGTCGCCCGGGACGGGGCCTCGCTCCGGCTCACCGTCGACAGCACCCAGCAGCGCTGGACGATCGTGCGGTCCACGGATCCCAAGAGCCCCGACACGTACTGGGTGGCGGGCGACGGCGGGACCTGGGACCTGCGCCTGCTGCCGCTCATCGACTCCCGGATCCACGACGCCGGCGCCGCCGACGGTCAGATCCTCAGCCCCATGCCGGGTTCGGTGATCGCCTGCTTCGTGGAGGACGGGGCCGAGGTCACCGCCGGCCAGAACATCCTGGCCGTCGAGGCCATGAAGATGGAGCACTCGCTCACCGCGCCGATCGACGGCGTGGCCCGCGTCCACGTCCGCCAAGGCGAGCAGGTGCCCGCCGATCATCTGCTCGCGACCGTCGAGCCCCACCCCTCCACCGAGGAATCCGAAGGAGAATCCGATGCCTGAGTTGGAAGAGCACTACGCAGATCTCAAGTCGACGGTCGCCGACTTCGCCGACAAGGTGGTCGCCCCGGCCTCGGCGGAACACGACCGCGATCACACCTTCCCCTACGAGGTCGTGGCCCAGATGGGTCAGATGGGCCTGTTCGGCCTGCCCTTCCCGGAGGAGTACGGCGGCATGGGCGGCGACTACTTCGCCCTCTCGCTGGCACTCGAGGAGCTCGGTCGTGTCGACCAGTCCACCGCGATGACCCTCGAGGCCGGCGTCGGCCTGGGTGCGATGCCGATCTTCCACTTCGGAAACGAAGAGCAGAAGCAGAAGTGGCTACCGGACCTGGCCGCGGGCACGAAGCTCGCGGGCTTCGGCCTCACCGAGCCCGGCGCGGGTTCGGATGCCGGTGCCACCAAGACCACCGCCAAGCGTGAGGGCGACCAGTGGGTGATCAACGGCAACAAGCAGTTCATCACCAACTCGGGCACCGACATCACCTCGCTGGTCACCGTCACCGCCGTCACGGGGACGCGCGAGAACGGCAAGAAGGCCATCTCGACGATCATCGTCCCGTCCGACACCCCCGGTTTCACGGCCGAGCCGGCGTACGACAAGGTCGGCTGGAACTCGTCCGACACCCACCCGCTGACCTTCGCCGACGCGCGGGTGCCGGTAGAGAACCTGCTGGGCGAGGAGGGGCGCGGCTACGCGAACTTCCTGTCGATCCTCGACGAGGGCCGGATCGCCATCGCCGCCGTGGCCACGGGTGCCGCGCAGGGCTGCGTGGACGAGTCGGTCAAGTACGCGCGCGAGCGCGAATCCATGGGCCAGAAGATCGGCTCGTTCCAGTCGATCGCGTTCAAGATCGCTCGTATGGAGGCCCGCGCCCACACGGCGCGTTGCGCCTACTACGAGGCCGCGCGACTCATGTTGGCCGGCAAGCCGTTCAAGAAGGAGGCCGCGATCGCCAAGATGGTCGCCTCCGAGGCCGCGATGGACAACGCCCGCGACGCCACGCAGGTCCACGGCGGCTACGGCTTCATGAACGAGTACCCGGTCGCCCGCCACTACCGCGACTCGAAGATCCTCGAGATCGGCGAGGGCACGACCGAGGTGCAGCTCATGCTCATCGCGCGCGGACTGGGGCTGTAGTCATGTCGGACAACAGTGCGCAGCAGCGCAAGGAGGTCGTCCAGCGCGGCCTGTGGTTCGAGGAGTACGAGGTCGGCACCGCGTACCTCCACCGCCCCGGCCGGACGATGACCGAGGCGGACAACGTCCTGTTCACCACGCTCACCATGAACACGCAGGCCCTGCACCTGGACGCGGCGTGGTCGGCCGAGCAGCCGGGCTTCGGCGGCGAGCGTCTCATGAACTCGATGCACACCCTGTCCACGCTGGTCGGCCTGTCGGTCGCGCAGCTCACGCAGGGCACGATCGTGGCGAATCTCGGGTTCTCCGAGGTCAACTTCCCCAAGCCGGTTCTACACGGCGACACGCTGTACGCGGAGACCATCTGCACCGACAAGCGCGAGTCGAAGTCGCGGCCGGGTGAGGGCATCGTCACCCTCGAGCACATCGGTCGCAACCAGCACGGCGACATCGTCGCCAAGGCGGTCCGCAAGACGCTGGTCCGCAAGCGCCCCACCGGAGAGGGATCGGCATGAGCGGCGCACCCGCATGGATCCCGCCCGGCCCGGCGCTGTTGTTCTGCCCGGCGGACCGCCCGGAGCGGTACGCCAAGGCCGCCGAGCGGGCGGACGTGGTGATCGTCGACCTCGAGGACGCCGTCGCGCCGGCGAAGCGGGCCGCCGCGCGTGATGCGCTGCGGTCCTCGGACCTGGATCCCGACCGCACGATCGTGCGCGTCAATCCGGTCGACACCTCCGACCACGCCGAGGACCTGGAGGCCTTCACCGCCACCGGCTACCGGTGCGTGATGCTCGCGAAGGCCGAGTCCGCCGCGCAGGTCACCGACCTGTACTCGGCGACCGGCGCCGCGGTGTTGGCGCTGGTGGAGACCCCGCTCGGCGTGGTCCGCGCGGAGGAGATCGCCTCCGCGCCGGGCTGCGCCGGGTTGATGTGGGGAGCCGAGGATCTGCTCGCCGCGATGGGCGGGTCGACCAGCCGGTTCTCCGCCGCCGAGGAGGGCGGGCCGCGGGTGGCGGGGGAGTACCGTGACGTCCCACGCCACGCCCGCACCCGGGTCGCGCTCGCCGCGGCCGCGTTCGGGCGGTGGGCGGTGGACTCGGTCCATCTCGACATCGCCGACGTCGAAGGTCAGCGCGCCGAGGCGCTCGACGCCGTCGCCCAGGGATATGTGGGCACGGCGTGCATCCATCCGTCCCAGGTGGCGGTGGTGCGTGAGGCCTATGCGCCCGACGACGACGAGGTGGCCTGGGCCCGCAAGGTCCTCGCCGCTGCGGAACACAACCAGGGCGTGTTCCAGCTGGACGGTCGCATGGTCGACGGTCCGGTCTTCCGCCAGGCCGAGTCGACGATGCGTCGCGCGGCCGCCGCCACCGAAGTGACAACCCCCCGGGCCTGATCCGGCCCCGCCCCCGAGGAGCACCGAGATGACCACCTCAAGTCTCGATTCCACACCACTCGATCCCGCGGTGTCCCACACGCGCGGGGAGACAGACATCCCTCTGCTCACGCAGACGATCCCCGACAATCTCGCGGCCACGGTCGAGCGGTTCGGGGATCGGGACGCCCTGGTCGACGTGCAGGCCGGACGCCGGTGGACCTATGCCGAGTTCCTCGCCGATGTGCGCCGGCTGGCGTCCGGCCTGCACCGGCTGGGGATCCGGGCGGGCGACCGCGTGGGTATCTGGTCGCCCAACCGTTGGGAGTGGGTGATGATCCAGTACGCCACCGCGGAGATCGGCGCCGTGCTGGTCAACATCAACCCGTCCTACCGGGTCCACGAACTGGAGTTCGTGCTGAAGCAGGCGGGGCTCAAGGCCGTCGTCGCGGCGCCCCAGTTCAAGGACTCTGATTACACGGGCATGCTGGCCCAGGTGCAGCCGAACTGCCCGGACCTGGAGTTCGTCGTCCTCTTCGGTGACGAGGAGTGGGAGTCGATGATGTCCGGGCCGACCCACACCGAGGAGCTGGCGGAGATCCGGGCGGGGTTGTCGTCGTCGGACCCGATCAACATCCAGTACACCTCGGGCACCACGGGCTTTCCCAAGGGCGCGACGCTCTCGCACTCGAACATCCTCAACAACGGGTTCTTCGTGGGCGAGCTGGTCAACTACTCGGAGGTCGACCGGGTGTGCATCCCGGTGCCCTTCTACCACTGCTTCGGCATGGTGATGGGCAACCTGGCGTGCACCACGCACGGCTCCGCCATGGTGATCCCCGGCCCGGCATTCGACCCGGTCGCGTCGCTGCGCGCGGTGGTGGAGGAGAAGTGCACCAGCCTCTACGGGGTGCCGACGATGTTCATCGCCGAGCTCGCGTTGGAGGACTTCGACTCCTACGACCTGTCGACGCTGCGGACCGGGATCATGGCGGGCTCGCCGTGCCCCGAGTCGACCATGCGTCAGGTGATCGAGAAGATGCACATGGAGGAGGTGTCGATCTGCTACGGCATGACCGAGACCTCGCCGGTCTCGACGCAGACCCGGTCCGACGACTCGCTCGACCGCCGCGTCTCCACCGTGGGTCGGGTCGGCCCGCACCTGGAGATCAAGATCATCGATCCGGGCACCGGCGAGACCCTCCCGCGCGGCGAGGCCGGCGAGTTCTGCACCAAGGGCTACAGCGTCATGCTGGGCTACTGGGACCAACCGGACAAGACCGCCGAGGCGATCGACGAGGCCGGATGGATGCGCACCGGCGACATCGGGGAGATGGACGACGACGGGTACGTCAGGATCACCGGCCGGATCAAGGACATGGTCATCCGCGGCGGCGAGAACATCTACCCGCGCGAGGTGGAGGAGTTCCTCTACACCCACCCGGCCATCCTCGACGCCCAGGTGATCGGCGTTCCCGACCCCAAGTACGGCGAGGAGCTCATGGCGTGGGTCCGGCTCAAGCCGGGACGGGACGATCTGACCGCAGACGAGGTCCGTGAGTTCGCCACCGGCAAGCTCGCCCGCCACAAGATCCCGAAGTTCGTCCACGTCGTGGATGAGTTCCCCATGACGGTCACCGGCAAGGTCCGCAAGGTCGACATGCGTGAGACCGCGATCGAGATCCTCGGGCTGGCCTGACAGGCCCGCACCCGTTCTTGACGCCCCTGAGCAAGGAGTGAGTGTATGTCCAGCAAGATCATGACCGCGGCGGAGGCCGTCGCGGATATCCCGGCCGGGGCGTCGATCGCCGCGGGTGGGTTCGGACTGGTGGGGATCCCCCAGGTCGTCATCGAGGCGCTCGCCGCGCGTGAGGTGGGGGACTTCGAGGTGTTCTCCAACAACGCCGGTGTCGACGGCAAGGGCCTGGGGATCCTTCTCGAGACCGGCAAGCTGCGCCGCATCGTGGCCTCGTATGTGGGGGAGAACAAGGAGTTCGCCCGCCAGTACCTGTCCGGTGAGTTGGAGGTCGAACTGACCCCGCAGGGCACGTTGGCCGAGCGGATGCGCGCCGGCGGTTCCGGGATCGGGGCGTTTTTCACCCGCACCGGCGTGGGCACCTTCGTCGCCGACGGCGGGATGCCGTGGAGGTACGACTCCGACGGTGGCGTGGCTTTGGAGTCCCCGCCCAAGGAGACCCGTGAGATCCGCGGGGAGACCTACGTACTCGAGCAGGCCATCGAGGCGGACTACTCCATCATCCGGGCCGCGGTGGCCGACCGCAGCGGCAATCTGCGGTTCAACCTCACCGCGCGGAACTTCTCGCCGCTGGCCGCGATGGCCGGCCGCGTGTGCATCGTGGAGGCGGAGAAGATCGTCGAGGTGGGCCAGCTCGCGCCGGACGACATCCACCTGCCCGGCATCTTCGTTCACCGCCTGGTGGAACTGACGGCCGAGCAGGTCGCCGGGACCAAGTGGATCGAGAAGACCACCACCAACCCGCCCTCGGAAGGACAGCGCTGATGAGCAACACCGCCACGCCCGCCCGCCGCGACCGTCAGGCCATGGCCGCCCGCGCGGCCCTGGAGTTGTCCGACGGGCAGTACGTCAACCTGGGGATCGGCCTGCCGACCCTGGTGCCCAACTACGTCCCCGACGGGGTGGAGGTGACGCTGCAGTCGGAGAACGGCCTGTTGGGCATCGGACCGTACCCGCACCCAGATGATGTGAATCCGGACCTGATCAATGCGGGTAAGGAGACGGTGACGACGTTGCCCGGCTCGTCGATCTTCGACTCGGCGACCAGCTTCGGGATGATCCGCTCCGGCAAGATCGATGTGGCGATCCTCGGCGCGATGCAGGTCAACCCCGCCGGCGATATCGCCAACTGGATGGTGCCCGGGGCCATGGTCAAGGGCATGGGCGGGGCGATGGACCTCGTCGTGGGTGCTCGTCGGATCGTGGTGGTCATGGACCAGGTCGCCAAGGACGGCTCGTCCAAGATCGTCTCCGAGATCACCCTGCCGCTGACCGGGCTGGGATGCGTGAACCGCATCATCACCGAGCTCGGCGTGTTCGACCGCGACTCCGGCGGCCTGACCCTGATCGAGCTGGTCGACGGCGTCACCCTCGAGCAGATCACGGCCGCCACGGACGCACCCTTCGAGGTGGCCGACCACCTGAAGTGACACCGACCCCGGCGGCGGCCGGGCCCGGAACCGGCACCCCGGTCGGCACCCTCGTGCCGGCCGGGGCGCCGGCGTGGTGCTGCCCGCGAATCGGCGAACCGCACCCATTCCGGGTCGCTCCCTTTCCGGGCCGCACCCCTTCCGGGCCGGGGCCGGCTGCCCGGGCAGACTGGAGGCCGTGAACAACCTCCCCGGGCCTCGACAGCCGCTTCCGGCCACCGGCGCACCACACGGCGCCCCGGGACTCTGGACGACACCGATCCGGGGGCGGGTCGCGGTGGCTGCTCTCGGCTGGGTGCTGGTCTACATCGTCGGCGCCGTCGTCGTCGTCATTCTCGGGATGCTCGCGGTGCGGGAGTGGGGAAGTGGACGACCACCCGCCGCCCCGCTGGCCCTGGCCGTGTTGGCCGGCACCGCGGTGGCCGCGCTCGCCGCCGTCCGGACCCACCTGCTGCGCCGACGGTGGCTGAGATGGGCGGACCTCGGCCTGCGACGTCCGGATAGGTCGCCTCTACATCTGCTGTGGCAGATCCCGGCGGTGATGGGCACGGGCATGGTGGCCTCGATGTTCGTCCTACTCCCGCTCGCCCCCGCCGGGGAGACGGGGGACGACGCGGTCTCGGAGGCGCTCGGCGACCTCGTCTCCGGCGGCCCGGCCTACGTCGTGCTGGGCCTGGTCACCGTGGCCGTTCTCGTACCTGTCGTCGAGGAGATCGTGTTCCGAGGCATCGTGCTGCCGGCCCTGCGGGCGAGGTACCGGGCCGCGGTGGGCATCACGCTCGCGGGAGGCGTGTTCGCGGCGGTGCACTTCGTGCCGCCCGCGCTGCCGTACCTGCTGGTGGTGGGGATCGCGTTGTGCGCTATGGCCGAGTGGTACCGGTCGATCGTGCCCGGGATCGTGCTGCACGGGGTGAACAACGCGATCGTGTTCACGGGTGTGGTGGCCGGAGCCGGGGCACTCTGACCGCGGACCGGACCGGGCCGGACCGGGCCGGGCCCGGCCTCAGGCGAGGAGCGCGGAGACCAGCAGCAGGACCGGCAACGCACCGAGCGTGGTGATGACCGCCGAATCCCGTGCGAGGAGTATCCCGTGTCCGTAGCGCGTGGCCACGACGAGCACGTTCTGTGCGGTGGGCAGCGCGGCCGCCACCACCACGGTGAGCAGCTCGTGGCCCTGCATCCCGAGCAGCCCGGCGCCGAGGGCGTAGGCGAGGAGCGGGTGCGCGATGAGCTTGAGAACGCTCGCGAGCCAGATCTCGCGGCGTGGTGACGCCCCGGCTTCGAGGACCTTCACGCCGTAGAGCGACATGCCGAACACCAACAGCGCGCCGGGGACGGAGATCTGGCCGATGAGTTTCACCGGCTCCAGCAGTGTCTCCGGCGGGGTCCACGGCACGGCAGCCATCACGACCCCCGCGAGCGCCGCCAGGACGATCGGGGTGCGGATGGCCTGCACGAGTGCGCCCAGGGCACCGCTGAGGGCGCCCCCGTTCCCGTGGGTGCCGTCCGTCCGGTCGGCATCCCGCGCCTGGGCGCGCTCGAGAACCGCGATGGCGATCGGCTGGAGGACGACCACCTGGAACAACAGCAGTGGCATGACGAAGCCGAGGTCGCCCAGGACATACAGGGCGATGGGGATGCCGAGGTTGGCCGAGTTCACGTACCCGGCGGACAACGCGCCGATCACCAGGTCGGACGCGGGTCGTCGGAGCCACATCCGGGCGATGGCCATGTAGAGGACCGCGATGATGATCGCGGAGACCGCGGACACCACGAACACGCCGGTGAAGACCTGGTCGAGCGTGGTGCGGGCGAGCGCGTCGAACAGCAGTGCCGGGGTGGCGACGAAGAACACCAGCCGGTTGAGGACCAGCCGGGCGTCGCTGCCGAGGACATCGGTCCGGGCGAGGAACCAGCCCAGGGCGACGAGTGCGACGATCACGGCGAAGCCGTTCAGGACACCTGCCACGGTGGGGAGCTCCTCGGATCAGGCGGCGGGAGGGGGCGCGGGGGAGACCAGCGGTAACGCCGATCGGGGCCGTGCGCTCCTTGTTCAGGAGGCACAGCCCCGATCGGGTTGCTGTTGCCTTAAGTCGGCGGCCCGGTGGGCACGCGCAGGACGAGCGGGCGCTGTCTGAGACCGCGCCTAGCGGCGACTCAGCGGCTGGTGAAGGGCAGCAGAGCCATCTCGCGGGCGTTCTTGACCGCCACGGCGACCTGACGCTGCTGCTGCGGGGTCAGGCCGGTGACGCGGCGCGAACGGATCTTGCCACGATCGGAGATGAACGTGCGGAGGGTGTTGACGTCCTTGTAGTCGACGGTCTCGATGCCGGCGACCTTCAAGGGGTTCTTCTTGGGCCGGCGGCCCTCCTGGGCCCGGGCCTTCTTGGACGGGGTGCTACGTGCCTTAGCCATGATTACCTACTCACCAACTCGACTTCGTGACACCGGGCAGCTCGCCACGGTGGGCCATCTCGCGCATGCGAACGCGGGAAAGGCCGAACTTCCGGAGGTAGCCGCGCGGGCGGCCATCGGCGACGTCGCGGTTACGCACCCGCACGGGCGAGGCGTCACGCGGCATCTTGTTGAGCGCGGTCTGGGCATCCATACGTGCCTCGTCCGAGCTCTCGGGGTTCTTGATGATTGCCTTGAGCTCGGCGCGGCGCTCGGCGAACCGGGCGACCTTAGCCTTGCGCTGCTCGTTGCGCGCGATCTTGGACTTCTTGGCCACGGGTCAGCGCTCCTCTCGGAATTCGACGTGCTTACGGACGACCGGGTCGAACTTCTTGAGGACGATGCGGTCCGGGTTGTTACGACGGTTCTTGCGGGTCACGTACGTGAACCCGGTACCGGCCGTGGACTTCAGCTTGATGATGGGACGAATGTCGTTACGGGCCATCTCAGATCTTCTCCCCACGGGCACGGATACGGGCCACCACGGCCTCGATGCCGTCGCGGTCGATGGTCTTGATGCCCTTCGTCGAGACCGTCAGCGTGACGCGACGACCCTCGGAGGGCAGGAAGTAGCTACGACGCTGGACATTCGGGTTCCAGCGACGGTTGGTCCTGCGGTGTGAGTGCGAGACGGACTTGCCGAAACCCGGCTTCCGTCCCGTTACCTGGCAATGCGCCGACATGGCGTGGTTCTCCTTCCGCCCCGTCCTCGGTGGCGCGCGGCGGAGGAACGCTCGTCCTCCGGCCGGGGCCGGAGCAAGAGCGGATCGCCACGTCGCGAACACCTTGAGAGGCGATTGCAAACGTGCAGACAACAGCGATGGTCTAGTTTACGCAGCCGGTGGCCCGAAACGGTAATCGGCACGTCAGTGGTGGTATCGCCGCCGCTCACGCCGCGCCGGGCGGCGGGCGTCCGTGCTTGAATTGGGTGCTCGGCCATCATACGGGTACGATCTACCGATGCGTGTGCTGAGACCGGACTCCCCGGTTCGGCCACTGGCCACAGCGCGCCCCACTCGTGGGGCGAGCGCCAGACCCACAGTCTTCTACCGAGCTAGAGGGATCCAGTTATGAAGAACGATATCCACCCCGACTACCACCCGGTGGTCTTCCAGGACTCGGGCACGGGCACCAAGTTCCTCACCCGTTCCACCGCCACCAGCGACCGCACGGTCGAGTGGGAGGACGGCCAGTCCTACCCGCTGATCGTCGTGGACGTGACCAGCGAGTCGCACCCGTTCTGGACCGGCGCGCAGCGTGTCATGGACACCGCCGGCCGCGTCGAGAAGTTCCAGCGCCGCTACGGCAACCGCACCCGCCGCGCAAAGTGAGCCGCGGGGCGCCAGCGCCCCGATCCACCTTTTAACCCGAGGACACACATCATGGCAGTTCCCAAGCGCCGCCTCTCGCGCGCCAACACCCATTCCCGTCGTTCGCAGTGGAAGGCTGACAACGTCGCCCTCCAGGAGACCAAGGTCGACGGCCGCGCCGTCGTCCTTCCCCGTCGTCTGGTGAAGGCCGCGAAGCTCGGCCTGGTCGACCTCGACCGCTGAACCGCCTCCGGCTGATTCCGATCAGCCGAGTACGGCGGTGCCCGGCGCGCCGCACGCACACGCCCGTCACGAACCCGGTGGATCCTCAGGGAGCCACCGGGTTCGTCGGCGTCTGAGGGGCCGTCTTCAGCGTCACTCTGTGATTCCTCAGCAGGGGTTCAGGCGCGTGCGCGAGACTGAGCGTCATGAAGATCCTCGTGGTAGACGACGACCAGGCGGTGCGCGAATCGCTTCGACGCTCGCTGACGTTCAACGGATACGAGGTCGACCTGGCCGGTGACGGGATCGAGGCCATCGAGATGGTGGACGAGGACCGTCCCGATGCCGTGATCCTCGATGTGATGATGCCCCGTCGGGACGGCCTCGAGGTGTGCCGGATCCTCCGTAGCCGGGGCGACGACCTGCCGGTGTTGATGCTCACCGCCCGTGATGCGGTGTCCGAGCGGGTGGCAGGGCTCGACGCCGGCGCCGACGACTACCTGCCCAAGCCGTTCGCGTTGGAGGAGCTGCTGGCGCGTCTGCGGGCACTGCTGCGCCGCCGGGGGCCCGAGTCCGAGGACGCCGACGAGGTGTTGGAGTTCGAGGATCTGCGCATGGATCTCGCGACCCGGGAGGTCACGCGAGGCGAACGACGGATCCAGCTCACCCGCACCGAGTTCTCGCTGCTCGAGCTGCTTCTGCACCACCCGCGACGGGTGCTGACACGCAGCCACATCCTCGAAGAGGTGTGGGGCTACGACTTCCCGACCTCCGGCAACGCGCTCGAGGTCTACATCGGTTATCTCAGGCGCAAGACCGAGGGAGAGGGAGAGGTCAGGCTCATCCACACCGTCCGTGGTGTCGGATACGTGCTGCGCGAGACGCCGTAGCGGTGGCAGCCGGCACGGTCGGGAGGAACTCCACACCGATCTCGTTGCACCAGCGGGTCACCCTGCTGGCGGCGAGCTCGGTGGGGGTCGCTGTGGCTCTCATGGCCGTCGCGGCCTACTTCGTCGTGTCCGGGTCCCTGTACAAGGGCGTCAACGAGCGGCTCCAACAGCAGGCGGACCAGCTGGTCAACAGCCAGCTCGCCTCGGAGTTCGCGCTGCAGTCCAGAAGTACGCTCATCGCGCTCCGGGCATTCAACCCCAACCTCGACGCGCAGATCATCGCCCCGTCGGGCGGTCGCACCGCGACCGGCGAGCCGTTCCAGATCGGCGCACCCGAGATCGGGGTGGTTCGGGGCGAGGCGGAGTCGAGCCTGCGCGCCTCCGGGGGCAAACAGATCTATGCCGTCGGCGTTCGCGACGGCTCCACCCTGATCTTGGCCCAGGACCTCGGCCCCACCCGGGCGACGCTGAACAGGCTCGCGATCGTACTCACCCTGGTCGGGGCGGCGGGGATAGCCTTGGCCGCGGTCGCGGGCACCGCGGTGGGGCGGACCGGCCTGGCGCCGGTGGCCAAACTCACCAGAGCGGTCGAGCGGATCGCGCGCACCGACGACCTACGGCCCATCCCGGTCACCGGGGACGACGAGATCGCACGGCTGACCACCAGGTTCAACCAGATGCTGATCGCGCTCAGTGAGAGTCGGGAGCGGCAGGCGAGACTCGTCGCGGATGCCGGCCATGAACTCAAGACCCCTCTGACCAGCTTGCGGACCAACGTGGAGCTTCTCATCGCGGCAAGCCGTCCGGGCGCGCCGTCGATCCCGGACGACGATCGTCGGGAACTCGCGGTCGACGTGGTGGGGCAGATCTCCGAGCTGAGCCAGCTGGTCGGCGATCTGGTCGAGCTGGCTCGCGAGGACTCCGGGGAGGTCGAGCTGGAGCCGGTCGCGGTGTCCGAGGCCGTCGAGCGTGCGCTCGAGCGCGTCCGGCGTCGGCGACACGACGTCGACTTCCGGGTCGAGCTCGTTCCCTGGTACTCGTTCGGTGACTCCGCCGGCATCGAGCGGGCCGTGCTCAACATCTGCGACAACGCCGCGAAGTGGAGCCCCGGCGGCGGGACCGTCACAGTGCGCATGCGCCCGATCTCCGAGGCGGTGATGGAGCTGACCGTCGCGGATCAGGGGCCGGGGATTCCCGAGTCGGACCGACAGCTGGTGTTCGAGCGTTTCCATCGCTCGCGCGAGGCGCGGGCCATGCCGGGGTCCGGGCTCGGGCTGGCCATCGTGCATCAGGTCGTTACGCGGCACGGGGGCACCGTCGAGGTCGGCGAAGCCGAGGGGGGAGGCGCGGAAGTACGCGTGACTCTTCCGGGTAGCGAGGAGTCTTCCGTCTGAACCGACTGGTGGCGCGATTCCAGGCTCGTTTCAGCGGACACACAGCACCGTGGGGGACGATGGCGGGTATGGAGAACGAGAACGGTCGAGTCCCGGGTACATCCGGGTCCGGCGACGAATGGGCGTCGGGAACAGGTACGGGAGCGGGCGGTCACGGTCGGCAACCTGCGGGACAGTATCCGCATGGGGGACAGGGTCCTCACGGCCCGCAGAACCCGTATGCCGGCCCGTCACAGGGACAGGCGCAGGGCGCGGGTGGCGGAAGCTGGACCGGTGGGGGCGCGCAGCCGACTGCCGGCGGTCCCGACGGTCCCCAGCCCTTTCCCGGTGGTCCCGGCGGCCCCCAGCCGACCTCGGTGTTCCCTCCCGCTACCGGGCCGCAGCCCATGGACCCGTCGGAGCCGGGTGCTCCGCGGGAGAAGAAGTCCGGCCGGGGACTGCTCGTCGCGGGGATCATCGCGGCGATGCTGGTCTCGGGCGGTCTGGGTGGCTGGGTCGGAGCGAGTGTCGCCGGAGGCTCCGGTGGGGGGCTCTCCTCGCCGATCAGCATGTCGCAGCCGGAGAGTCAGGCGCCGGACGGCACCGCCGAGGCGGTGGCGGACAAGGTCCTGCCGAGCGTCGTCTCGATCGCCGTGCGCGGCCAGACCGGGAGTGGCGAAGGATCGGGCGTGATCCTCACCCAGGACGGCTTGATCATCACAAACAACCACGTGGTCGGTATGGCGGCTGCAGGCGGCGAAATCCAGGTCCGTTTCGATGACGGATCCAAGGCGCCCGCCCGGATCATCGGTACCGACCCGGCGACCGACATCGCCGTCATCAAGGCGGACACGTCCAAGGCGCTCACGCCGGTCTCCCTGGGTACGTCGGCGAACCTCAAGGAAGGCCAGGCGGTCGCGGCGGTCGGTTCGCCACTGGGGCTGTCAGGGACCGTGACCACCGGTATCGTCTCCGCGCTGGATCGCCCGGTGCGGGCCGGCGGCGCGCAGTCCGACCAGAGC
Source organism: Dietzia sp. NPDC055340 (assembly GCF_053645335.1). Taxonomy (NCBI): domain Bacteria; kingdom Bacillati; phylum Actinomycetota; class Actinomycetes; order Mycobacteriales; family Dietziaceae; genus Dietzia; species Dietzia sp. NPDC055340. The sequence goes on along the minus strand of NZ_JBSHML010000015.1, from coordinate 10,536 downwards.
ACGGTGATCAACGCCATCCAGACCGACGCCGCCGTCAACCCCGGCAATTCGGGTGGCGCCCTGGTCAACATGAACGGTGAGCTGGTGGGCATCAACTCGGCTATCGCCTCCCTGGGCTCCGGGAACTCCGGGTCGATCGGCCTCGGGTTCGCGATCCCCGTGGATCAGGCCCGCCGTATCGCCGATCAGCTGATCAAGCAGGGTTTCGCCACGCGGGCGATGCTCGGGGTCTCGGTCAGTGACGCGCCCGGGAGTGACGGCGCCCTCGTCCGGGGGGTCGAGGCCGGCGGGCCGGCGGCGGAGGCGGATATCCGTGACGGGGCGATCATCAGCCGCGTCGGGGAGCGCATCATCGAGAACGGCGACGCACTGGTGGCGGCAATCCGCTCCCACGCCCCCGGGGAGACGATCAGTGTCACCTATGCTGCACGTGAGGGCGAGCAGCCGACCACCGTCGACGTTGTACTGGGAGAGGCGAGATGAGCACCAGATTCGATCCGCGGGCACTGCCCGGAGGCCGCAGGCTGCCCACCGAGGTGGAGTTCGATCCGGAGGCGGCCGAGCCCGTGGAGCCGCGCATCGCGGGCCGCGCCATGGTGGTGCTCGTGACCGACCGCTCCGGTGAACACGGGGACACCATCGGCCCGCTGGTCACCGAACTGCTCGAGGAAGAGGGCTTCCTCGTGGGCGGCGTGGTGGGGGTCGCCGCCGAGGAGACCGAGGTGCGTAAGGCGCTGGAGACGGCGGTCGTCGGTGGCTTCGACTTCGTGGTCACCATCGGCGGCACGGGCGTGGGGCCCCGCGACATCACGCCCGAGGTGACGGAGGAGATCCTCGACCAGCGGTTGCCGGGTATCGCCGAGGCCGTCCGTTCGTCCGGGCTGACCGCCGGTGCGGTCGACTCGATCGTGTCCCGCGGCTACGTGGGGGTCTCCGGCAGCACGGTCGTGGCCAACCTGGCACCGAGCCGGGCCGCGATCCGCGATGGCATGGCCACCCTGTGCCCGCTGGTCTCCTACGTCGTGGCGCAGCTGTCGGACCTCGACGAGTTGTGACCGACCGGAGCACGGCCCGGCCGGACACAGCCGGGTCGGATAGACCCCGCCCGGACAAGGCCCGGCTCGACGCCGTGTTCGGCGAGACCCTGCCCGTGACCACCTCCGACGAGCGGCGCGGGCGGGACGGTCACCTGGACGACGACTGGTGGCGCGAGCAGCGCCCACCCCATCACGGTTGAACCGCGGTCCCCGGTCGGCCACGCAGAGAACCCCTGCTCCTTCAGGTGAGGAGCAGGGGTTCTCTGCTGTGCGGATCTCCCGCCCGCGCCCGGTTCCGGTGAGCTGGCAGGCTGCGGGTCACAGGTTGCTGGAGGGGCTCTGCGGGTCGGAGGGGTGCGTCAGGGGACGGCCGGCGAGCAGGTCGCGGATCTCGACCAGGAGGTCGTTGTCGCTCGCGGGGGCCTCGACGCCCTTGCGCTTGGCGGCGGCCTCCTTCATCGAGTTCATCGGTGCCACCAGGACGAAGTAGATGATCGCGGCGATCAGCAGGAAGTTGATGATCGCGGTCACGAGCATCCCGAAGTCCATGATGGTCTCGGGATTGTCCGGCAGTAGCTGGACCGCGAATCCGATCTCCTTGTTGCCGCCGAGAAGTGCGATGAGCGGATTGATGATCGCCGTGGTGAAGGCGTCGACGATGGTGGCGAACGCCGAACCGATGACAACGGCGACCGCGAGGTCGATCACGTTGCCCTGCATGATGAATTCCTTGAAGCCCTTGAGCATCGCGCACTCCTACCTGTCAGTGCCCGGTCCATCATGTGAATGGCCGTGCGTTCGTGTGTGGTGCGGACGGATAGTACCAACACCTCCGACCGGATCCGAAGCACTGTCAACAGTAGTTTTCATCCATGGACGATCACCGCGAGCGGCGTCCCGGCGGCGGTCGCGGCCAGCTCCGGCGCGGCGGATTCGGGGACCTCGACGAGGATCGACCGGCCTCCCGTGCGCGCGGGCGGAGCGTCGCGGACGCGGGCCGCCCGGGCCACGACAACCGGCGCGCCCCTGGTCGCCACGTCGTGGTCCGGGGTCGCTTCCGCATTCGCGCCTGCGGCGTCAGCGCGCGCGGTGCCGGTGTTCGCTGCCTCTGCGCCCGCAGCGGCGACGGCCACGAGGTCGACGAGGTCCCCGGGGCTGAGGACGTCGGCCACCGCGGGGTCGGCGAGCGGGATGGGAACGACCCGCAGGGCCTCGCCGTCTGCCGACCGGCGGTGCGGGGAGAAGTCCGAGAGGGTTCCCGAGCTTCCGGGAAGGCCGCCGTGAGCGGGGGTGAGGTCCCCGGCGGTGGCGTCCTCGGCGTCGTCGGCCCCGCCGGCGAACGGCGCGGCCAGCACGAGCGCACCCGCGAGGGCGATTCGAGCGGCGCGTCGGCGCCGCCAACGACCCGGTGCGGTCGCGGTGGCGATGGTCCCGCGCATGTGGATCCCCCGTCGGTCGGCGCCTAGGGCGGCGGTGTGGGGCCGACGGTACCGGCGGTCGGCCCCGACCAATCGAGGAAAACGGCGTGGGAGCCGGCGCCTGTGGAGGGGGAGCGGCCTGTGGAGAACCGGTTGCGGCAGGCGGTGGCGTTCGGTGCGACGACGACGCCGAGGCGGCGGCTACGTGCTGCCTACGTGGTGCCCGAGCTGCCGGACGAGCTCGAGCCGGAGGAGCTGGAAGCCGACGAGCTGCTCGACGGGCTGCTGCTCGAGGACCCGCTGCTGGAAGAGCCACCGCTGGAGGAACCTGACGAGGAGCCTCCGGAGGAGTTGCCCGACGAGCCGGTGCCGCCGGACGAGCCCGCGCCGGCGCGGCTGTCGGTGCGGTAGAAGCCGGAGCCCTTGAACACGACGCCCACCGTGTTGAACAGCTTGCGCAGGCCGCCCCCGCACTGCGGACAGTCCGTCAGCGAGTCCTCGTCGAAGGACTGCTGGATGTCGAACGCGACGTCACAGTCGCGGCAGCGGTACGAATAGGTGGGCATGGGGCCTCCCGGGGAGCAGGGACAACGCCTGGCACTCTACTCCGCTGAGTGCCAGGTTTCGAAGTCGAGAAGCCCCTCCTCCGTGATCACGCCGTCCACCGCGCGGTCGTGGGCCTCGACCGGGACGCGCTCGACCACGTTCTCGGTATCCAGTAGCGCCAGCAGGCGGGTGCGTGGCCCCGCGAACTGAAGGGAACGGTCGTAGTAGCCGCCGCCCCGGCCGAGTCGGTTGCCCCGGCGGTCCACGGCCACGGCCGGCACCAGCACGAGATCGGCCCCGGCGATCGTCTCCGGACCTTCCGGTGGCGCCGACGGGACGGGGATGCCGAAACGGCCCGGCGCCAGGTCCGCGGGGCCGGCGTACTCCGCCCATCCCAACGGGCCGACCGCCGGGGAGACGGGGAGAAGAACACGCGCGCCGGAGTCGACGAGACGTGAGAGGAGTCCGGAGCCGCCGGCCTCGTCGTCGTCGGGAACATAGGCACAGACCACCATCCCGGCGGAGACGATCTCTCCCAGTCCGACCAGGATCGCGCCATCGCGCTCGGCGCGCACCGACGGCGGCACCGCGGCGCGCCGGGCACGCACCACCCGCCTCAGTTCGGACTTGTCCATGGCCCCAGTCTGCCTGGCGACGGAGGGGCGCCGTCTCATAGGAGAGGCGCCGGGTTCGGGGCGAGGCGTGGCGTGGGGGAGTCAGGTCCTGCGTCTACAGTGATGCCCATGACGTCCACCGCTTCGTCCGACTCGCAGTTCCGGACCGCCGTCGTGCCCGCCGCAGGCCTCGGGACCCGGTTCCTGCCCGCCACAAAGACGGTGCCCAAGGAGCTGCTGCCGGTCGTCGACACGCCCGGTATCGAGCTCATCGCCGAGGAGGCCACCGAGGCCGGCGCGGGTCGCCTGGCGATCGTCACCTCCGAGCGTAAGGTCGGCGTGATGGCGCACTTCGCCGATGACCCGGTCCTCGAGGGCACCCTCGAGGACCGCGGCAAGGACGTGCTGCTGCACAAGGTGCGGCGCGCGCCCGGCCTGATCGAGGTCGTGGACGTGCGCCAGGAGGAACCGCTCGGGTTGGGGCACGCGGTCGCGCAGGTCGAGTCCGAGCTGGGCGCCGACGAGCAGGCCATCGCCGTGCTGCTGCCCGACGACCTGGTTCTGCCGTTCGGGATCCTCGGCCAGATGTCGGACGTGCGGGCCGCGCGTGGCGGCAGCGTGCTGTGCGCGTTCGAGGTGGATCCGGAGAACGTGTCCTCCTACGGCGTGTTCGAGGTCGAGGACACCGACGATCCGGCCGTGAAGAAGGTGCTCGGCATGGTCGAGAAGCCGGCTGCCGAGGACGCGCCGTCGAACCTCGCCGCGGCGGGACGGTACGTCCTGGACCGGGTGATCTTCGACGCGCTGCGGCGGATCACCCCCGGCGCCGGTGGCGAGCTGCAGCTCACCGATGCGATCGACATGCTCATCGACGAGGGTCACCCCGTGCACGTGGTGGTGCACGACGGCGCCCGCCATGACCTGGGCAACCCCGGTGGCTACATCAAGGCGTGCGTGGACTTCGCCCTGGGCAATCCGGCGTACGCGGACGACCTGCGCGAGTGGCTCGCCGGCCGGCTCGGTTCCTGACACCGACCCGCCCCGGCGCCGACAACGGCCCCCTGAGGCCGGCACCGGCCGCCGGGGGGAACGGGCGTGGTCTGGTGGGCGTAGCCGAGACCCCGCCCGTGCGCTGCGAACACGCCCGGATTCGGCGGCGCCGCCGCGGAAGTCGGGCATATGGCCGCTACCCTCTCCCACAGAGACCCGGGGGCCCGGCTCCGCGGCGCGGTGGCGAGCACCGCCCCGCGGGCGCGGGCTGATTCGGCCGGAACAGGTACGGGAAGGGGGCACTGGTGCGCTCTGTCGAGGAACAGCTGGCTCTGGTGACGGCGGCCGCGGTCGCCCCGCGCCCGGTTCGGGTGTCGATCTCCGAGGCACAGGGTCTGCTGTGTGCCGAGGAGGTCGTGGCTGAACGACCACTCCCGTCGTTCGATCAGGCGGCCATCGACGGCTACGCGGTGCGCAGCGTCGACGTCCGGGTCGGCGGCTCCGGAGACGGCCGCGGCGAGGGCGAGCAGTCCGGCCCCGCCACGCTGCCGGTGGTCGGGCAGATCACCGCCGGCTCCCGGCAGCCCACGCGACTGCAGCCGGGCCAGGTGGTCCGCGTCGACACCGGAGCGCCCCTGCCGACACTCGCGGACGCGGTCCTGCCCGTGGGCTGGGCCGAGGCGTCGGGACGGCACATCACCCCGACCCGCGGCGTCCGCACCGGCGACTACGTGAGGCGGATCGGCGACGACGTGCAGCCGGGCGATGTGGCGGTGCGCGCCGGGAGCATCATCGGGCCCGCCCAGGTGGGCCTGCTCGCGTCCGTCGGCCGGGCCAAGGTGCTCGTGCACCCCAAGCCGCGGATGTCCGTCATCTCGGTGGGCGACGAGCTCCTCGACGTGGACGCCCGCCCCGGCACCGGGCAGGTCTACGACGTCAACTCCTACGCGCTCACCGCCGCCGGCCGCGACGCCGGCGCCGACGTGCACCGGGTGGGCATCGCCAGCACCGAGCCCGGACGCCTGCGCGAGGTGCTCGAGGGGCAGCTCGTGCGCTCCGAACTCGTGGTGGTCTCCGGCGCCGCGGGCGGTGAGGCCACCACCCGCATCCGGCAGGTGATGGCCGAGCTCGGTGAGATCGAGGTCAACCGCGTGGCGATGCACCCGGGTTCCGTGCAGGGGTTCGGCCGGCTCGGACGCGACGAGGTGCCCACCTTCCTGCTCCCGTCGAACCCGGTCAGCGCGCTGGTGGTGTTCGAGATCATGGTGCGCCCGCTGATCCGCATCGCGCTCGGCAAACGCCAGCCCATGCGCCGCACGGTCCGCGCCCGGACCGTCGCCCCCATCTCCTCGGTCGAGGGTCGTCGCGGCTACCTGCGCGGGCAGCTCATGCGCGACACCGACACCGGCGAGTACCTGGTCCGGGCACTCGGCGGTGCGCAGGGCGCCTCCACGCACCTCCTGGCCTCGCTCGCCGAGGCGAACTGCCTCGTCGTGATCGATCCCGAGGTCGACGCGGTGCGGGCCGGCGACGAGGTCGACGTGATGTTCCTCGCCCAGCGCGGCTGAGCGGCGCGACCGTGTGGAGCGCGTTGGCGGGCGAGACCGCCCACCATCCGGGCTGGCCGATCGAGGCCGGCCCGCTCCGTGTCCGCGGCGGGGTCGTGACCCTGCGTCCGGTGCGCCGCAGGGACGCGCGCGAATGGTCGGCGCTGCGGCTGGGCGAGCGGGCGTACCTGGAACCGTGGGAACCCACGGTCGAGGGCCCTTGGAGTCAGAACAACACCCCACGCGCCTGGCCCGGAATCCACTCGCAGCTGCGCCGCTACGCCCGCGCGGGGGCCACGATCCCCGCGGCCATCGAGCTGGACGGCACGTTCTGCGGCCAGCTCACCGTGGGCGGGATCGTGCGCGGCGCGCTGCACTCGGGCTGGGTCGGCTACTGGGTGGGCCGGCCCTTCGTCGGTACGGGCGTGGCCACCGCGGCACTGGCCCTGGGCCTGGATCACGCGCTCGGGCCGGGCGCCCTGCACCGCGTCGACGCCACCGTCCGCCCGGAGAACGCGGCCAGCCGCGTGGTGCTCGAGCGTTGCGGTCTACGGCAGGAGGGGGTGCTACGGCGCTACCTCCACGTGGACGGCGCCTGGCGGGACCATCTGCTGGTGGCGCGCACCCGGGAGGAACACGGCAGGGGAGCCGTGGCCGCGCTCGTGGACGCCGGATTCGCACAGCGCGTCTGAGTATGTCCTGAGCATCGTGACCTGCGGCGCGCCGCCACAAAGCCGGGCTCGGCCGCCGTTACGGTTGGGACCTCACCACGACGTCCCGAGTCGGGGTAGACGCTCGAGGAGGCCTGATCGATGTCGAGCTCACTGCTGATCATCCTGCTGGTGGTGGTCTGGCTGTTCGTTCTCGCGCCGATGCTCATCCGGTCGCGCAATCCCATCCGCCGCACCGGTGACGCGCTGGCCCAGACACGAACGCTGTACTCCGGCGGCTCGGGCCGACTCGTGCCCAGTCGCGGGCCCGCCGCCGCGGACCCGGTGCAGGCCGAACCCGAGGAGTCGCGGTTCGGTCTGCCGACCGGAGCCGGAGCCACCGACGCCGAACTGCTCGACACCGAGACCTGGGAGCACACGCTCGAGCAGACCCTGCGCCGGGAGGCGGCGGGCCGGCGCGGCGAGGCCGTCCGCCGTGCGATGGAGGAACGCCGCAACGCCGCCACGGGTGGCGGCGAGTTGTCCGAGGAGATCACCTCCGAGATCCCGGCGGTCGTCGTGTCCGACGACGACGAGGCGGCAGAGGCCGTCGCCTCCGTCGACGAGCGGACCGCATCAGCCGTGGCTGCTGGGACCGCTGCCGAGGTCCGGTCCGCCGACATCCGCACCACGGACGTCCGGGCCGGGGGCGCCCGCGCGGTCGCGGACCGGCCCGCCGCCGACTCGGTGCGGCCCGAGGTCGTCGACGGTGAGCTGCTCGAGCGCCCCGCCGCCCGTTCGGCCGCGGGGCGCGTGGATCACGCCGAGGACGCGGCGGGCATCGATGCCGAGGCCGTCCACCTGCATCGCGGTCGTCGTCGTCATGCCGAGCCCGAGGTGGAGCTCACCGATGCCGATCTGGACTTCGCCGAGCGGCGTCGTGGGCGCGGGGCCTACGACCCGATGGCGGATCGTCAGGCCGCCGAGCAGCGGGCGCACGCGCGCCAGCGCACAGCCCTGTTGCTCGTCGGGTTGGCGGTGGCCGCCGTGATCGCGGCGCTGCTCACCGTCCCGGCCGTGTGGTGGTTCGCCGGCGGCGCGGTGCTGCTGCTGGCCGCCTACCTGACGTACCTGCGCCGCCAGGTCCGGCTCGAGGAGAGCCTGCGCCGCCGCCGTGTCGAGCGGATGCGCCGCGCGCGGCTGGGCGTGGAGTCGCGTGAGGACGACGAGCTGTCGGTTGTCCCGCCGCGGCTGCGCCGCCCGGGCGCCGTGGTCCTGGAGATCGACGACGAGGACCCCGCGTTCGACGTGCTGGACACCTACGATCGCGACCTCGACAGCGGCCCGGACCATCACGACCGCCGGTCGACGCACCGCGAGCCGCTGCGCCGCGCGGTGGGCTGACCCCGGCCCCTCCCCCCTTTGCGAGCTTCGACGCCGCGGCCCGAATGAGGGCCGCGGCGTCGTCGTCTCGGTCGCGGACGTCAGGTGCGACGCCGCAGCAGGAGCACGCCGTCCTTGATCGTGGCCGCCTGAGTGCCGTCGGGAGAAATGACCTCCCTCGGGCGGATCTCCTGGGTGACGACGTCCCAGAGCGCCGGGTCCAGGGCGAGATCCTCGAGTTCCTCGGCCGGCGTGGGCATCGTGTGGACAGCGTGCCCGTGCCCGTGCCCGCGCCCGTGCCCGTGGCCGACGGCGTCAGCCCGCTCCCGCGAGGCCTCGCGCCCCCACGGCGGGATGTCGTGTTCGCTTTCGAAGACGTGCGTCACCAGCAGGAGGAGCCCACCGGGCCGGAGATACCCGGCGGACCGGCGCAGAATCTCGATGCGCTGCAGCTCCACCTCCGAGTGGAGGAAGCTGGCCGTCACCAGGTCGAAACTCTGCTCTGTTTCCCACGTGGACAGGTCGTGCGCGACCCAGTCGATGTTCGCCGACACCCCGCGTGCGGCCGCGGCCTCGGCGCCGCGGGCGGTGGCGGTGGGAGAGATGTCCACGGCCGTGACCCGCCACCCCTGCTCGGCGAGCCAGACGGCGTCGCCGCCCTCCCCGCATCCCAGCTCGAGGACGTCGCCGGCCTCGAGTGTGCTGACCACGGCGGCGGTGCTGGCGTTGACACCTCCCGGCCAGCGGACCTCGCCCCCGGCATAGCGGCTCTCTCAGTGCTCGGCGGGAGAGGGCGTGGCGTGAACTGGCGTGGCGGGGGCGAGGCCCGACACCGCCCGGACCGCCCGGTCGAACTCTTCGGTGACGAGGGCCATGTTGACCATCCCGCCGGCCATCGCGCCCGCCGCCATCGCCACCGGAACGGTCGCTCCGGGGTTGGCCACATTGCCAACGGCCCAGATACGAGGATGGCTCGTCTTGCCCGTCATATCCGTGGCGAGGAACGATCCGATCGGGTTGGTGGCCCGCTCCAGCTCGAAGTGGGCCACGACGTCGTCGTGGGGGAGGGCTTGCGAGGCCACGAAGATCGCGTCGAGTTCCACCTCGCTGCCGTCGGCCAGACGCACGCCGCTCAGTTCGTCGTCGCGGGACAGGACCGCAGCGACGGGCGTGTCCACGAGCTCCACCCCACGCGAGCGCAGCCGCGCCACGACGTCCGGGTCGAGCTCGCCCACGGCCGCGGTGAAAAAGATCAGGTCGTCACTCCATTGGCGCACCAGCTGGGCCTGGTGCAGCGACATCTCGGACGTGCCGAGAACCGCCAGCCTGCGGCCGCGGACCTCCCAGCCGTGGCAGTAGGGGCAGTGCAGCACGCTGGTGCCCCAGAATTCCCGGATACCGGGGATGTCCGGCAGGCCGTCGGTCATCCCGGTCGCGAGGATCAGTGCACGCGCGGATGCGGGCGCTGCGTCCGCGAACCGGACGGTGAGGCCGGCCTCGTCGTCGTCGGGGTCGTTGTCGTCCACGCCGGTCACCATGCCCGGACGGATCGTCACGTCGTACGCGGCCACCTCCGAGCGTCCACGGCGGAGGAGTTCGGCCGGGTCGGTGCCGTCGTCGCCGAGCACGCCGTGCATGTGGGCGGCGAAGCGGTTGCGGGGCTCGCCGGCGTCCACCACGAGCACGCGGCGGCGGGCGCGCCCCAGCATGAGTGCCGCGGACAGGCCGGCGGCACCTCCGCCGATGATGACCGTGTCCCATGGATCTCCGTGTGCGGCGTTCTGGTGTGTCGGGTCTTCGGGCGGCTGGGCCGCGTCGTCGGTGTCGCGCCGACCGCGGTCCTTGCTCTCTCGGGTTTCGCTCATGAGTGCAGTCTGCGGGCGGGCGTGCGAGACCTGCAAGAAATATTGCTGGTCTGGCAAGGTTCCGCAGGCGGCGGCCGCGGCGGCGGGCATTCGGTGACCGGCGGCCCTGCCGGTTTGGTTGGTGGGCGGGGCGTACTGGTAAGGTGTTCCACGCTGCCCGAGAGGGTCGCATTCCAGCCCGCAAGGGTGGACCCACTGCCCGCGAGGGCGGTGAGGGGCTATAGCGCAGTTGGTAGCGCGTCTCGTTCGCATCGAGAAGGTCAGGGGTTCGATTCCCCTTAGCTCCACAAGGTAATTAGCATGTCAGAGGCCGTTTCCGGGAAACCGGGGACGGCCTTCGTGCGTTCGGCTGGGCACGGTCTGGGCATCCCTACATTAAGTTTGGCCTTTACCCGTTACCGTTATTGAACCTCCGGTGGTCGGAGGTCTGGTCGCTTGAGTGGGCATGGCTTTCTTGCCCTGCCATCAATGGTCCGGGGGGTGTTG
>NZ_JBSHML010000014.1:0-111761 GCF_053645335.1 Dietzia sp. NPDC055340 | reverse complement strand
GTCCACCCGGGTGGACTGCCGGCTCTCGTCGTCAGGTCACGTGTTCAGCCCGGCCACTGCCGCACGCAGGATCCCCACAGCGGCGTCCCTGCGATCGGAGGTGAACCGCGCCTCGGGGCCGGATGCGGACACCGCGAACGAGGCGGCGCCCTCCCCCACGGCTATCGCCACGCAGCGCACCCCCTCCTCCTGCTCGGATTCGTCGGTCGCGAAACCCGAGCGACGGATCCGGTCGAGCTCGGCGATCAGCGCGTCGGGGCGGACGATCGTCGTCGAGGTGTAGCGACGCATACCGGCCCGACCGAGCATCGCGCGGACCTCGTCGTCGTCGTCGCCCGCCACCAGCGCCTTCCCCACGGCGGTGCAGTGGACCTCCACCCTGCGCCCCACCTCGGTGAACATCCGCATCGAGTGCGGGGAGGGCACCTGGGCGAGATACACCACACCGTCCCCCTCGCGGACGGCCATGTTCGCGGTCTCGCCGGTCCCTGCCACGATTGCCCGCAGAACCGGCTCGGCCCATTCCAGGGTCGCGCGCCGGGCGGCGTCGCCGACCCGCTGAAGGCGGGGGCCCAACAGGTAGTCGCGCCGCGCGTCACGGCGCAGGTGTCCACTCTCGGCGAGCGTGCCGCACAGGCGGTGGACCGTCGCGGCGGCCAGGCCGGTGTCGGCGACCAGGTCGCCGAGGGACGCGCGCCCCCCGCGCAGTGCGAGGGCGTCCAGCAACGCGAAGGTGCGATCCACGGACTGGACGCGGGACCTGCCCGCACCGGGCTCGCTCATCGTCGGGCCTCCTCGAGAGTCTCCAGGGCGGCGCGCAACGGTCCGCCGGGGCGCGCCTGCCCGCCAAGGGTGTCGGTGTCGATCCAGTGGATCCGGTGGTCACGGCCAAACCACGAGCGCTGTCGCCGGACGTAGCGGCGCGTGCCGATGAACGTGCGCTCCTCCGCTCGGGCGACCCCGGCTTCGTCGATGCCCAGGTCGTCGTCCATCTCGTCGAGAACCTGCGCGTAGCCGATCGCGCGACGTGCGGTGACGCCGCCCCGCAGGCCCACGCCGACCAGCCCCCGCACCTCGTCGACCAGTCCGTCGGCGAACATCGCGGCCGTGCGCGCTGCCAGTCGCTCGTCCAACTCGGGCAACCCGCACCGCAATCCGAGGATCCGGGTCCCCCACCGGGGCGCGCCGATGGTCGGGCGGGAGGCGGAGAACGGGCGCCCGGTGATCTCGACGACCTCCATCGCCCGGACGGTGCGGCGCGGGTCGGTCGGCAGGATGGTGCGGGCCGCCTCGGGGTCGATACGGGACAGTTCTGCGTGCAGCGCGGCCACCCCGATCTCCTCGAGCCGGCGCTCGTACCGCGCCCGCACCCGCGGGTCGGTGTCGGGGATGGACCAGCCGTCGATCAGCGCCTGCAGGTACATCATCGACCCGCCGCACAGGATCGGCACGTTCCCCCGCCCGCGGATCTCGGAGATCTCCCGCTCGGCCTCATCGCGGAAATCGGCGACGCTGGCGGTCTCGGTCACGTCGAGGACGTCGAGGCGGTGGTGCGGGATCCCCCGGCGCTTGTCCGGGGGGAGCTTGGCAGTGCCGATGTCCATACCGCGGTACTGCTGCATGGCGTCGCAGTTGATGACCTCACCGCCGAGGGTCTCGGCCAGCCCCAGGGCGATCTCCGATTTTCCGGTGCCGGTGGCACCCACCACCGCGATCGGGGTCGTGTCGGTCACTGCGGGCCCCCGTCGTAGGCCGCGCATCCCGTGGCGGACGAGCCGGCGGCGGACGTCGCACGGGGCGGGATCGGTTCCCACCGCGCGGCGTGATAGCCGACGCCGAACGGTGCCCACGAGACCGTGTCGACCGCGGTGCGGTCCCCGATGAGCCCGGCGAGGGCCAACCAGGACGGGCGGCTCCACCACCCCACCTCGGCCGCCGCGGCCGGCCCGGGGTCCGGGAGGACACCCCCGTCGCGCAGCCACGCGGTGAGTGCGGCGTCGAGAGCCACCCCGCGCTGGTCCTCCGGAACGGGCGCGCGCGGGGTCAACGAGGCGGGGCCATCCGCGACGACGACGACGAGATCGTCGCCGTCGGACACCTTCACCGGTGTCGAGTTCGCGATCCGACCCTGCTCATCCACCGCCTCGAACGTCCGCGGTAGCCCGGAGCCCGCCCGGTCGAGCATCCACCACGCGATCAGTGCCGCATCGGGCACGCTCCCCCGTGGGGCGGACGGGGCGTCCGGACGCCCGACTCGAACGTCGGCACCCCACCGACGCAGGGACGAGCTGACGTCCTGCAGGGTCCTGCGCTGCGGGTCGGTGCCCACCACCACGACGCGTGACGCTGAGCGGGACGCCCGCCGGAGCTGTTCGCACAGCAACTCGACCTCGCGGGTGCTCTCCGCGGCTGCTGCGCCGGACAGCTCGGGCACCAGCACCGGTGCACCGGGGATCAGGACGACGGGACTGCTCACATCAGGGAACCCTACTGTTCCCGCGGCGAAGGTCTTCCGATGCCACACGGGGCGTGTGGCCGGGCGCCCCCGCGGCCCGCCTCTCCGGCGGACTCGGCCGACTATCCGGCGCCACGTACAGATACAGCCGACGAACGTGGCTGCGTTGGTACACACTAGGAGGATGCCGGCCCGGTAGCGGGACGGCGAGGCGATGACCGGGATGTCAGCCCGGCGACGGTGCCGTGTTACGCGGCAGAAGGAAACGAGGACCACATGAGCGACCAGTCACCCACCGCCGCGAGCGGTCAGGAGTCCGGAGGGACGTCGCCGACCCCCGGGCCCGGGCCCCGACCCGGGCCGCGCCCGGGAGCCCCTTCCCCCGCCGCGATGGCCCGGAAGGCCACGCCGAGCCCGGCCCCGGCAGCGGAAGCCAAGGCCACCCGTGCCTCCGACCCCGCTGAATGGGGTCGGGTCGATGAATCGGGCGCGGTGTTCGTCAGGACCGCTGACGGTGAACGTCAGGTCGGCTCGTGGCAGGCGGGAGTTCCGGCCGAAGGGCTGGCCCACTTCGGGCTTCGTTTCGATGATCTCGCCGCCGAGGTCTCCCTCCTCGAGACCCGCCTGGACACGCATCCCCAGGACGCCCGGAAGACTCGCGCGTCCGCTGAAGCCCTGGCCGAACAGATCCCCACCGCCGCCGCGGTGGGCGACCTGGACTCACTCGCGGTGCGGGTGGCCGCCGTGGTCGAACGTTCGGGTGAGGTCGAGGCCCGGGCCCGTCAGCGCAAGGACGAGCAGCGCTCCGCGGCGATCGCCCGCAAGGAGGAACTGGCGTCCGAGGCCGAGGAGATCGGCGCGTCGTCGACCCAGTGGAAGGCGGCCGGCGACCGGCTCCGGGAGATCCTGGACGAATGGAAGACGATCCGTGGGATCGACCGGAAGACCGACGACGCACTGTGGAAGCGGTTCTCCAAGGCGCGCGAGGCATTCAACCGTCGCCGCGGTTCCCACTTCGCCGAACTCGATCGCAACAGGGCATCGGTCAAACGGGTCAAGGAAGAACTGGTCGAACGAGCCGAGGCCATGTCCGGCTCCACCGAGTGGAACGACACCGCCACCTCGTACCGGCGGCTCATGGACGAATGGAAGGCGGCCGGCCGGGCACCGCGTGAAGCGGACGATGCCCTGTGGAAGCGCTTCAAGGCCGCGCAGGACACCTTCTTCGACGCCCGGCACGCCGCCGCCGCGGAACGCGACGCGGAGTTCGAGGTGAATGCCGAGGCCAAGGAGGCTCTCCTCAAGGAGTACGAGGGTCGGATCAAGCCCGGCACCGACCTGGCCGCCGCCCGCTCGACCCTGCGCGAACTGCAGTCGCGTTGGGAGGAGATCGGGAAGGTTCCCCGAGATCGGATGGGTCCGCTCGAGAACCGGATCCGGGCGATCGAGAAGTCGGTTTCGGAGGCCGCCGACACCGAGTGGCGTCGCACCGATCCGGAGGCCAAGGCCCGCGCGGGGCAGTTCTGGGACCGGGTCCGCGACTTCGAGGACCAGGCGGAGAAGGCCGAAGCCGCGGGCAAGAGCAAGGACGCCGACAACGCACGCTCCCAGGCCGCCCAGTGGCGGGAGTGGGCGGAGGCCGCGGAGAACGCCGTCGATACGCGCTGACCGGGTCAGCGATACGCGCCGGCCGATGACGAAAGGGGGCGGGGTGCCTGGCACCCCGCCCCCTTTTCGTCATGTCTGAGCAGGTCAGATCAGAGACCGTCCCCGCTTCGCGCGTTCTCTTCCAGCTGGCGCTGCTCAGGGGTGCGCGTCCAGAGCACGCCGGCGAGAGTTCCGATGAGCAGGAACAGCAGGATCTCACTCAGGTACATTCCGATACCCGGGCCTCCGAACCCCTGGAAATCGGGGTCGGGCCCGCGTCCGGACTGTCGGAGCCAGATCGCCAGGATCCCGTAGACCGCTGACACGCAGGTGGCGCTCCATGCGACCCCGGCCGCCCACCACTTCTGGGTGAGGATCATGAGTGCGCCGAACCCGATCGTGCCCACGGAGTACAACAGCACGAAGATGTGCGAGGGCAGCGAGGTCGACTGATCGGCGGCCGCGTCGGTGAAGAACAGCACATCGATACCGCGGACCCCGTCACTGTGCGGCAGGAGAAGCATCGCGGCGAGGATGACGATGAGCACCGTGGACGCGAGGTAGGCCCGGCCGATGACGAGCGTCCGGCCGAGCACACTGTCCTTGCGGCGCATCTCTGATTCCGCGTTTCGGGTTACTTCCATGATCCCGGCGATGGGATCGGGGCGGTCCGCGTTACTCACGTGGGGCATCCCTTCTCAAGGACGTCGTCGACCGCGACGTGTCGACGCAATGTGGGCAGTCCGAGGCCGACGCCGATCGGCGGGGTCTCGGGCTTCTCCCCCGCTTCGTGCCGGTCGCCGGCGCGGGTGGCGCGGTAGCTGAGCACGCCGTCGTCGGCGAGCAGGTGGTGTGGGGCAGCAGCCGTGATCCGCGTGGTGATCACGTCACCCGGGCGGACGCGATCCGCGTTGTCGCCGGTCGGCGCGAAGTGCACGAGTATGCCGTCGCGCGCTCGCCCCGTCATCCGCGCGGTGGCGGCATCCTTGCGTCCCTCGTCGGCGGTGACGAGAACCTCCACCACGCGGCCGACGCGGGCCTGGTTCTCCTCCAGCGTGATCCGCTCCTGGAGCTCGATGAGTCGCTCGTACCGCTCCTGGACGACGGCCTTGGGGATCTGGTCCTCCATGGTGGCGGCCGGGGTCCCCGGGCGCGGAGAATACTGGAAGGTGAACGCGCTGGAGAATCGCGCCTTCTCGACCACGTCGAGTGTCGCCTGGAAGTCCTCCTCGGTCTCCCCGGGGAAGCCCACGATGATATCGGTGGTGATGGCGGCGTCCGGCATCGCGACGCGGACCCGGTCCAGGATGCCCAGGAACTTCTCCGAGCGGTACGACCGTCGCATCGCGCGCAGTACGCGGTCGGAACCGGACTGCAGGGGCATGTGCAGCTGCGGGCACACAGTAGGAGTGGATGCCATCGCCTCGATCACATCGTCTGTGAACTCGGCAGGGTGCGGGGAGGTGAAACGGATCCGTTCGATCCCCTCGACCCGACCGGCGGCGCGGAGCAACTTCGCGAATGCGCCCTTGTCCGAGGGCTCGTCCGGGTCGTGGAACGACCTGCCGTAGGCGTTGACGTTCTGGCCGAGGAGGGTCACCTCGATGACCCCCTCGTCGGCGAGGGCCTGGACCTCGGCGAGGACCTCGCCCGGCCGGCGGTCGACCTCTTTGCCACGTAGCGAGGGAACGATGCAGAACGTGCACGTGTTGTTGCAGCCGACGGATACCGACACCCAGCCCGCATAGGCCGAATCACGGGTCGCGGGCAGCGTCGAGGGAAAGTGCTGAAGGGAATCAGCGATCTCGACCTCGGCGCGCTCGTTGTGCCTCGAACGCTCGAGCAGGGTCGCCAGGTGGCCGAGGTTGTGGGTGCCGAACACCACGTCCACCCAGGGCGCCCGCGAGACGACGACGTCCTTGTCCTTCTGCGCCAGACACCCGCCGACGGCGATCTGCAGGCGCGGGTTGGCGTCCTTCCACGGGCGCAGATGCCCCAGCGTTCCGTAGAGTCGGTTGTCGGCGTTCTCACGCACCGCGCAGGTGTTGAAGACCACGAGGTCCGGAAGGGCGCCGGTCACCGGGTCGGCCTCCCCCTCGAAGGGGATATAGCCCGCCTCTTCCAGGACCCCGGACATCCGTTCGGAGTCATGGACGTTCATCTGGCATCCGAAGGTGCGCACCTGGTAGGTCCGCTGATCGGCGCCGTCCACCGGGGCGTCCCCGGGCGCCTGCTGCAGGTCGGTCACGAGAGAATCCACGCAGGCCAGGGTACTCAGGACGAAGCGTGGGCCGCCAACTCGGCATCCACCACGGCCATGGCCAGCCCCGTGGGATAGCCCCGCCGGGCGAGGAACGACACGAGTCGACGCCGTTCCCCGGCGCGAGCCGCTCCGCTGGCCGCGCCGGCAGGGCGTCTCGACAAACGAGCGCGCACGAGTTCCGTGGCCTGCAGACGTTCATCGGAATCGTCTATATCGGCCACCGCGTCGGCGATGTGGGCCTCCGCGACGCCCTTGTCCCGGAGCTCGCGTTCCAGGGCGCCGCGGGCTCGACCCCGCCGCCGCCGACGACCCCGCACCCATTCCGCAGCGAACTCCCCGTCGTCGATCAAGCCCCACACCCGGATGCGGTCGATCGCCTCGTCGATCGCCTCTGCCGGGTGTTCCTTCTCGGCCAGACGCCCACGTAGCTCATGCTCACTACGTGGCCGGTAGCGGAGTAACCGCAGTGCCGCCGTTGCCGCCTCGTGCGCCTCCGGAGCGAGCGGAGGCAGGTCCGACGATCCCGACGGACGGGCTTCGACCGCCGCTATTGCCGCCCGGAGCTCATCCGCATCGAGCTCCGGGCGCTGACCGGTCGCGCGCTGCCCTTCCGGGCGCGTCCGATCCATCGGCATCAGAACTCGACGGGCACCACGTCGATCGGGGCGTCCTCGTCGGACTCCGCCTCGATCTCCGCGATCTCGGCCCCAGCTCCGATGTTGAGCTTGTCCAGGATCTTGCGCTCGATCTCGTCCCGGACGGCCGGGTTCTCCTTGAGGTAGCGGCGGGCATTCTCCTTACCCTGCCCCAGCTGGTCCTGACCGTAGGTGAACCAGGAACCGGACTTCTTGATGAAGCCGTTCTCCACGCCCATGTCGATGAGCGAGCCCTCGCGGCTGATGCCCTCGCCGTAGACGATGTCGAACTCGGCGATCTTGAAGGGCGGCGCAACCTTGTTCTTGACGACCTTGACCTTGGTGCGGTTACCGACCGCGTCCGCCCCGTCCTTCAGCGTCTCGATGCGACGCACGTCCAGCCGCACCGAGGCGTAGAACTTGAGCGCCTTACCACCGGTGGTGGTCTCGGGCGAGCCGAACATCACGCCGATCTTCTCGCGAAGCTGGTTGATGAACACCGCGGTGGTCCCGGTGTTGTGCAGGGCGCCCGTCATCTTTCGCAGGGCCTGACTCATGAGGCGGGCCTGGAGTCCGACGTGACTGTCGCCCATCTCGCCCTCGATCTCCGCGCGCGGCACGAGCGCCGCAACGGAGTCGATCACCAGGATGTCGATGGCTCCGGACTTGACGAGCATGTCCGCGATCTCGAGCGCCTGCTCGCCGGTATCCGGCTGAGAGACGATGAGGTTGTCCGTATCCACGCCGAGCTTGCGTGCGTACTCCGGATCGAGTGCGTGTTCCGCATCGATGAACGCCGCGATACCACCGGCGGCCTGGGCGTTGGCGACAGCGTGGAGGGCCACGGTGGTCTTACCCGAGGACTCCGGACCGTAGATCTCCACGACACGGCCACGGGGGAATCCGCCGACCCCGAGCGCCACGTCCAGCGACAGTGCGCCGGAGGGGATGACCTGGACCGGCGGCCGATTGTCGTCTCCCAACCGCATGACGGAGCCCTTGCCGTAGGCCTTGTCGATCTGGGCCAGGGCCAGTTCGAGTGCCTGCTCACGATTCTGCGCGGCGCCGGGCTTGCCCGTGCCCGTCTTGGCCTTAGCTGCCATGTGTCTGCTCCGTTCGTGCTCGACCTCCGGCGCCTCGCCGATCGGTCTGTGTGGTTTCACTCGCGGACGTTACGGGCCGGGTACGACACGAAGCGCCATACGAGGCCCGGCGACCGTCTCCTGTGGACTGGTGACGCCCTGTGGACAGCGGGGGCCCGCCGTCATCCGTGTTCCAGTGTAGGGGAACGTCTGTTCGACGTCGAACGACACGCCGTACATATGGCGCTAGCGCAACTGTTCGGGGACGTCGAACTCGTCACAGAGCGCGAGCCAGACCTGCTTGACCGATTGTCCTCCATCGATCGCCTCATGGGCGGTACGGCCACCGCACGCGGCCAGATGGTGCGTCCGCACGAGGTGGTCCGCGCGGAGTTCACCGAAGGCCTCCACCGTTCTGGCGTTGAACTCGGTCAGTGTCACCCGCTGCACCTCCCTGTTCGGACGACAACGGGCCGCCGGCGAACCCGCCGACGGCCCGTGTGCCTCCAGATCACTGCTGTTCGGTCTGCGCCTGCTGCTGGGGCGGTGTGGCCGGCTGCGCTTGGCCCTGTCCGAGCTGACCGGAGGAGCCGCTGCCCTGGCCGAGCTGGCCGCCCTCCGCCTGCATCGACGCCCGGATCTGCTCGAGCCGACTGTGGCCCGCCATCTGCGTGGACGCCTGCTCGATCTCCATCATCCGGCCCTGGACCGAGTTCTGGGCGAGCTCCGCGGAGCCGAGTGCGTTGGCGTAACGCTTCTCGATCTTGTCGCGGACCTGATCGAGGTTCGGGGTGTTACCACCGGACGACAGCTCCGACATCGACTGCAGGGAGGCACTGACCTGCTCCTGCATCTTGGCCTGCTCGAGCTGGCTGAGGAGCTTGGTGCGCTCTGCGACCTTCTGCTGGAGCACCATGGCGTTCTGCTCGACGGCCTTCTTCGCCTGACCGGCGGCCTGAAGAGACTGATCGTGCAGACCCTTGAGGTCCTCCACGTTCTGCTCCGCGGTGACGAGCTGCGCCGCGAACGCCTCGGCGGCGTTCTCGTACTCGGTGGCCTTCTGCACGTCACCGTTCTGACGGGCCTGGTCCGACATCTGCAGCGCCTGACGGGTAGACCCCTGGAGCTTCTCGATGTCCGCGAGTTGCCGGTTCAGTTTCATCTCGAGCTGGCGCTGGTTACCGATGACGGCCGCGGCCTGCTGTGAGAGCTGCTGGTGCTGACGCTGCGCGTCGGCGATGGCCTGCTGGATCTGCACCTTCGGATCGGCGTGTTCGTCGATCTTCGAATCGAACAACGCCATGAGGTAGCGCCATGCCTTGGAAAACGGATTGGCCATCGCTGCGTTTAGTCCTTCTGCCGATTCGGACGACGGGTCTGTTCTACGGTACCGAACGCCGTCATGGGTGGACCACCTGGAGTTGTCCCGGAAAGGGAATCAGGCTGCGAGCACGGGCTCGGTGAACGTGCCCGGTGGCGAGACCTCCAGCGCCGCGCGGATGAGGATCTCGCCGAGCGACACCTCCAGCGCTCCGGAGATCGACGCAAGCAATTCGCTGGAGGCCTCCTTGCGCCCCCGCTCGATCTCGGAGAGATATCCGGGGCTGACCCTCGCCGCGTCGGCTACATCCCGCAGGGTCCGACCTGACTCCCCGCGCAGGCCACGCAGAACCGTCCCGAGGGTCTCGCGCAACAACGGCGGGGCGCTGGGCTGGTCGGGGCGGGGCAGTGTGGTCATCTGGATGTTCGGCATCACCGGGTACAACGCGTCACCTTCCGGATTCGTTCCCACTTTCCCGATCCCCGTCGCAGGACGTCCGTTCATCGATCCCGCCCTCCGTTCCCGCCGGCCGGGCGGGCCCCGGCCGCCACCTCGGTGACCAGCGACATCGCCGCGTCGCACGCCTGGTCGCGGATCCGCCGTCGATCACCGGCGAGCGCCAACCGCACCGACCATGCCGCACGACCTGGGACGCACAGCCCCACGTACACAGTGCCGACCGGAAGACCCTCCTGCTCGTCGGGGCCCGCCACCCCGGTCAGCGCGAGTCCGACGTCCGCCCGGCAGCGGGCCGCCGCGCCCGTGGCCAGCGCCCGCGCGGTCTCCGCGGACACCGCTCCGTGCAGGTCCAGGACGTTCTGCGGCACGTCGGCCAGGACATGCTTGAGGTCGGTGGCGTAGACGACGAGCCCGCCCCGCAACACCGCACTGGCCCCGGGCACGTCCGCGATCGTGGCCGCCACGAGGCCGGCTGTCAGCGACTCGGCAGTGGCGAGGGTCCATCCCCGGGCCTTCAGCGTCGCGACGAGTGCCTCCTCCACCGACGCCTTCCCCGGCCCCTCGACCGCCCCGGGCTCGCTCATCGGCCACGCGCCGCGGCCTGCCGGGCCTTGACCACGTAGTCGATCCCGGTGTAGACGGTCAGCACCACCGCCACGCCGACGATGAGCCACTCCAGTGGCCACACCCAGTAGGGCAGCGGCAGGATGAGCAGCCCGACGCCGAGTGTCTGCGTGACGGTCTTGAGCTTGCCGCCCCTGCTCGCCGCCACCACGTGGTCGACGCCGAAGAAGCGCCAGAGCGTGATCCCGACTTCGCGCACCAGGATGACGACGGTGACCCACCAGAACAAATCGTGGACGAGCGAGAGCGAGATCATTGCCGCGGCCATGAGTGCCTTGTCCGCGATCGGGTCGGCGATCTTGCCGAAATCGGTGATGAGTCCGAGTCTGCGCGCGAGGTAACCGTCTGCGTAGTCGGTCAACATCGCGACGGCGAACACGCAGAACGCACCGATCCGCCACCAGGCGTCCTGGGCGCCCGCCACGAAGAACACGACGAGGAAGACCGGGACCAGGATGATCCGCAGCACCGTGAGGAGGTTCGCGATGTTGAGAACGGGGACCTCGGCGGTGGGGCTGCCTTCGCCAGTCGTGGAGGTAGTCACCTCTTCACCTTAGCCAGAGCCGCCCGCCTACCCTTGACGGCACAGCCAGCCCACCCACACCAGAGGGAGACCCCACATGCCGCTCTTCGCCGTCACCTACCGCTACGAGGCCGCACAGACCGACGAGCGGGAGGCGAACAAGCCCGCGCACCGCGAATGGCTGGCGGCCCGGGTCGAGGCGGGCTCGATCCGTACCGTGGGTCCGTTCGTGGACGGCTCCGGTGCGTTGCTCCTGGTCGAGGCCGACGACGACGAGGCCGCACGCGCACTGATCGCTCAGGACCCGCACTGCGTCCGGGGCGTGGTCCCGGAGATCACCGTCCGGGAATGGATGCCCGTGTTCGGTGCGCTGGCCTGAGGGCCCGCCCCGGACGGCAACGGCCGGGACGGTCAGCCGACGGGCGACTCCACGGGATCGCCGATCGCGGAGGGCTCCCCCGCCGGGTCGTCCGCATTCTCCTCCGGCGGGGTGCCGCCCTTGATCATCCACAGAACGGATGCCAGCTCTTCGGGCCGGACCAGGACCTCGCGGGCCTTGGATCCCTCGGACGGCCCCACGATGTCGCGGGACTCCATCAGGTCCATGAGCCGGCCGGCCTTGGCGAACCCGACGCGCAGCTTGCGCTGCAGCATCGAGGTGGAGCCGAACTGGCTGGAGACCACGAGCTCGACCGCTGCCAGCAGGTCGTCCAGATCGTCGCCGATATCCGCGTCGATGTCCTTCTTGCCGTCGTCCTTCGACTCGGTGACGGACGTGTCGTACTCGGGCTCCGCCTGGTTCTTGGCGTAGTCGACGACCTCCTGGATCTCCTCGTCGGTGATGAACGCGCCCTGCATCCGGACGGGGCGTGAGGCGCCCATCGGGATGAAGAGCCCGTCGCCCATACCCACGAGCTTCTCGGCGCCGGGCTGGTCGAGGATCACCCGCGAGTCGGTCAGCGAGGAGGTGGCGAACGCGAGACGGGACGGCACGTTGGTCTTGATCAGACCGGTCACCACGTCGACGGACGGTCGCTGGGTGGCGAGGACCAGATGGATGCCGGCCGCGCGGGCCTTCTGGGTGATGCGCACGATCGCGTCCTCGACGTCCCGCGGTGCCGTCATCATGAGGTCCGCGAGCTCGTCGACGACGGCCACGATGTACGGGTACGGGCGATACTCCCGCTGGCTCCCGGGCGGCGTGGTGATCTCCCCGGACCTGACCCGGTCGTTGAAGTCGCTGATGTGGCGCACGCGCGTGGACTTCATGTCCTGATAACGCTGCTCCATCTCCTCGACCAGCCAGGCCAGCGCGGCGGCGGCCTTCTTGGGCTGCGTGATGATGGGGGTGATCAGGTGCGGGATCCCCTCGTACGGCGTCAGCTCGACCATCTTCGGGTCGATGAGGATGAGCCGCACCTCGTCCGGCGTCGCGCGGGCGAGCAGCGACACCAACATGGAGTTCACGAAGCTGGACTTACCCGAGCCGGTGGAACCCGCGACCAGAAGGTGCGGCATCTTGGCCAGGTCGGCCGTGACAAAATCGCCCTCGATGTCCTTGCCCAGCCCGATCAGAGTCGGGTTGTGCTTGGTCGCGGTGCCGGGGTCGGTGAGCACGTCGGCCAGACGCACGAGCTCGCGGTCGAGGTTCGGGACCTCGATACCGACGGCGGACTTGCCGGGGATCGGCGCCAACAGACGGACGTTGTCCGTCGCGACCGCATACGCGATGTTCCGGTGGAGAGCGGTGATCTTCTCGACCTTCACTCCCGGGCCGAGTTCGACCTCGTAGCGCGTGACCGTGGGCCCCCGGGTGAACCCGGTGACCGCGGCGTCGATCTTGAACTGCTCCAGGACGCCCTGGATCGCCTCGATCATCTGATCATTGGATTCGCTGCGTGCCTTGGGCGGATCCCCGGCCGTGAGCAGGTTCAGCGGCGGCAGCGAGTAGTCGATGCCGCTGAGAAGTTGGGTCTGGGAGTCCAGACGCTCGCCCTCCGTCTCCGAGGCGGTGTGCGTCGAAGGAGAGTTGGTCTGCGGAACCGCCGAGCCGCTCCCGGCCTGCTCACCCCTGGCCTGTGCGGCCTCCCCACGCGCCGACGTCGCCCGGGCCGTCCGGCCGACCCGTGCACCGTCCGCACCCGCGGGCGCCACGGCGGATGGCACCGTCGTCGATTCAGGATCCGACTCGACGTCGCGGGCTGCAGCAGCGGCCTCCGCACCACGACGGGGGGCAGCGGGCGCGGATGCCCGGCTCCCGACGTCCGCGGACGGCTCGGCCGAGGCCGCCGCCGGTCCGCGCCCACCGGCGGCCGGCGGCATCTCGACGGTTTCTCCCGTGGTGGGGGTGTCTGTCCACGTAGCCACACGACGCCGGGACGAGCGGCGGGGAGCGGGGCGTTCCGACTCCTCGTCCGCCGAGCCGACGGTCTCCGCGATCGGGTAGGCGGTCGTGGCCTCGTCCTCCCAGGCGTCGTCGTAGTACTCGTCCACGATGTCGCCGCTGCCGTCCCAGCCGAAGAAGCCGCGGACCATGCCCGGTATCTCCCGGGCGGGGCGCCCCACCATGACGAGGACACCGAAAGCCACGATCAACACGAGGAGCGGAACGGCCACGAACACCGACAGACCGGCCTCGATGCCGCCCCCGACGATCCGACCGAGCACTCCCCCACCGGACCGCACGCCCCCCGGATCGCTCGGCGACCCCGCGGCGAGGTGCCAGAGCCCCAGCACGCCGAGCGCGGACACGATCGTCCCGACCAGCCACCTGGAGTGGACGTCGGAACGAGGCTCGCGCGCCATGATGAGCACGCCCCAGCCGCCGATCAGCAGCGGAAGAAGGGCGCCCGGGGTACCCACCACCGTGCGGATACCCGTATCGATCCACTGCCCGATCGGCCCCGCAGCACCGAACCACACCGCGCCGGCGAAGATGATCGCCACGCCGATCAGGACCATTCCGAGACCGTCGCGCCTGTGGGGAGGCGCCGCCTTGTCGTCGTCGTCGGAACCCCCGCCCAGGCCACGGACCCCGTGCCCTACGCCCTTCGCCAGGGCCGACCAACTCCCACGGAGGCCACGGCCGACCGCTCCGAATGCGCCGGAGGTCCGTTCGGGAGCGGCGGACGAGGCCCGCGCGCCACCGCGCCCGTTCCCACGGTTCGTGGTCCGGGTCCCGGACTTCGGCGTCGAGACCACCGCACCACGCCGCGCACTGCCGCCCCGGGACTTCGGAGTGGTGGACGTCGCCGAACGCTGCGCGGCGGATTTCGACGCGGGACGTCGGCCGCCGGGCGCACGGGTGGATCGCGTGCTCGAAGTGGATGCCATGGGGGTCACTCTAACGTCTCAAGCAACACTGGTAACAGCAGCCACACGGTGCGGGTGTATCCCGACGGCGACCTACACGCTCCGTCCGACCGCCTCGAGTGCGTCGATACCGCGCTGAGCACCGGATATCTCGACGTCCACGCGCTCTCGTCCGAATGTCCACAGGAGCAACTCGACGGGCTCGGCCACGACGGTCACCAGGGGCGCCAGCGCCGCCCCTGTCGACACCGGAGCCGCAGCGCTCGCCGCCTCAGCGTCAACCCCGGGGTGCGGGGATGATGGGCCCCGGGGGACGCTCAGGTCGATCCGCGCGGGAACCTTCCTCAGCCTGCTGCGGGTCACAGTCGTGGCGAGCGTCCACACCCGCGCGAGGTCACGGCTGTCGAATTCGCGCTTCGACCAGCCTTCCCCGGCCCGACGCACGTCCTCGTGGTGGACCAGGTACTCCGCGGTGTTGGCCAGACTGTCGGCCAGACGCAGTGGCGAATACCACGGTGGACCGGACGCGATCGAGTCGAGCAGCTCCTCCCACGGGCGCTCCGACTCGCGGAGACGAAGCGTCTCGAGCCGCGCAGACAGTGCCGGTAACACCACCCCCGCCGCCGCGTCCGGTCGGGCCTCACGCACGACGAGGTGTGCCGCCAGATCCCTGGCCGTCCATCCTTCACACAGGGTGGGCACATCCGGGCCCGTGTCGCGCATGGTCTCCACCAGCGCGACACGTTCCCGACGGGCGAGGGACCGGCGATCCACCCCCACCGGATCAGCTCTCGGCGACCGCGGAGGTGATGACCGTGGGGACGATCATGGGCTTACGACGCCACTTGTCGGAGACCCACCGGCCCACGGTGCGGCGGACCGCCTGCGCCAGGCGGTACGGATCGGTCTCGCCTTCGCCGGCGAGGTCCCACAGCGCGTTCTCGACCAACTCCACCACGGGCGCCAGCGCACCGGGCTCATCGGTGAAGCCCTTGCCGATGATCTGCGGCTTGCTCACCGGACGGCCCGTGCGCGGATCGACGACCACGGTGGCGACGATGAATCCGTCCTCAGCCAGCGCCGTACGATCGGCGAGCACCGTGTCACCGACGTCACCGGTCGAGAGACCGTCGACGTAGAGGTTGCCGACGGGCACCTGCCCGACCACTGCGGCCTGACCGTCGATCAGGTCGACTACCACACCGTTCTGGGCCAGGACCACGTTGTTCTCGGGCACGCCGGTGGCGACCGCCAGCGCCTTGTTGGCCCGCAGGTGGCGCCATTCGCCGTGGACCGGCATGGCGTTCCTGGGTCGCACGGCGTTGTAGATGAACAGGAGCTCGCCGGAGTATCCGTGTCCGGACACATGGATGTTCGCCTCGCGACCGGTGATGACCTCGACGCCCATCTGCGACAGGCTGTTCATCACCCCGAACACGGCCTCCTCGTTGCCGGGAACCAGCGACGACGAGAACAGCACCGTGTCGCCCTCACCCAGGTTGACCTGACGGTGCTCACGGCGGGCCATTCGCGACAGACCGGCCATCGACTCGCCCTGGGTACCGGTGGTCACCACGACGAGCTTCTCCGGCGGGAGCTTGCCCGCGGAGTCCATGTCCACGATGACCCGCGCAGGGTCGGTGAGCAGCCCCATCTCGAGCGCGATCTCCATGTTCCGGAGCATCGACCGACCGTTGAGCGCGACCTTGCGGCCGGCCGCCGCGGCGGCGTCGACGGCCGACTGCACCCGGTAGACGTTCGAGGCGAAGCACGCGACGACGACGAGCTTGCGCGCATCCGCGATCAGACGCTCCAGGGCGGGTCGCACGCCCGCCTCGGACGGGCTGATGCCCGGAGTGGTGGCGTTGGTCGAGTCCACCAGCAGCAGGTCGATACCCTCGTCACCGAAGCGCGACATCTTGGGCAGGTCGGTCGGCCGCTTGTCGGTCGGCAGCTGGTCGAGCTTGATGTCGCCCGTCATCATCACCGAGTTGCCGCCGGCCTTGATGACGACGCCGAGGCATTCCGGGATCGAATGGTTGACGTCGAAGTACCGCACCTCGAAGGCGCCGAACGACGAGATGCTCGACTCGTCGACCTCATGGAACACCGGCTTGATGCGGTGCTCCCGGCACTTGGCCGCGACGAGCGCGAGGGTGAACTTGGAGCCCACGACCGGGATGTCCGGACGCAGCTTGAGCAGGAACGGGATCGCGCCGATGTGATCCTCGTGGCCATGGGTCAGCACGAGTGCCTCGACCTGGTCCAGTCGGTCCTCGATGTGGTCGAAGTCCGGGAGGATCAGGTCGACGCCCGGCTCCGTCGAACTCGGGAACAGTACTCCGCAGTCGACGATGAGCAGCTTCGAGTTGTACTCGAAGACGGTCATGTTGCGCCCGATCTCGGAGATGCCGCCGAGGGCGACGAGTCGCATCGCCCCCTTGCGCGCCTTCGGCGGGCTGGGCAGCCGGACGGTCATGTCCGCGCCCTGCATGGTCTTGACGCCGCCGAAGTCGGCGGTCGACGAATCACCGCGTCCGCGGCCGCGACCACGGCCGCCACGGTTGCGTCCGCCGTTCTGACCGCCGGAGCTCTTACCGCCGCCGTTCTGCCCTCCGGAGTTCTTACCGCCGCCGTTCTGCCCGCCACTGTTCTGACCGCCCGACCGCTGCCCGCCGTTGTCCTGTCCGCCGGAACTCTTGTCGTCCCGACCGGACGAGCCACGGTTGTCGGACGACGAGCCGCGACGACCGCGCGAACCGGACTTCGACCCCCCGTCCGCATCCTGGCCGGACGTGTCACGGCCGCCGCGGGGCTGTCCACCCGCGTCCTGCTGGTTAGTGTGCTGCTGCGACTCGTCCCGGGGCGCCTTGCCCTCAGCGGAGTGCTGCTGGGACGGACGCTCCTCGGAGGCGGCATGGGTCGGCTCGGTGAACTGCACGGCGGTCACCGGTGCCGGGGCACCCGTGGGACGGCCGGCTGCGCGACGCGAACGACCGCGACCGCGGTTCTGTGAGGAACTTTCTGTCATGTGGTGACTCCTGCTCTGCGGAGCAGCGCCGCCAGGGCGTCGCGCTGCTCATCGGTTGGTGGTAACTGCGGGAGTCGCGGCACACCGGCCGGGATCCCGAGAAGTTCTAGTCCTGCTTTGGACATCGACACGCCTCCGAGCGCCCGCTGGGCGTCGAAGAGCGGGAGGAGTCCGAGGTTGATGCGACGGGCCGTCTCGATGTCTCCGGCGAGGTAGGCCCTGCGGATCTCCGCGAGTCGTGACGCGACCACGTGACCGATCACACTGACGAATCCGGTGGCCCCCACGGCCAGCCATGGGAGGTTGAGTTGATCGTCTCCCGAGTAGTAGACGAGGTCGCAGTGCGACATCACGGTCGCCGCGTCGTGGAAATCGCCCTTCGCGTCCTTGACCGCCACGATATTCGGATGGCCGGACAGCCCGATGAGGGTGTCCGCCTGGATGGGGACCACCGACCGTGGCGGGATGTCGTAGAGCATCACCGGCCGGTCGGTGGCATCCGCGATCGTGCGGAAGTGAACGTCCAGGCCGGCCTGAGTCGGCTTGGAATAGTAGGGCGTCACCACGAGCAGTCCGTGGGCACCCGAGGCCGCGGCCTGGCGGGCCGCGTGAACGGAGTGGGCGGTGTCGTAGGTGCCCACCCCCGCAACGATCGTCGCCCGGTCTCCCACTTCAGCCAGGACGGTCTCGAGGACCGCTGTCTTCTCGGCATCAGTGGTGGTGGGCGACTCCCCCGTGGTGCCGGACACGACGAGTCCGTCGCATCCTGAGTCCACGAGATGTCTCGCGACACCGGCGACGGCCTTCAGGTCGACATGTCCGTCGCTCCCGAAAGGCGTGACCATCGCCGTGAGGACCGTCCCGAAGGGCGCGGGTCGCGCTGATTCGGTGGGGGGCCGGCCGGTACCGGCCGACTCTGCTCCCCCTGCGGTCACGTGTGTCATGGTGTCCCAGGGTACCCGCAGAACCACACGGATCCCGATTCAGACCCGGCGTTCGGGTGCTCGATCGGGACCGCGGTCCTCCTCATCCTTCGAGCACGTAGGGGCTGACGGCGATTTCCGAACCATCGTCGAGCGTCGCGATCTCGAAATCGGAGAACACCGCGGGCGCCACATCCCGGAGTTGGCGAAGGACGTCGATTGCCAGACCACGGATCTCGGTATCCGCGTGTTCGGTCGCCCGCATCCCGATGAAATGCCGCCACGACCGGTAGTTCCCGGTCACGACGATGCGGGTCTCGGTCGCGTTAGGCAGCACCGATCTGGCCGCCTGCCGGGCCTGCTTGTGTCGGAGCATCGGGTTCGGGACGTCCGCGAAGCGTTCCTCCAACTTGGCCAGCATCTCCGCGTACGCCTCACGGGAGGCGTCGGTCGCCCGCCTGAAGATCTCGACCAACTCGGGGTCCTCGGCGATGGCGGGCGGCGGGACGACCTTCGAGTCATGCTCCGGGACGAAGCGCTGGGACAACTGACTGTAGGAGAAGTGACGGTGACGGATCAGCTCATGGGTGCACGAACGCGAGATGCCGGTGATGTAGAAGGTGACGTTGGCATGTTCGAAGACCGAGAGGTGTCCCACTTCGAGAATGTGCCGGAGGTAGCCCGCGTTGGTCGCGGTCCGGGGATTCGGCTTGTCCCAGCTCTGGTAGCAGGCCCGGCCGGCGAACTCCGCCAGCGCCGAGCCGCCCTCGGCGTCAGTCTCCCACCCGAGATCCTCGGGAACGGTGAACTGGGTGTGCGCGACCATGCGGACCTGCCGCCGGACGAGCTCGGACATGATGGGACTCCTTTTGCTGACGGGCTGTGCTGACGCTCAGCCGAGTAGATGCGCGGCAACGGTGGCCGCGACCTCGGCCACCGTGTCGAGGTCGTCCCGCCCGAGCTCACCGATGAGCTGCGTGGCCGGGGCGACCGCCTGCAGTGCCCACCCGGTCGTGATCTTCTCGACTGAGGTCACCGCCCCGGCGGTGTCGTTGTCCCCGTGGACGCAGAGCGCGTACGGGCGTCCGCTCACCGCCCCCTCGCAGGTGTAGTACGTGCGATCGAAGAAGTGCTTGAGCGCGCCCGACATGTACCCGAAGTTGGCCGGAGTGAGAAATACGTAACCGTCGGCCCGCAGGACGTGATCGTCCGTCGCCGCGAGCGCGGGGACGGACTCCACGGCGATGTCCTCGAGCTCGGGGTGGGCCATGCCGGTTTCAATGGCTTCCACGATCCGGCGCAGCCGCGGTGAGGGCGCGTGGTGGACCACTAGGACGGAGCTCATGGCCTGCTCCCCTGCGCCGCCCGCTCGGCCTCCAGCAGATCCATGGCGACCCGCATCACCTCGCGGGCGCGGAGGCGATCACCGGCATGGTCATAGGCACGTGCCAGCCGGTAGTTCGTACGCCAGTCCTCGGGGGAGGCCTGGTACTCCGCGCTGACCTGGTCGAACAGCGCGTCCGCCGCTTCGTGCCGGAGCCGCCCCGACGGGCGGTGATCCAGATCCGAGACGTCGAGTTCTATCCCCTCGGCAGCCGCCGCTGCCGAGATCCGCTGCAACTGGAAGCCGTTGCGCAGGATGGCCCAGGTCGCCCACGCGCCGACCGCGGTGAGCAGGATGATCCCCACGCCGAGGCCCTGCATCGCGAGATGCTCCGATGTCGCGATCATCGACCAGCCGAGGAAGATCAGGTAGCCAAAGGCCACCAGCAGACCTGCTGCCGCGACGAACATGACCAAGGGCTTGACGAACCTGTCCACGACGGTCGACCTACAGGTCCATGAAAGTGTCGAGGCCCACGGTCAACCCCGGCGCGCTGGCGATCGAGCGGACTCCGAGCAGCACGCCCGGGGCGAATGAC
The DNA here is from genome assembly GCF_053645335.1 of Dietzia sp. NPDC055340. Taxonomy (NCBI): domain Bacteria; kingdom Bacillati; phylum Actinomycetota; class Actinomycetes; order Mycobacteriales; family Dietziaceae; genus Dietzia; species Dietzia sp. NPDC055340. Next base: position 91,564 of record NZ_JBSHML010000014.1, on the reverse strand, counting down.
GTCCGGTCCAGGGAGTCATGACGGATCGTCAGCGTCTCGCCCTGGGTTCCGAGCAGCACCTCCTGGTGGGCGACCAGTCCGGTCACCCGGACCGAGTGGACCCGCACGCCGTCGACATCCGCGCCCCGTGCCCCGTCGAGTCCGGTGGAGGTGGCGTCGGGCGACGCGCCCAGGCCTGCCGCGGTGCGTGCGGCCCCCATCATGGCCGCGGTCCGCTGAGCGGTCCCGGACGGGGCGTCCGCCTTGTTCGGGTGGTGGAGCTCGACGATCTCGGCCGACGGGAAGTACCTGGCGGCCTGGACGGCGAACCGCATCATGAGGATCGCGCCGATCGCGAAGTTCGGCGCCACCAGGACACCGGTTCCGGGGCTGGACTCGAGCCGGCTACGCAGTTCCTCGAGTCGCTCCTCGGTGAACCCGGTGGTTCCGACGACGGCGTGGATGCCGTTGGCGATGCAGAACTCGAGGTTGTCCATCACCACGTCCGGGTGGGTGAAATCCACCACGACCTCGGCGCCGGAGTCGACCAGTGATCGCAGGGCGTCACCCTGGTCGACCTCTGCCACGAGTTCCATGTCCTCGGCCTCGCGTACGGCATCGCAGATCGCCGTGCCCACCTTGCCGCGTGCGCCGAGCACTCCGACCTTCGTCACCGTCATCGTCTCCTTCGTCGGTCGTCAGGACTTCTTCCCAGACTATCGGCAGAGGCCCGCGATCAGCCCAGCCGCGCCGCTGTGGGGCATGCCGGGCCCGACCGCCGCCAGACACCACGGCGACGACTCGCCGTTCCAATAGCCCACGACGTCCTCGCGGGTCACCGCGAGCAACCTGCCCATGGACTCGGATACGGGGACCACCGTGTCCCGGTCCAGGAGGTGTCGACCGATCCGGACCATCCGGGACAACGGATCGTCGAGCCCGAGGCGTATCGAGCCGGTGAGATGGCCGACGGCGCGGTCAACCTCGCCACCGGTCGGAGGGTTCGCGGCCATGCCCGCGACCACCCGGCCGATCTCGTCGCCCAGTTCGTCCGCACGGCCGGCCGCACAGCCGGCCACCACGGACACCAGACCCGTACGGCGGAACTGGTCCATCGAGGCGTACACGGAGTACGCCAGTCCGAGGTCCTCCCTGATCCGCTGGAAGAGTCGCGAGCTGAGTCCGCCGCCCAGAACCGCGGCGGCGATCTGTGCCGCCGCACGGTCACGATGGTCTCGAGCAGGGGTGCGTCGGGTGAGGGCGAACAGAACCTGCTCGGACTCCTCGTCCTGCCCCGTCACCACGGGCTCCGTCGCCCACCCGTGGTCGGGAGCACTCGCCTGGGCGGCCATACCGTTCACTGTCTGTGCGCAGTCGACCGCCGAGGCGCCGCTCGCCGCGTCGACCGCGCTCTCGTCTCGTCCGACAGCAGTCGGCAACGGTCCGTCGGCGATCCACTGCATCAGAGCCTCGTGATCGACCCGCCCGGCGGCGGCGACCACCACGTTCCCGGACCGCAGGATCCGGCGGTGGAACGCGCTCAACGTGGCGGCGTCGAGGGCCGCCACCGACTCCTCGGTCCCGATGATCGCCCGGGCGAGCGGATCCTCACCCAGCACCGCGGTGGCGGAGAGTTCGCATGCGAGGTCCTCGGGATCGTCCGCACGACCGGCGAGCTCGTCGAGCACCACGTCGCGTTCGACTTCCACGTCCTCGGGGTGGCACAGACCATTGGCGACCACATCGGTCAGGACGTCGACCGCGTCGGCCAGCCCGTCCGCGGGCACGTGGACGTGATAGCAGGTGTGCTCTCGGCCGGTGAAGGCGTTGAGGTCTCCGCCCAGGAGGTCGATGCGTTCGGACAGCTCTCGCCCGGAGGCGGTGGCGGTGCGCTTGAAAAGGACGTGTTCCAGGAAATGGGCAGCGCCGTGCTCCTCGGGCCGCTCCTCCGCCGAACCGGAGCCGATCCAGATCCCGACGGCGGCGCTGTGGCACCAGGGCAGATGTTCCGTCACGACACGGATGCCGGGTAGTGACCGGTCCACACGAATCGCGGTCTGCACGTCATCGACCCCCTTTTTCGCTGACGAACAAGGCACGCACCCCGGACCCGGGGTGCGTGCCTCGTGGGTGCCGGGTCGCGTGGCGCGGCCCGGCCGGTGATCAGTCGTCGCTCGCGGAGTCCGCGGCCTGCTCCGCATCGTCTGACACGGGGATGAGGCTGATCTTCCCGCGGTTGTCGATGTCCGCGATCTCGACCTGCATCTTGTCGCCGACGTTCACCACGTCCTCGACCTTGGCGATCCGCTTGCCCTGGCCCAGCTTGGAGATGTGGACCAGCCCGTCACGACCGGGCAGCAGGGACAGGAACGCGCCGAACGGCGCCGTCTTGACGACAGTGCCCAGGAAGCGCTCGCCGACCTTGGGCAGCTGAGGGTTGGCGATGGCGTTGATCTTGTCGATCGCGGCCTGTGCGGAGTCTCCGTCGGTCGCGGCGATGTACACCGTGCCGTCATCCTCGATCGAGACGTTGGCGCCGGTCTCCTCCGTGATCGAGTTGATCATCTTGCCCTTGGGCCCGATGACCTCACCGATCTTGTCGACGGGGACCTTGATGGAGATGATGCGCGGAGCGAACGGGCTCAGCTCGTCCGGCTCGTCGATGGCCTCGGCCATCACGTCGAGGATCGTCAAGCGGGCCTCACGGGCCTGCGTGAGCGCACCGGCGAGGACCTCGGACGGGATGCCGTCGAGCTTGGTGTCGAGCTGAAGAGCGGTGACGAACATGCCGGTCCCGGCGACCTTGAAGTCCATGTCGCCGAACGCGTCCTCTGCCCCGAGGATGTCGGTGAGGGCGACGTAACGACGTTCCGACTCCCCGGCCGCGTTCTCTATCTCGTCGGAGACCAGGCCCATCGCGATGCCCGCGACCGGCGCCTTGAGGGGCACACCGGCGTTGAGCAGCGACAGGGTCGAGGCACAGACGGAGCCCATCGAGGTGGAGCCGTTGGAGCTGAGCGCCTCGGACACCTGACGGATGGCGTACGGGAACTCCTCGACGCTGGGCAGCACCGGCACCAGGGCACGCTCGGCGAGCGCGCCGTGGCCGATCTCGCGGCGCTTGGGCGAGCCCACGCGGCCGGTCTCACCGGTGGAGTACGGCGGGAAGTTGTAGTGGTGCATGTAGCGCTTGCTGGTCTCCGGACCGAGCGAGTCGATCTGCTGCGCCATCTTGACCATGTCGAGAGTGGTGACGCCCATGATCTGGGTCTCGCCACGCTCGAACAGGGCCGAGCCGTGCGCGCGCGGGATGATCTCGACCTCGGCGGACAGGGCGCGGATGTCCCGGATGCCACGGCCGTCGATACGGAAGTGATCGGTCAGGATGCGCTTGCGCACGATCGACTTGGTGAGCGACTTGAAGGCCGCCCCCACCTCGCCGAGACGGTCGGCGAAGCGCTCGGTGAGCTGCTCGAGAACGGTCGCCTTGAGTGCGTCGGTCGCGTCGTCGCGCTCCTGCTTGTCGGCGATCTGCATGATCTCACCGAGCTTGGTCTCGGCGACCTCGGCGACCGCCGCGTAGGCGTCGTCCTGGTACGGCGGGAACAGCGGGAACTCGCGCGGGGCGCTGGGCGAGGCGGTGGCCAGCGCCTGCTGGGCGGCGCACAGCTCGGCGATGAACGGCTTGGCGGCCTCGAGGCCCCGGGCCACGACGTCCTCTGTCGGTGCCTGGGCGCCACCGGCGACCTTCTCCAGCACGTTCTCGGTGGCCTCTGCCTCGACCATCATGATCGCGACGTCGGCGGTGTCCCCTGAACCGACGACACGGCCGGCGACGACCATGTCGAAGACCGCGTCGGAGAGCTGCTCGACGGTCGGGAAGGCGACCCACTGGCCGGCCGGGTCGGCGGCGGTGGGGATGAGCGCGATTCGCACGCCGCCCACCGGGCCCGAGAAGGGCAGTCCGGACAGCTGCGTCGAGGCGGACGCGGCGTTGATGGCCACCACGTCGTAGAGGTCCTCGGGATCGAGGCTGAGTACGGTCACGACGACCTGGACCTCGTTGCGGACGCCGTCGGCGAACGTCGGGCGCAGCGGCCGGTCGATGAGGCGGCAGGTGAGGATGGCGTCCGTGCTGGGACGACCCTCGCGCCGGAAGAAGGAGCCGGGGATGCGGCCCGCCGCGTACATCCGCTCCTCGACGTCAACCGTGAGCGGGAAGAAGTCGAAGTGCTCCTTGGGGTGCTTGCCCGCTGTGGTGGCGGACAGCAGCATCGTGTCGTCGTCGAGGTACGCGACGACCGAGCCGGCGGCCTGCTGCGCGAGCCGACCGGTCTCGAACCGGAGCTCGCGGCGACCGAAGTCACCGTTGTCGATGGTGGCGACGGACTCGAAGACCCCGTCTTCGACCTCAACGGCCGTAATCTGTGACATAGAAAATCCTGTCGTGTGTCTGGTGAATGGGGCGCGCGGCGCAGGTGTGTCACCGCGGGCCACCGGGCGGCACGTCAGGGGGTCCCGGTACGACTTCGGTCTTCGATCGAAGCGGCCGGATCCGGCGCCTCATCTCATCGGGCGTCTTAAGGTTCCGGCAGCCACTACCGAGGACCGTCAATCGGACCTGTCGACCACCCCGGTACGTGCGCACCGGCCAGGCGCCAGGCTATCAGGGAAAACAGGCCGGGGCACCGGGACGCACGGGCGCGCCGCCCCCGATGCGCCCTGCGAAAAGACGATCCCCGCCCTGAAGTCAGGACGGGGATCGGAAAAGTCTTGCGACCGAGAATACTCAGCGACGGAGGCCGAGGCGCTCGATCAGCGCGCGGTAGCGGTTGATGTCGACCTTGGCGACGTACTTGAGCAGACGACGACGACGGCCGACCAGCAGCAGCAGGCCACGACGCGAGTGGTGGTCGTGCTTATGGGTCTTGAGGTGCTCGGTGAGCTGCGTGATGCGCGTGGTGAGAAGCGCGACCTGGGCCTCGGGCGAGCCGGTGTCGGTCTCGTGGATCCCGTACTCGGCCAGTACGGCCTTCTTCTCTTCGGTGCTCAGCGCCATGATGACTCCTGGTTGTTCCAGTCCGCAGATGATGTCAGGCCCCGCCGCCGCGGACCGCAGGAGGGCCGACGGGAGACGTTACCAGCCGGCGGGGGCGTGTCCCCAATCCGTGCTCAGGCGCCGAGGATGTCCCGGGTCCGTGCCACATCGCGGCCCATGGCGACCAGCAGTTCGTCGACGGAGGAGAACTTCTCCATGTCGCGGACGTGGTCGACGAAGTCGACGGCGGCGAGCCTGCCGTAGAGGTCCGCGGACTCGTCGAGGACGAAGGCCTCGACGCTGCGGGTGGTGTCGCCGAACGTGGGGTTGGTCCCGACCGAGATCGCCGCGGGGTACCGGCGCCCGGGCACGATCGAGCCGTCGACCGGCGCGTCATCGAGGACGGTGAACCAGCCCGCGTAGACGCCGTCGACGGGGACGGCAGTGTATTCGGGCAGTTCGAGGTTCGCGGTGGGGTAACCGAGGTCCCGTCCCCCTCGACCGGCGCCGTGCACGACGGGCCCGGAGACCCGGTGCGGGCGCCCGAGGATCTCGGCGGCGGCCGCCACATCCGATCCGGCGAGCAGCTTGCGCACCCGACTCGAGGACACGGTCTCACCACCGTCCTCGAGCAGGTCGATCACCTCGCATTCGATCCCCCGCTCGGCACACAGCTCGCGCATGGTCTCGGGGGTCCCGACCGCGCGTCGGCCGAAGGTGAAGTTGCGTCCCACCACGACGGCGCGGCAGTCGAGGCCGTCGACCAGGACGTTGTCCACGAACGCCGCGGGCTCCCACGAGGCCATCTCCTCGTCGAACGGCAGCGCGAACACCGCCTCGACGCCGAACTGGCCCGCCAACTCCGCGCGCCTGCGGAGCGGGGTGAGCACCAGTGGGTGCGTCCCGGGTCGGACCACCTCGACCGGGTGCGGGTCGAAGGTCACGAGCACGGGGGCGGCCCCGAGGTCCCGCCCGAGGTCGACGGCACGATCCACCAGGCCGCGATGGCCACGGTGGAGTCCGTCGAACACGCCCAGGGCGACGGAGGAGCCGCCGTCGGGGATCACGATCTCGTCGAACGTCCGCCACAATTGCACGGCGACCACCTTACGCCCGCCGGTCACAGCCCGGCCGGTCGCATGACCACCACGGGGGAGGCACGCCTGCCGGACTCGGCCACGAGTGCCGCGACGCGCCCGTCGGGACCGACCGCGGCGACGACGCCGGTGTCGCCCCGCGCGTCGAGCCACCGTCCGTGCCGTAGCCCTTCGGCCTGCTCCGCGTCGATGTCGCGGCGGGGGAACGCGGCCAGCGCCGCGGCGTCGAGGTCGAGGGACAGTGCCGGGTCCTCCTCGAGTTGCTCCAGGGAGCGGGCCACGTCGAGTCCGAACGGCCCGACGCGGGTGCGCCGTAGTGCGATGAGGTGTCCGCCGACGCCGAGGGCCGCACCGAGGTCACGCGCGAGCGCCCGGATATAGGTACCGGTGGAACAGTCTACGACGACGACGAGGTCGATCACCTCCCCACCACGCACCCGTTCGAGGACGTCGAATCCCGAGACGGTCACGCGGCGGGACCTGAGCTCGACCTCCTCCCCCGAGCGCACGATGTCGTAGGCCCGCCGTCCGCCGACCTTGATCGCACTCACGGCGGAGGGAACCTGGTCGATCTCACCCGTCAGGGCCGCGATACCGGCGTCGATCGCCTCATCCGTGACACCGGAGGCGTTGGTGGTGCCGGTGGTCTCCCCCTCGGCGTCGTCGGTGGTGGTGGTCTGCCCGAGGCGGATCGTCGCCTCATACGACTTGGTCTCCAGCGCGAGCTGACCCAGGATCTTGGTCGCGCGCTCGATGCCCACCACGAGGACGCCGGTCGCCATCGGGTCGAGGGTCCCGGCGTGACCGACCTTGCGGGTGCCGAAGAATCGGCGCAGACGGCTGACCACATCGTGGCTGCTCATCCCGGCAGGTTTGTCGACCACCACGAGTCCGGGCTCGGGTGCGGGGCGGGAGTCTGGTCTGCGCGGGCTCACGGGCCCACGCTATCGAGACCGGCGGGCCGGAGCACGATCGCCGAGGCCACATAGCCGTCACGGACCACCCAGCGGCCGTGGAACTCGACCAGGTCCGGCCCCCCGTCGATCGCCCGGGGGTCGACGAGTATCCGGGAACGCAGGGCGCCGGCGAACACGGTGTGGCTGCTGTTGTCGTCGTCGTTGTCGTGCTTGTTGTCGGCGCTGTCGCGGTCGTCGGCGCGGTCGTTGGCTCCGGCGTGAGCCCCGCCGCGGGGCGGGTCCGGCGCCAGGGTGACGTGCGCGTCGGCGAAGCCCAGCCAACGGCGGGTGAGCGGGAACCACGCCTTATACGTGGCCTCCTTCGCCGTGAACAGGAGCGTGTCCCAGTGCACCGACGGCAGCTCGACGCCGACCGCGCGCACCCACGCCGCCTCCTCCGGCAGCGAGACCGCGTCGAGCACCCCCGCGGCGAGCGGTTCGTGCGGCTCCACATCGACCCCCAGCGACCTCACACGTCCCGCGGACCCGAGCGCGGCCGCGCGCAGACCGTCGGTGTGGGTGAGCGTGCCCACCACGCCCGGCGGCCACACCGGCATCCCCTTCCCGCCCCGCACGATCGGCCCGACCGGCGCTCCCAGACGGGTCATGGCCTCGCGGGCGCACGCCCGCGCCCAGGCGAAGTCCGCGCGGCGGGACGCGACCGCGTTACTGATCTGCTCCGCCTCGACGGGGTACATCGCCGCCACCACGGCCGATTCATCCAGGCCCAGCTCGGCGTCGGTCACCGACACCACGTCCGGCGGCAGGATCTCGCGGATCACGGTGCGTCCTCCAGGTACGGGCCGGGCTCCCCCGGCCGGGCGATACGCGGCATCCCCGACTCCCCTCGAACCCAACGGACCTGAGGGGCGGCCGGCGGCGGCAGGATCTGACGCGTCAACGGCTCGGGCCTGCCGCGGCCCTTCCACTCGCGCGGATAGCCCAGCGAGACCTCCTCGAAGCGGACCTCGTCGTGGATGGTCGTGCGCGGGATGTGCAGGTGGCCGTAGACGCACGCGGCGGCCCGGTAGCGGCGGTGCCAGTCCGCCGTCTGCTCGGTGCCGCACCACAGGGCGAAGTCCGGGTGCCGGAGGACACGTGTGGGATCACGCAGCAGTGGCCAGTGGTTGATCAACACCGTGGGATACGCGGGGTCGAGCCGGGCCAGGCGCGTGGTGGTGCTGACCAGACGGTCACGGCACCACGACGGCGCGTCCGGGAACGGGCTCGGGTCGATGAGGAACTCATCCGAGGCCACCACGCGCCTCTCGCGGGCACCCGCCAGGGCTGCCGCGGTGGGTTGCCCCGGGACCGGGGTCCACGAATAGTCGTACAGCAGGAACATCGGCACCACCCACGCCGGTCCGCCCGGGCCCGCCCACAGCGGGTACGGGTCTTCCGGGGTCACCACACCGATCGCCCGGCACTCCTCGACCAGCCGGTCGTACTTCGTGGTGGAACTGGTGCCCTCGTCGTCCCGACCGATCCACAGCTCGTGGTTACCCGGCACCCAGAGCACCCTGTCGAACCGGCTGGCAAGCTGCCCGAGTGCGTCGAGGATATCCCCGGTCTTCTCCGCGACATCCCCCGCCACGATGAGCCAGTCCCCGGGGTGGTGCGGCCGGATGTCGTCCAGCACCCCGGCATTGCCACGGTGCCCGACGTGCAGGTCGGCCACCGCCCGCAGGCTCGGACCGACGCTCATCGCGCCGCCTCCCGCCCGGACGAGCCGCCCGGAGTGGCGGAGCCGAGCACCATCCAGCGGTCCCCGCGTACCCGGATCGCCACGGCGATCAAGCGCATCATCACGAACACCCCCATCCCCCACCAGATGCCGACGAGGCCCCAGCCGAAGTGGCGGGTGGCCAGCAGCACCGGAAGGAATCCGCACAGCGCCGCGATCACGGTCGTGGTCCGCAGATACGCGGCGTCCCCGGCGCCCAGGAGGACGCCGTCGAGGCCGAACACGACCGCCGCCGGGACCACCACCACCGACATCCCTATCAGGGCCACCACCAGGCGTCCGGCCACGTCCGGACCGCCGGTCAGGACGGCCGCGATCTGGTCGCGCAGCAGCACGGTCGCCAGCGCCAGGACCACGCCCAGCCCCAGCGACCACAGCACCACCGCGCGGGCCAACGCACGGCCGTGCGCGGCGAGTCCCGCCCCGAGCGCCGCACCCACCAGGGACTGCGCGGAGATCGCCACGGAGTCCAACACGAGCGCGTACAGCGCCCACAGTTGCTGGGCGAGATGGTGGGCGCCGAGCGAGGACACGCCCGCGGCCGCCGCAGCGGTCGTCGCGACGGCGAACGTGATCTGGAAGGACGCGGTCCGGATCACCAGATCGACGCCCATCCGCAGCTGGCTCACGATCACCGCGCGGCGCGGCCGAAGGGAACCGGAGTGCTCCACGACGAGCGCCACGACGAAGCCGCCGGCCATGACGAACTGACCCGCGAGGTTGGCCCAGGCACTCGCGATCAACCCGAACTCCGGGAACGGCCCGAGACCGGGAACGAACACCACACAGCCAATGGTCGAGATACCGATGCCCAGTGCCACCAGCACGAGCGGTGTCCGTAGCCGCTGCACACCGCGCATCCAACCGTGGCCCGCCGAGGCGATGAGTATGAGCGGGATCCCCCACACCGCCACCCGCAACCACTCCGACGCTCGTGCGGCGACCTCCGCGTCGGAGGCGAGCACAGCCGTCAGCGGGCCCATCAGTGCCAGGACCGCGGCCACGACGACGGCGCCCACCGCCAGAGCGATCCACGTGGCCTGGACGCCCTCCGCCACCGCATCGGAGCGTCGGCCCGCGCCGTGCAGCCGGGCCGCGCGCGCGGTGGTCCCGTAGGACAGGAAGTTCATCTGGGTTCCGAGCACCAGCAGGACGAGGGCGCCGACCCCGAGCGCTGCGAGATCCTGCGGGCCCTGGCGTCCCACCACGATCCCGTCGACCAGGAGGTAGACCGGCTCTGCGGCGAGCACCGGCAGGACGGGCAACGCGATCGACCACAGCCTCCGGCCGAGTTCCCCCACCCCGACGGTCGCGCGAGAGGAGTCCGCGGTCGAACGGTCAGCCGAGGAGCTCACGGAGCCTCTTCGAGATGCTCTCGAGGTCACCACTCATCGTGCATCCGGCCGCGGCCGGATGGCCGCCGCCGCCGAGGGCCGCGGCCACCGTCGAGACGTCGACGACGCCCCGGCCCGGGCCGCCGTCGCGGGAACGAAGCGACACCGCCCACTCCTGCGGCCGGTACTCCTTGAGCAGCACCGCCACACACGCCTCCTTGACCCCACGCAGATGGGAGACCAGTGATTCGACGTCATCCTCGTCAGAGGTCGCGATGACCCGGTGAGGTACGGCGAGCCAGACCGCTCCTCGTCCGCCCACGGCGGACACGTCGAGAGTGACCGTCTCGAGGAGTGCACCCAGAACCGGCAGCCACGAGAAAGAATGCGCGTCGAGGAGTGCGAAGCTCAGCTTGGACGACTCCGCCCCGGCCGCGAGAAGCTCACTCGCGGTGGCGTGGGCGCCGGGCCCACCCCAGCGGAAGGAGCCGGTGTCGGTGACCAACCCGGCGTACAGGCTCGTCGCGGCCACCGGGTCGAGTGGATACCCGCCGGCCCGCAACACGTCGAGGACGAGTGTGGCCGTCGAGGCTGCTTCGGGATCCAACAGCATGTGGCTGCCGAAGCCGGGGTTCGACCGATGGTGGTCCACGACGAGGACCTCCGAGGCGGCCTCGGCGAGATGATCCCAGCGTCCGACACGGTCAGCGCTCGCGCAGTCGAGCGTCACCACCAGCCCGTCATGCGCGGGGACCTCGTCCAACGGGATCACGAACTCGGTCCCGGGGATCACCGCGAGAGCCTCCGGAACCCGGCCGGGGTCGAACGAGTGGTACACCGCCGCGCCGGCGGCGCGGAGTGCGCGCGCCAGGCCGGCGGAACTGCCGAGCGCATCCGCGTCGGGACGGAGGTGACAGAGCACGGTCACCTGCCGGTGCCGCATCAGCACCTCCGCCGCCGCCCGGGCGTCGACCGGGATCGTCACCGGTCGTCGTCCTCCGCCTGCGCCTCCTCGGGCCGCCGGTACGGGTCCTCCTCCCCCGCCGGGCGGGCGCCCTCCGCCGCCCTCCGGACCTCCTCGTCGCTTGCGCGGGCCCTGGCGAGCAGCTCCTCCATGTGGCGAGCCGCATCGGGCACGGAGTCCAGCACGAAAGTCAGCTCCGGGGTGAACTTCACCCCGGTCTGCTTGCCGACCATCGTCCTCAGCCGACCCCGCGCCGTGGCCAGGGCGTCTTCCGCGGCCGCGAGGTCCGGCTCCTCGTCGAGCGTCTCACCGCGGACGGTGTAGTACAGCGTCGCCACCCGGAGGTCGGGGGTGATGCGGGAATCGGTGATGGTCACGAACTCCAGACGCGGGTCCTTGATCTCGTTGTCGATCGCCGTGGCGACGATCTCCCCGATGCGCTTGCCGAGCCGTCCGGCGCGTCCTTTTCCGGTCATGGCGCTCCTCCTGAACATGGTCTGGTCGCACCAGGCGCGACGATTCTCCAACAGCATGCCGTGGGGGCAGGCCCGTTCTCCACGGAACCTGCCCCCACGGTCGTGACCGGCGACGTCAGTCGCGCGGCTTCTCCACGAGCTCGTACGTCTCGATGATGTCGCCGATCTTGATGTCGGAGTACGACACCGTCAGACCGCACTCGAAGCCCTCGCGGACCTCGGTGGCGTCATCCTTCTCGCGCCGGAGCGACGTGATGGTCATCTCTTCCTGGACGACGTTGCCGTCGCGGATGAGCCGGGCCTTCGCGTTACGCCGCATGATGCCGTCGAGCACCATACAACCGGCGATGTTGCCCACCTTCGAGGAGCGGAACATCTCGCGGATCTCCGCCTGTCCGAGCTGCTTCTCTTCGTAGATCGGCTTGAGCATGCCCTTGAGCGCAGCCTCGATCTCGTCGATCGCCTGGTAGATGATCGAGTAGTACCGGATGTCGACGCCCTCGCGGTTGGCCATCTCGGTGGCCTTGCCCTCCGCGCGGACGTTGAACCCGATGATCACCGCGTCGGACGCGGCCGCCAGGTTGACGTTGGTCTCGGTGACGGCACCGACACCGCGGTCGATCACCCGCAGCTGCACCTCGTCGTCGATCTCGATAGCCATGAGGGCCTCTTCGAGGGCCTCGACGGTACCGGAGTTGTCGCCCTTGATGATGAGGTTGAGCTGGCTCGTCTCCTTGAGATGCGAATCCAGATCCTCGAGGCTGATCCGGCGACGGCTGCGTGCGGCCAGCGCATTGCGCTTGCGCGCGTTACGACGGTCGGCGATCTGCCGTGCGGTGCGGTCCTCCTCGACAACCATCAGGGTGTCGCCGGCGCCACAGACACTGGTGAGACCGATGACCTGCACCGGACGCGACGGGGTCGCCTCGGTGACGTCGTCGCCGTGCTCGTCGACCATCCGACGGACGCGGCCGTAGGCGTCACCGGCGACGATCGAGTCGCCGACGCGGAGGGTACCGCGCTGGATCAGCACCGTGGCGACAGGGCCGCGACCGCGGTCCAGGTGCGCCTCGATGGCGACACCCTGCGCGTCCATATCCGGGTTCGCCCGCAGGTCCAGAGACGCATCCGCGGTCAGGACGATCGCCTCGAGCAACGAGTCGATGTTCAGGCCCTGCTTGGCGGAGATGTCGACGAACATGGTGTCGCCGCCGTACTCCTCCGGCACGAGTCCGTACTCGGTCATCTGACCGCGGATCTTGTCGGGCTGGGCGCTTTCCTTGTCGATCTTGTTGACCGCCACCACGATCGGCACCTCAGCCGCCTGCGCGTGGTTGATCGCCTCGACCGTCTGCGGCATCACGCCGTCGTCCGCCGCGACCACGATGACCGCGATGTCCGTCGACTTGGCACCGCGGGCACGCATGGCGGTGAACGCCTCGTGACCCGGGGTATCGATGAAGGTGAGCGTGCGGTCGACACCGTCCACCTCGGACGTGACCTGGTAGGCACCGATGTGCTGGGTGATGCCACCGGCCTCGGCCTCGCCGACCTTCGCGGACCGGATGCTGTCGAGCAGCCGGGTCTTACCGTGGTCGACGTGACCCATGACGGTGACGACCGGGGGACGACGCTCGAGATCGTCCTCGCCGCCCTCGTCCTCACCGAAGGACAGGTCGAACGACTCGAGGAGCTCACGGTCCTCGTCCTCAGGGCTGACGACCTGGACCTTGAAGCCCATCTCCTCACCGAGGAGTTGAAGCGTCTCCGGGGTGACCGACTGCGTGGCCGTGACCATCTCGCCGAGGTTGAACAGCGCCTGGACCAACTGTGACGGGTTGACGTCGATCTTGTCGGCGAAGTCGCTCAGCGACGCACCCTGGGCCAGCCGCAGGACCTGCCCGCGACCGTCCGGGAGCCGGACGCCGCCGACCTCCGGTGCCCGCATCGAATCGTATTCCTGACGCTTCTGCCGCTTCGACTTGCGACCACGCCGGGGGGCGCCGCCGGGACGGCCGAACGCGCCCGCGGCACCGCCGCGGCCACGGCCGCCGCCACCCGGACGACCGCGGAAACCGCCGCCACCTGCAGCAGGGGCGCCGCCTCCACCGCCGGGGCGGAAACCGCCGCCGCCGGGACGGCCGCCCGGACCGCCCGGGCGACCACGGCCGCCGGCGGGACGCGCGACCTGGCCGGGCATCTGACCCGGGTTGGGACGCGGCGGCATGTTGCCGGGAGACGGGCGGGGACCACCCTGGCCCGGTGCGCTCGGACGCTGCGGCGGACGGGGTCCACCCTGGCCCGGTGCGGGACGGGAGCCACCCGGGCGGGGGCCGGCCTGCCCCGGACCGGGACGCGGGCCGGACTGGCCGGGTCCTGGGCGGGGTCCGCCCTGGGGCCGCGGCGCCGGGGTGGTGCCGCTCGAAAACGGGTTGTTGCCGACGCGCGGGGTCTTGGGACCCGGCTTCGGTCCGGCCGGACGCGGTCCGGGAGCCGGACGTGCCGATGCCGCCGGGGCCTCGGGCGCGGCCGGGGTGGGCCGAGCAGCGCCGGGCTTGGGCGCGGAGGTGCCTGGCTTCGACGCCGCATCAGCCGGCTTCCCGGCCTGGGCCGGGGTGGGCCGTGCGGCACCGGGCTTCGGACCCGCGGCGGGAGCAGCGGGCTTGGCGGCCGACGCCGGCGAGGGCGCGGCGGTGCGCGGATCGGCGCCCGGACGGGGGCCGGGCTTCCCCGCCGCGCCGGGCTTGGGCGCGGAGGTCGTGCCGGATTTGGCGGACGGGGCGGCGTCGTTGCCACCCGCCGGCGCGAGCGACTCACGAAGACGCCGGACCACCGGTGCCTCGAGCGTCGATGACGCCGACTTGACGAACTCCCCCTGATCGCGGAGTTTCGTCAGAAGTTCTTTACTGGTGATACCGAACTCTTTTGCCAGTTCGTGTACCCGGGGCTTGCCTGCCACTGCTCTCCTCACTGCGAGGTCTTCACGGCAGGGCTGGCCGCGCGACCTCGGTCTACATTCGATGGACGTTCATCGCTGGAGCTTCACGGTGTGCTCATCGTGTCTGATCCGTTCCTTTTCTTGTGCTCCCCCTACCGGGCCGTTCGGCCGGCGGGTGGTGTCGTGCTCGAGACGTACCGCCTCGAGCACCCCCGAGATCGCATCCTGGGACACGTTCCCGGCGACTCGCAGCGACCTGATGAAGGCCTTGCGGTCGAGTGCTGTCCTGATGCACCGCTCGTCGCGATGCACCCAGGCTCCTCGTCCCGACGCCCTGCGGCGCGGATCGGGCGAGAGTGCAGCCGATCGCGGATCGTGAACGATCCGCAGGAGCCGGGAGTCCGAATCCCGGCCACGGCAGCCGACGCAGGTCCTTGTGGGTCCCGCTACCTCGGCAGGGCCTTCGCGCTGGTCCTTACGTACCCGCATCCGGCCGCCTCGGTTTCTCGCCGCCTCGCCCGTACGGGGCAGGTGGACGTGAAGTCACTGTGACAACTGATCAGTCTACAGATAACGGGGTGTCGACACTAACGGCGCGCCCGACCGCGTGGGAGCGGGCCCACGGCGTGCGCTCACTCGGCGTCGCTGTGGATATCGATGCGCCACTGGGTGAGGCGATGAGCGAGGCGGGCGTTCTGCCCCTCCTTGCCGATCGCGAGCGAGAGCTGATAGTCGGGAACGACCACCCGTGCGGCGCGAGTGGCCTCGTCCGCGACCGTCACGGAGATCACCTTGGCCGGGGAGAGGGCGTTACCGACGAAAACGGTGGGGTCGTCGTCGTAGTCGACGATGTCGATCTTCTCGCCGCCCAACTCCGCCATGACCGCCCGCACCCGGGCGCCGTTGGGCCCGATGCACGCACCCTTCGCGTTGAGTCCGGACACGGTCGTCTCCACCGCGATCTTGGTGCGGTGGCCCGCCTCGCGGGCCACCGCGGCGATCCGCACGGAGGAATCACCGATCTCCGGCACCTCGAGGGCGAAGAGCCCACGGACCAGGTCCGGGTGGGTGCGCGACAGCGATACCGACGCCCCGTGGGGGCCCTTGTGCACTCCCACCACGTGGCACTTGATCCGGTCGCCGTGTTCGTAGGTCTCCCCCGGAACCTGCTCCGCCGGCGCGATGGTCCCTTCGGTCCCCCCGTTCTCCGGGCCGATGTGCACGACGATGATCCCCTTGGCGTTGGCGCGGGAATCAGACTGGATGACGCCGCTGACGACCTCGCCCTCGCGGGCCACGAGGTCGCCGTAGATCTTCTCCGTCTCGGCTTCGCGCAGGCGCTGCAGGATGATCTGGCGGGCCGTCGCCGCGGCCACCCGCCCGAAATCCGACGGGGTCGCGTCGAATTCACCGATGCGGTTGCCCTCGTCGTCGACCTCAGCGGCCATCACGGCCACGGTTCCGGCCTTGCGATCCAGCACGATCCGCGCGACACGGTGGGCGTCATCGGTCCGCTTGTAAGCGGTGAGAAGAGCGTTCTCCAGCGTCGAGACGAGCTCGTCCAGGGGGATCTCACGTTCCTGCGACAGCATGTTCAGTGCCGCCATGTCGATATTCACCGATCTTCTCCTTCTCGCGCACCGCTCCCGGTCTGGCCCGGTTCCTGCAGCAGGTCGATCTCGTCCTGGGGGGCGGGCCGGAACTCGACCCTGATCACGGCGCTGGCCACGTCGTCCAACGCTACCGAGCCGACGTTGATCCCTCGACCAGACTTCGACACGATGCGCACGCTGCCGGCGGTCTCGTCCATCTCGCCGACCCGGCCGCGGGCCGGCCCCGTCGCGCCGTCGGTGTACTCGATGTCGACCTGGCGACCGTGCGCGCGACGCCAATGGCGGCGCTCGACGAGGGGCGCGTCGACGCCCCGGCTCGTCACCTCCAGGGTCACCGGCCGCTCGGCTCCACCCCACTGCTCCGCGAGCGGATCCAGCTCGGTCGACAATGCGGCGAGAGTGTCCAGCGATACGCCCCCGTCGCCGTCCACGACGACGGTCACACGCCAGGTTCCAGCGCGTTCGTCCTCTCGGAGTTCCTCGAGGTCGAGTCCGCGGTCCGAGACCGCCTTACGAATGTGGGCCCTGTCGGGCTCGGGGACGATCACTGTGCTCCTGGTGTGCGGCTTTCGAGGGCCGGTCCGGATCACGGACGGGCCGAATCACTGTACCGCCTCCGCCCTTGATCCCCCGCCCCTGGCAGGATGTCGGGGTGCTCAGCTCCTCCCCCGTGGCGCTCTCGCGGCGCCGATTCCTGGCCGTGTCCTCCGGCGTCGTGGGTCTGGCGGTGGCCACCGGGTGCGCGGTCCCGACCGGCGACGACAGTCCCGACCCGATCCTCGAGCTCATTCGCGCCGCCGAGCGCGACGCACGCGAGTTCGCCGCGGCGGACGCGTCCCACGGCGAGTACGCTGGCGCCCTCCGGCGTCTCGCCGAGGTCCGTCGGATCCACGCCGAGCGTCTGGGGGAACTCGTCGACGACCCCGCGGCGTCGGGTACGGCGACCACCACGCCCCCTCCCGGGGCCGCCACGTCCTGCCCGCCCGTCGCCGAGGTCAGATCCCGGCTTCGCGGCGACGCCGAGCAGGCCGCGGACGTGGCGGTGGCCGCCGACGGGGCCCGGGCCGAACTGACCGGGTCGGTCTCGGCGGCGTGCACCGCGGCAGTGGAGGTGGAGCTCTCGTGACGACTCCGGTCGGTCTGGCGGCAGAGGACGCCGCCGTCTACGGCTACGGACTCCTGCTGGCGACAGCGGACGGCTCGATCCACGGTGCTGTCCGGCGTGAACTGGCCGCGCACCGGGCGCGCCGCGATGCCGCGGAGGAACTGTGGCCCGACTCCCCGCCCGCGCCGGTCGGGTACCTCGCCGGGCCGGACACACCCACCGCCCCGGTGCTCCTCGCGATCCGGATCGAGTCGGACTGTTGCGAGGCGTGGCGGGCCCAGTTGGGCACCTCCGCGGAACCCGATCGCCGACAGTTCTGCCTGGACGCGCTCACCGCCGCGGCGGTCCAACTCGCCCGGTGGCGGACGTTGATCCCGGGAGCGCCGTTCGAGGCGCTGCCCGGGTTCCCGCCGGCTACCTGATCAGCGCTCGGCGCGGACGAGGCGGATGATCTCCTCGGCGGCCCCGTCGACGGCGATCTGGGTGACCTCGCCGGTGGCCCGCTCACGCAGCTCCACCGTGCCCTCGGACCAACCGCGCCCCACCACGACGACCCACGGCACGCCGATCAGTTCGGCGTCCTTGAACTTCACCCCGGGCGACGCCTTGCGGTCGTCGAAGAGGATCTCCAGCCCGGCCCTGTCGAACGCCTCCACGAGGGTGCCCGCGCCGCTGATCGCCGCCTCGTCCTTGTTCGCGATCACCACGTGCACGTCCGCGGGAGCGGCCTCGGCGGGCCACACCAGACCCTTCTCGTCGGCGAACTGCTCCGCCAGCACCGCGACGAGACGAGAGACACCGATTCCGTAGGAGCCCATCGTCACGCGGGCGGGCTTGCCGTTCTCTCCGAGAACGTCGAACCCGAAGGCATCGGTGTACTTGCGGCCGAGCTGGAAGATGTGGCCGATCTCGATGCCACGGGCGAGCGTCAGGGTTCCGTGGCCACCGGGGGCGGGGTCTCCCTCGCGGACGTCGGCCGCCTCGATCGTGCCCTCGGGCGTGAAGTCACGGCCGCAGACCAGTCCGACGTAGTGTTTTCCCGCCACATCCGCCCCGGTGATCCACGACGTGCCCTCCGCGACCCGCGGGTCCACGAGGTAGCGGACCTCGTTCGCCAGCAGGCCCCGGGGACCGATGTAACCCTTGACCAGGAACGGGTTGGCGGTGAAATCTGCCTCCTCGAGCACCGCGACCTCGGCCGGCTCGAGCGCGGCCTCGATGCGTTTCATGTCGACCTCGCGGTCGCCCGGGACACCCACACCGAGCAACTCCCAGTCCTTGCCCGGCTCACGGACCTTGAGCATGACGTTCTTGAGCGTGTCCGCCGCGGAGATGTCCCGTCCGAGGTCGGCACCGTTGGCCCACGCGACGAGGGTCTCGATCGTGGGGGTGTCCGGCGTGGGGTGCACGACGGCCTCGGGGAGACCGTCGAACGGAAGCGCCGCGGGCGCCGGGGTCTCGACGGCCTCGACATTGGCCGCGTACTCGCCGTCGGTCGACCGGACGAAGGTGTCCTCACCCGCGGCGGATACGGCGAGGAACTCCTCGGACGCGGAGCCGCCCATGGCCCCGGAGGTCGCCGCGCAGATCACGTACTCGATGCCGAGCCGGTCGAAGATGCGCTGGTACGCGTCGCGGTGCGACTGGTAGGACCGTTCGAGACCGGCGTCGTCGACGTCGAAGGAGTACGAATCCTTCATGACGAACTCGCGCCCACGGAGGATGCCCGCCCGCGGCCGCTCCTCATCGCGGTACTTGGTCTGGATCTGGTACAGCGTGACGGGCAGGTCCTTGTACGAGGAGTACTCGCCCTGGACGGTGAGCGTGAAGAGCTCCTCGTGGGTGGGGCCGAGCATCATGTCGTTGCCCTTGCGGTCCTTGAGCCGGAACAACGCCGGGCCGTACTCGGTCCACCGGCCGGTGGTCTCGTACGGCTCACGCGGCAGCAGCGCGGGCAGGCTGATCTCCTGCGCGCCGAAGACGTTCATCTCCTCGCGCACCACCTGTTCGATGCGGCGGAGCGTGCGCAGGCCGAGCGGGAGCCACGAGTACACGCCGGGCGCGACACGGCGGACATAGCCGGCGCGCACCAGCAGTTTGTGGCTCAGCACCTCGGCGTCGGACGGGTCGTCGCGGAGCGTGCGCAGGAAAAGGTGGGACAGACGCGTGATCACGGTGGTCAAGCGTAGCCGCCCCGCGGCGCGCGCCCGGCCCGACGGTAGCCTCTGGCGGGTGCGCATCCTCCTCTCGCCCTCCGAGACCAAGTCCGTCGGCGGCTCCGGGGCCCCCCTGGACCTGGCCGGACTGTCCCTGCCGTCACTGACCGCGACCCGTCGCACGGTCGCGGATGCACTGGTCGCGGTATGCACGGACGATCCAGGCGAGGCCCAGCGCGTGCTCGGTCTGAGCGACGCCCTGGCCGGCGAGGTGACGCTGGACGCCGAGCTGTGGACATCTCCCACCGCTCCGGCGCTGAGCCGATATACGGGGGTGCTGTACGACGCCCTCGACCAGGCCTCGTTCACCAAGGTCACCCGGGCGCGCGCCGAGGCGCGCCTGTGGATCGGTTCGGCGCTGTTCGGACTGGTGGCCGCCGCGGACCCCATCCCCCACTACCGGCTGTCGGCGGGCACCCAGCTGCCCGGGTTGGGGACGCTCCGGGCGACGTGGCGCACCGCCCTCACCGACGCGGTCGCGGAGTGGGCGGAGGAGCTCGTACTCGACCTACGATCCGGTGGCTACCACCAGCTGGGCCCGGTGCCCGGCGCGGTGACCGTGGATGTGGTCACCGAGTACCCGGACGGCACCCGCAAGGTCGTCTCGCATTTCTCCAAGCACCACAAGGGGCTGTTGGCGCGGACGCTCGCGACCTCGCGCGCCGAACTGTCGGATCTCGGTTCGCTGCTGCGGGTCGCCCGCCGTGCCGGGCACGCGATCGAACGGACCTCGGACACCGTCCTGACCCTGGTCACGGAACCCTGAGGAAGAAGGACGACGACGACACCGGCGCCGCTCGGTGGGGCCGGCCCCCCGACGGTCGCCCAACCGTGGTGACATCGTCGAAGGACAGGAAACCGACCTTCTTACGGGCGCTCACGGCCCCATGACGCCCGAGTCGGGCGGCTGCGGTCCGCCCCTCAGGATTCGGACAGCACCTGCGGGAGCCCGGCCACCTCGCCCACCACCACGATGGCCGGCGGGCGGACGTCCTTCTCCGCCAGCACCGCCGTGAGCGTTCCGAGAGTGCACCGGTGTGTCGCCTGACCTTCGAGGCTGCCGTCCATGACCACGGCAGCCGGGGTGTTCGCGTCCCTGCCGCCGGCCACGAGCGCCTCGGCGATCGCCGGCGTGTTCTTGACGCCCATCAGTATCACCAGCGTTCCGCGCATGCGCGCGAGCGCCTGCCAGTCCACGAGCGAGTCGGCGTGCCCGGGCGGGAGGTGCCCGGAGACGATCGTCGCCTCGTGCGTCATCCCCCGGTTGGTCACCGGGATCCCCGCCAGCGCCGGCACGGACAGCGCACTGGAGACCCCGGGCACCACCGAGCACGGGATCCCCGCCTCCGCGCACGCCTGGGCCTCCTCATAACCACGGCCGTAGAGAAACGAGTCGCCGCCCTTGAGTCGCACGACGAACTTGCCCTCGCGTGCCCGCTCCACCAGCACCTGGTTGATGGCCTCCTGCGCCATGGAACGGCCGTAGGGGATCTTCGCCGCATCGACGACCTCCACGTCGGGCCGGAGTTCGGCGAGCGGACGCTGGGGCGCGAGCCGGTCGGCCACCACGACGTCGGCCTGCGCCAGCAGCCGACGGCCGCGGATGGTCATGAGGTCGTCCGCGCCGGGCCCGCCGCCGACCAGCGCCACGGTCCCGCGCAGCGTCTCGTCGAGTTCGGGCGACTCCGCAGCCGCCTCGCTCAGGGCGCGCGCCACCACGTCCCGCGCCTCCGCGGTCCGTGCCCGGTCCCCGGTGAGAACCGAGACCAGCATCTGGCCGCGACGGACGACTGCCGGGGTGACCGCGGTCCCGGAGCTCACCGCGTCCGAGCGGACGCAGAACGTACGCAGCTGCTCTGCCTCGGCGGCGACCCGGGCGTTCACGAGCGAGTCCTTGGTGGCCGCGACCACGTACCAGGCGCCTTCGAGGTCCCCGCTCCGGTACTCCCTGGACTGCCACCAGATGCGGCCGGCATCGACCAGTCCCTGCAGCGTGGGGGTGATCTCCGGACTCACCAGGTGGACGGCGGCCCCGGACTCGAGCAGGACGGGGATGCGCCTCTGGGCCACGGATCCACCGCCGATCACCACGACTCGACGGCCCTCCAGCTCCAGGCCGACGGGGTACGGGTTCACGGGCCGGATCATGCGGTCGATCCTATCGGCCCCTGATCGCGTTCCCCGCCCTGGGCCGCCGTGTCCGTGATGACAGACATCCCCCGACCTCGCGCGGACGCAGGTCGGGGGATGTGGCGTGGCGGCGTCCCGCGGGCGGTGCTGAGTGTCAGACCTTCTGGTCGAGCTTCAGCGTGCGGGTGGAGCGCTCGAATTGTTCGGTGAACAGCGTGGGATCCGCGGCCAGGTCGCGACCGAGCGAGGGGATCATCTCCTCCAGCGCAGGGGTCCACTCCGCGAAACGGGTCGGGAAGCAGCGACGGAGCACGTCGACCATCGCGTCCACGGCGGTCGAGGCGCCGGGCGACGCGCCCAGCAGGCCGGCGATCGACCCGTCCGCGGCGTTGACCACGGCGGTGCCGAACTCCAGGGTGCCGCCCCGACCACCGGGCTTGGGCTTGATGACCTGGACGCGCTGTCCGGCGACGACCTTCTCCCACTCGCCGTCCTGGGCCGAGGGCACGAAGTCGCGCAGGGTGTCGACACGGGCGCCGTGGTTCTTGGCGAGCTCGGTGACGAGGTACTTGACGAGACCCATCTCGGTGAGGCCGATGTTCGCCATGGGCAGCAGGTTGCCGGCTCGGACACTGCTCGGCAGATCCATGAAGCTGCCCATCTTGAGGAACTTCGGGGTCCAGCCGGCGAAGGGGCCGAACAGCAGGCCCTTCTTGCCGTCGATGACACGGGTGTCCAGGTGCGGAACCGACATCGGCGGTGCGCCCACGGAGGCCTGGCTGTAGACCTTGGCCTGGTGCTGCTCGACGAGTTCGGGGTTGGTGCAGCGCAGCCACTGGCCGCCCACGGGGAAGCCACCGATCCCCTTGATCTCGGGAATGCCCGACTTCTGCAGCAGGTGCAGGGCGCCGCCGCCGGCCCCGACGAAGACGAACTTCGCGTCGACCGTGCGCTCGTCACCGGTGTGGCGGTTGGCCACGGTGAGGCGCCAGGTCCCGTCGGTGTTGCGCTCCAGATCCTTGACCTGGTTCTGGTAGTGGACCTCGGTCCCGGTTCGGGTGAGGTACTTGACCAACTGGCGGGTGAGGGCGCCGAAGTTGACGTCGGTGCCTCCCGCGAAATGGCTCAGTGCGAAGGG
This sequence comes from Dietzia sp. NPDC055340, assembly GCF_053645335.1. Classification (NCBI taxonomy): domain Bacteria; kingdom Bacillati; phylum Actinomycetota; class Actinomycetes; order Mycobacteriales; family Dietziaceae; genus Dietzia; species Dietzia sp. NPDC055340. Next base: position 68,836 of record NZ_JBSHML010000014.1, on the reverse strand, counting down.
CTGCTCGGGCGAACGACCGCGCGCCATCAGCGGGACGAGTCGCTCGAGTTCGCCGAAGTCGGTGGTGTGCTCCATGCCCGGGAACAGCGGGTGCCCGGCGAGCTTGTCGTAGCGCTTGCGCAGGTAGTCCTGACCGTCCCGGCCGGTCACGAAACTCATGTGCGGCACGGGCCGGATCCACTCGGTCGGATCACCGAGCAGGGTGTTCTCCACCGCGTACGACCAGAACTGCCGGGAGACCTGGAACTTCTCGTTTACGCTCACGGCCTTGGTGATGTCGACGTCCCCGCTGGCGGTCTTCGGCGAGTAGTTGAGCTCGCACAGCGCGGAGTGTCCGGTACCGGCGTTGTTCCAGGCGTCGGAGGACTCCAACGCGGGCCCCTCGAGCCGCTCGTAGATCTGGATGTCCCAGTCCGGCTGGAGTCGACGCAGCAGGGCACCGAGCGTCGCGCTCATGGTGCCGGCGCCGATGAGCGCCACATCCGTCGTTCCGTGCTTTGCCACCTGGTCTGCAGTCACCGGCTACCCTCGCTCGTTGGTCGTGGACCCGAATTTCCAGTCGTCGCGGACCCCGGCGGGAGCCCGCGACCTGAGGGCTACAAGACTACTCACGGCCCGACCGGCAGGGCACACCGGTCCGGGGGCCCGCCATACCGGACTAGGGTGGTCGCCGTGTCCAGTTCCGCTTCTGATCCCGCCGGGCGCTCCGGATCCGCCGCAGAGTGGACCCCCGACCTTCTCGGCCCGGCCTACCGACGTCGTGAACTGCCGCTGGGGATGGACCCGGACGGCGAGGGGCCGATCTCTGCCACGCTGGTCCGGCACGAGGAGGCACCTGCGGATCCGGTCGCGGTCGTACTCGTGGTCCACGGGTTGTCGGACTACTTCTTCCACACGCACCTGGCGGAGTTCCTCGCCGCGCGGGGCATCGCCACCTACGGTGTCGACCTGCGCAAGTGCGGCCGCTCGAGGCGGGAGGGGCTGACGCCGCATTTCATCACCGACCTGGACAGATACGACGACGAGCTCGATCAGTCACTCGCGGTGATCGCCTCCGAACATCCCGGACTCCCTGTCGTCGTCGCCGCACATTCCACGGGCGGCCTGGTCGTTCCCCTGTGGCTCGCCCGCCGGCGTGACGGCGGTCGGCTCGACCCCGTCGTGGGACTGATCCTGAACTCGCCCTGGTTCCAACTCGATGTCCCGGACCGGACTCGAAGGATCCTCGACCCGGTCATCCGGACGATCGCCTCGGTGCGCCCCTACTACCGGCTCCCTCTGCCGTCCTCGGACCTCTACGTCACGAGCACGCACGCGGAGCACGACGGGGACTTCCACTACGACGTCACGCTCAAGCCCCCGGGTGGGGTTGGCGTACGCGCAGGATGGCTGGCCGCCGTCCGACGGGCCCAACGGCGTCTGCAGCGCGGCCTCGACCTGCCGCTGCCGGTCCTCCTGCTCCGGTCCACGGCCTCGTCGGTCGGCAGGCGCGGCGCGCGTGTCGACGTGGACACCGATCTCATCCTCGACGTGCGCTCGATGGAGCGTTTCGCCGACCGGGTGTCCGCCGAGGTCACCGAGGTGCCCGTCGAGGGAGCGCGGCACGATGTCTTCCTCTCCCGGCCCGACGTTCTCGAGGTGGTCTTCGACCGCCTGGGGACCTGGCTGGACCACACCCTGTCCTCACCCACCAAGGAGTTCTGACCCCCATGACGCAGACCCCCTCGCGCCACTTCGATCTCATCGTGATCGGCACGGGCAGCGGCAACTCGTTGATCGACGAGTCCTTCGCCGACAAATCCGTCGCGATCTGTGAGAAGGGGTCGTTCGGCGGCACCTGCCTCAACGTGGGCTGCATCCCGACCAAGATGTTCGTCTACGCGGCGGACACCGCGACCTCCGTCGCGCACGCAGGGACCTACGGCGTCGACGCGACGTTGGACGGGGTGCGCTGGCAGGACATGGTCTCCCGGGTGTTCGACCGGCGTATCGACCCCATCGCCTCGAGTGGCGAGGACTACCGGCGACACCGGTGCGAGAACGTCACGGTCTACGACGGTCACGCGACCTTCGTGGGACCTCGCACCATCGACACCGGCACCGGCGAGATCATCACCGCCGATGAGGTCGTGATCGCCGCCGGCGCGCGGCCGTCGATCCCCGAGATCGTCACGGAGTCGGGCGTGGACTACCACACCAGTGACGACGTGATGCGGATCCCCGAGCTGCCGCGGTCGATGGTCATCCAGGGCTCGGGGTTCATCGCGTGCGAGTTCGCCCACGTGTTCTCGTCGCTGGGAGTGGAGGTCACCGTCATCGGCCGCTCGGACGTACTTCTCAAGCACCTCGACCGCGAGCTCGCCGAACGGTTCACCGAGAGTGCGCGCGGCCACTGGGACGTCCGGCTCGGGCAGCACATCACCACCATGACCGCCACCGGTGAGGACAACAGGGGCGTGGAGATCACGTTCGAGGACGGCTCGACCTGCGCGGCGGACTCGCTGCTGGTCGCCACCGGCCGCACCCCCAACGGAGACCTGCTGGGGCTCGACTCCGCCGGGATCGCCATGGACGGCGACCGCGTTCAGGTGGATGAGTTCGGTCGCACCTCCGCCGAGGGCGTGTGGGCGCTGGGCGACGTGAGTTCGCCGTTCCAGCTCAAGCACGTCGCCAACCACGAGCAGCGTGTGCTCGGACACAACCTGCATCACCCCGACGACCTGCAGCCGTTCCATCACACGAACGTCCCGTACGCCGTATTCACGTGGCCGCAGATCGCGTCGGTCGGCATGACCGAGGACGAGGCGCGTGCGGCCGGCCACGACATCACGGTCAAGACCCAGGATTACGGCGACGTGGCCTACGGCTGGGCGATGGAGGACTCGGTCGGCTGCTGCAAGCTCATCGCCGATCGGTCAACCGGCCACCTGCTGGGTGCCCACATCATGGGTGCCCACGCACCGTCCCTGATCCAGATCCTCATCCAGGGCATGGAGTTCGGGCTGACCGTGCCCGACATGGCCCGCCGCCAGTACTGGATCCACCCCGCGATGGCCGAGGTCGTCGAGAACGCGCTCCTCGGCCTCGACTTCCCCGACCGCGGCTTCTGACGCAGCCCGAAGGGCCGGCACGCCGTCTGGTGTGCCGGCCCTCGCCATTGCCCGCGGCCAACGCCGCCGCGACCCGGGTCAGCCCACGACGAAGTCGGACGGGTCGAGGTTCCTCAACTGCTCGCGATAGCGGAACGTGAAGCTCGGCCACTGCAGTGAGTTGCGTCCGCTGGAGTCGAAGTACCAGCTGGAGCAGCCCCCCTCGTTCCACACGGTCTTGGCGAGCTCCCGGTCCATACGGTCGGCGTACTCGGACTGCACGTCTCCGCGGACCTCGATGGTCTTGTGGCGCGCCCGGTCCGACAGGTCGAGCAGCGTGCCGATGTGCTCGGCCTGGGACTCGAGCATGTACACGATCGACGAGTGCCCGAGGTTCGTGTTGGGCCCGTACATCAGGAACAGATTCGGGAAGCCGGCGACCGTGACACCGTTGTGTGCGCGCGGACTGCCGCCCCAGTGCTCGGCCAGAGTACGACCGTCCGAGCCGGTGACGACCCGCGAGATGGGCGGCTCGGACGGCTGGAAACCGGTGCCGAAGATGATCACGTCGGCGGGGATCTCGGTTCCGTCGCCGGATACCAGCCCGGTCGGCGTGACCGCAGACGCCGCGTCGGGTACGAGCGTGACATCCGGCCGGGTCAGGGCGGGCAGCCACCTGCTGGTCAGCAGGATCCGCTTGCATCCGATCGAGAAGTCCGGGGTGAGTGCCTTACGCATCTTCCGGTCCCGCACATGGAGGAACAGGTAGAAGCGCGCGAACATCTCGTAGAACCGGAGGAGGAACTGCGCACGGGTGAAGACGACCACGTACAACTCGCGCCCGAGGTAGATGCGCCCACGCACGATCCGCTGCAGCAGCGGGATCCGCGAATACCACCGCCGCCGGGACTCGGAGATGCTCCGGTCGAGCCGCGGGAGGACCCAGCCCGGCGTCCGTTGGAACACGGTCAGGTGTCTGGTGGTCGGTGCGATCTCCGGGACGAACTGGACCGCGGATGCCCCCGTGCCCACCACCGCCACTCGTTTGCCCTCGAGCGGGATGTCATGGCGCCATTGCGCGGAGTGGAAGACCTCTCCCTCGAAGTCCTCGAGCCCGGGGAGATTCGGAACGGAGGGTGCGGAGAGCGCTCCGGTGGCCGCGATGAGATGGCGCGCACGGATCCGCCCCCTGCTCGTGTCTACGACCCACTGGGAACTCTCGGCATCCCATTTCGCCGATTCCACCTCACACGAGGTCACGAGGCGGTCCCGCAGTCCGATCCGGTCCGCCACGGACTTCAGGTACGCGAAGATCTCCGGCTGCCGCCCGAATGAGTGCGACCAGCCCGGATGGGCGTGGCGGGACAACGAGTACAAGGCCGTGGGCACGTCGCAGGCACAGCCGGGGTACGTGTTGTCGCGCCAGGTTCCGCCGACCTCCTCGGCCCTTTCCAGCACGAGGAAGTCCCGGCCACGGCCGTCGCCGAGCAGCCTGTCAGCCATCGCGATGCCGCCGAAGCCGGCTCCCAGGACGAGGAGGTCGATCTGGTCCACGGGTCCGCTGGGGGTGTCGATCATGGTGGACAGTATGCACCCTGTTGTCCACTGGCGGGAGGACTTAGTGGGACATACGTCCAAATCGAATTTCGGGCCTCCTCGAGGGCCGTGCGACGAGCGGGACCTCAGCGTGCGGAGGGCAGCGTCAGGATCTCGTACCCGTCCTCGGTCACCACGACGGTGTGCTCGAACTGCGCGGTCCAGGCCTTGTCCGCGGTCGTCACGGTCCAGTCATCGTCCCAGACGTCGAAGCCCGGACCACCGAGCGAGATCATCGGCTCCACGGTCAATGTCATCCCCGGCTCGAGGACCTCGGTCCGACTCGGGTCGTCGTAGTGGAGAACGACGAGACCGTTATGGAAGGTGGGGCCGACCCCGTGGCCGGTGAACTCCCGCACGACCGTGTAATCGAATCGCCGGGCGTACGACTCGATGACGCGACCGATCACGTTGACCTCACGGCCCGGCCGGATGGCCTTGATCCCCCGGTTCATCGCCTCGCGGGTCCGCTCCACGAGGAGTCGGATCTCCTCGCGGGGCTCACCGGCGAAGAACGTGGCGTTGGTGTCGCCGTGCACGCCGTGGATGAAGGCGGTGACGTCGACGTTCACGATGTCGCCGTCCTCGATGACCGTGCTGTCCGGGATACCGTGACAGATCACCTCGTTGAGCGAGACGCAGGACGACTTGGGGAACGCCTTGTAACCGAGAGTCGACGGGTAGGCACCGTTGTCGCACAGGAACTCGTGCACCACGCGATCGACCTCGTCGGTGGTGGTCCCGGGGGCGACGGCCTCGCCGGCGAGCACCAGCGCGTCCGCGGCGAGCCTGCTGGCCACCCGCATGGCCTCGATCACCTCGGGCGGCTGCACCCACGCCTCGCCGTTCGCCTCGTCGACCCGGTCTCGCCACGCGTACTCCGGGCGCGGGATGGACTCGGGCACGGTGCGAATCGGGGTCGGCGTGCCGGGGACGAGGGGCGGACGGGTCGAGGCGGTCATGCCCCAAGGATAGGCGCGTTCCCGGGACCCGGCCGCACGCCCTCCTGCGACGAGACCCGGAACCAGCGGCATCCGGTCGTGACCGGACGGACACGGCCGGACGCGAGTGGGGTCACCAGATCACGAAGCACACCGAGGCGATGATCACCATCAGTCCGAACAGGACCATCGAGATCACCTCGCCCCGCGAGCTACCCGCCGGCTGCTGCCCGCTCCGGGGCTCGACCTCGGTGTCCGGGTTCTCGTGCGACTCCATCACATCACCCCCATCCGGTGGAGCTCGGAGACCATCGCCACCCCGAGGATGACGAACACGACGGCCATGAAGCCCGTGTACACCCAGCGGCGAGGGTGGTCCGCCATCCAGAAGCGGCGCACACTCACGACGCCGTTGACGACCGCGATCACGCACAACACGATCCCGATCGGCGCCGCGACCCAACCGGAGAGGCTGAGCAGCGGGACGAGGATCGGGATCAACAGGTAGGTGATCAGACACCTCACGGCGGAGACGAGCACCGACGTCCGGAACGCACGGTGGGCGCCCGTGCTGGCGGACGAATCGAGTCCGTCGACGCGCAGCAGGCGCCGCATCACCCGGTCCGCTGCGGCATCCGACCGGAATCGCGGGTCACCGGCAGCTGCCCCCGCGTCGTGATCCGGAGTGGCGCGATCGGTCTCGGGCGCGGTCATCGGCGGTGGCACCTTTCGATGTCGACATCCGGGGCTGCGTGATCACTGCTCGAAGACCACTCGGCGTCGACGGGTTGACGGTTCGACTCGATTGTCCCACAACACCCCGGGACCGCCGAAGGCCCGGATCGTGCGGCCCACCCCTCACAGGAGGATCGTCGCGTAGTCGACCACGTCGACCATCCCGACCCGACGGTACGCCGCTCGCGCGGGCGCGTTGGAGCCGTTGACCACCAGCGACGGGGTCAGCCCGCGGGACTGGAGGGCGCTACAGACGGCGGCCGTGCCACCGGCGCCGAGCCCTGTTGCCCGGAGCGCCGGCTCGACCCACACTCCCTGGATCTGCGCCACGCGCGGGGAGACCGCGGCGACGTCGGCCTTGAAGTACACCCGGCCCCGGTCGACACCGACCCAGGTTCTGCCGCGCGCCACTGACCGCGCCACGCGCCGCCGGAAAGGAGCGCCGGCGCCCACGGCGAACGGGTCGGCCAGCAACTCCTCCCGATACATGTCCGCGGCGGCCGCGAGTACCGGGTCGAACTCCTGCAACGTGGCGGGTCGGATCCCGTCCAGGACCAGGGCCGGATCGACCGGTGACCCCAGCCTCATCAGGAACTGCGCCGTCCGGTGCTCTCGGGCGGGGCCCCAGCCACATCGCAGCGACGGCCACAGGAGCGCGACCTGGTCCCGACGGCCGTGTACCGACATCGGTCCGAAACCCATGTCGACCACGGCGCGGCCGAGCGCCGCGTGATCTTCGGCGGCCCCGGTGATCGGGAGAACAGAGTTGCCCACGAACACCAGCGATCGTTCCGGCCCGCCACGGGTGAGGAAGCGACCGTCCGCTCCCCCGGCGACGCCCGAGAGCATGAACTTCTCGGCGGCCGGAGCAGACACGTAGGGATCGGCGGCGAGTACGCGCGAGACCGCGGCGGACTCTCCGGGTCCGACCTCCCGGCAGTCACCGACCCCGGAAGGTGGGGCAACCGTGTCGGTCACGGCCTATCGCGTGACCTTGACCTGGGGGCCCTGGCCCTCCGCGGCCTCTCCGACGGGCTCGCCCATCTCCTCGGCGATCCGCATGGCCTCCTCGATCAACGTCTCGACGATCATCGCCTCGGGGACGGTCTTGATGACCTCACCCTTGACGAAGATCTGCCCCTTGCCGTTTCCGGATGCCACGCCGAGATCCGCCTCACGGGCCTCGCCCGGGCCGTTGACGACGCAGCCCATCACGGCGACGCGCAGCGGGACGCTCATGCCCTCGAGGCCGGCCGTGACCTCATCGGCGAGCTTGTAGACGTCCACCTGCGCGCGCCCACACGACGGGCAGGAGACGATCTCGAGCTTGCGGGGTCGCAGGTTGAGCGACTGAAGAATCTGCGTGCCGACCTTGATCTCTTCCGCCGGAGGTGCGGAGAGGGAGACACGGATGGTATCGCCGATGCCCTCGGAGAGCAGTGCCCCGAACGCCACGGACGACTTGATGGTGCCCTGGAACGCCGGGCCGGCCTCGGTCACGCCCAGGTGCAGTGGGTAGTCGGTCCGGGCCGCGAGCTGACGGTAGGCCTCCACCATGATCACCGGGTCGTTGTGCTTGACCGAGATCTTGATGTCACCGAACCCGTGCTCCTCGAACAGTGAGGCCTCCCAGACCGCGGACTCGACCAGTGCCTCGGGGGTGGCCTTGCCGTACTTGGCCAGCAGACGCGGATCAAGAGAACCGGCGTTAACGCCGATCCGGATGGGGATCCCGGCGTCCCCGGCCGCCTTGGCGACCTCCTTGACCCGCCCGTCGAACTCCTTGATGTTGCCCGGGTTGACGCGCACGGCCGCACACCCGGCATCGATCGCCGCGAAGATGTACTTCGGCTGGAAGTGGATATCCGCGATCACCGGGATCGGGGACTTGCGGGCGATGGTCGCCAGCGCGTCCGCGTCCTCCTGCCGAGGACACGCCACCCGGACGATGTCGCAGCCCGACGCCGTGAGCTCGGCGATCTGCTGGAGCGTCGAGTTCACGTCGTGGGTCTTGGTGGTGGTCATGGACTGGACCGAGATCGGGTGGTCGCTGCCCACACCCACCTGTCCCACGAACAGCTGACGGGTCTTCCGACGCGGCGCCAGGGCGGGCAGCGGCGCGTCGGGCATTCCCAGACCGACGGGGATGGAGGACGAGTCGTTCACGTGAAGGGCCTTCCTTAGGGGCTTGGCAGCCGGATGCTGATGAGTCCCGCCCGCCATTATCCGGGTCGGGGCCACCGCGTGCGAGCAGGAGTCGCCGGGATCACCCGGTCAGCAGGATGGGGTTGACGAAATCAGCGGTGATGACGATCGCGGACACGCCGATCAACAGCACGAACACGGTCATGGTGACCGGGGCCAGCTTCTCGTAGTCGGCCGGCCCGCCCGGGGCCAGGCCGCGGAGGCGGCGCAGGGCATCCCGGATCTTCTCGTAGAACACGACCGCGACGTGGCCGCCGTCGAACGGGGTGAGCGGGACCAGGTTGAAGGCGCCGAGGAACAGGTTGAGCCCGGCCAGGAACAGCACGAACAGCCACCACGCGCCCTGCTCGGCCGCCTGCCCGCCGATATGGCTCGCGCCGACGACCGAGACCGGCGAATCCTCGGCCCGCTCGGCCCCGAAGATCGACGCCGCCACAGCCGGGATCTTGGACGGGAACGAGATGAGCCCCTGCACGGTCGCGTCGACCATGTCCCCGGTGAACGCGATCGTCGCCGGGACCGCGCTCCACACGTCATAGGTGTTGACCGTCTGATAGGCGGGATCGTCCAGGATCTCCTGCGGGATCCCCTCATCCGAGAGCCGCACACCGAGCGCACCGCGCTCCTGCCCGTCGACGGTGGACGAGGTCAACGTCGCCGTCGTCGTCGTCTCCTCACCGCCCCTGGCCACGACCACCGGCACGGTCTCGCCGGGTAGCCCCGCGACCTCCTCCGACAGATCGGCCCAACTCGATACCGGCACACCGTCGACCGCGATGATCCGGTCGCCGGGGAGGATCCCCGCCGCGCCGGCGGGGCCCAGCCCCGGTCCACACGCCGGCTCCCCCGCCTGCCCGGCCGCGCAGGTGTCCCCCACGACCGCCGCCACCCGATCGGTCGGGATCGGCTGCACATCCCGGTTCACCAGACCCCACCCGAGGGCCACGCCGTAGAACAGCGCGACCGCCAGGAGGATGTTCATGGCCGGCCCGGCCAACAACACCGCCACGCGCTTCCACCACGCCTGCCGCCACATCGCCCGGGGCTCGTCCTCGGGAGACAACTCGTCGTACGCCGTCATTCCCGCGATGTCGCAGAACCCGCCGAGCGGGACGGCCTTGAGCCCGTACTCGATCCCACCACGGTTGGTCGACCAGACGGTCGGGCCGAAACCGACGAAGAACCTGCGGACCTTCATCCCCGACCACTGCGCGACCTTCATATGGCCGAACTCGTGCAGCACGATCGACAACATGATCCCGAAGGCGAACAGGATGATCCCCACGACCAACACGACTCAGCCCTCCAGCCCGGTCACGAGCGCGGCCGCGTGACGGCGCGCCCACGATTCAGCAGCCACGACATCGTCCAGATCCCGGGGGTCGGCGGACCACTCGTCCGCCGCCTCGACCGTCGCTGCGACCACGTCGACGATCTCGGTGAAACGGATACGCTCGTCGAGGAAGGCCGGCGCGGCCTCCTCGTTGGCGGCGTTGAAGACAGCCGTGCGCAACCCGCCCGCCGCCCCTGCGGCACGCGCCACGGAGATCGCCGGGAACGTCACCTCGTCGACGGGCTCGAACGTCCAGGTGTGCGACCGCGAGAAGTCCAGGGGCGTCGACACCCCCGCGATCCGCGTCGGCCAGCCCAACGCCAACGCGATAGGCAATTTCATCGACGGCGGCGATGCTTTGGCCACTGTCGCGCCGTCGACGAAGGTCACCGCCGAATGCACCACCGACTGGGGATGGACCGTCACGTCGATCCGGTCATACGGCACCCCGAACAGCAGGTGCGCCTCGATCAGTTCGAGGGACTTGTTGACCAGGGTCGCTGAGTTCAGCGTGATCATCCGGCCCATCTCCCAGGTGGGGTGCCGGAGGGCCTGCGCCGCTGTCACGTCCGCTAGTTCCGCACGACTCCGGCCACGGAACGGGCCACCCGATGCGGTGAGCACGAGCGAAGCCACCTCGTCGGATGTGCCGGCACGTAGGCACTGGGCCATCGCCGAGTGCTCCGAATCGACCGGGACGAGCTGCCCGGGCGCGGCCCTGCCCGTCACGAGCGCCCCGCCGGCGACGAGCGACTCCTTGTTCGCGAGCGCCAGCCGGGCGCCGGTGTCCAGTGCGGCGAGGGTCGGCCCGAGACCGATCGACCCGTCGATCCCGTTGAGGACGACATCGGCCTCGACCTCACGGACGAGCCTTGTCGCGGCCTCCGGGCCGTCGAGCACCCTGACCTCGGGGAACTGTGCCCGGACCTTCTCCGCGGCGATCGGATCCGACACCGCGACGGCCTCGGCCCCGGTACTGCGGATCTGGTCGGAGAGCAGGTCCACGCGGCCACCGCCCGCGGCAAGACCCACCACCAGGAAGCGGTCGGGGCCGGACTCAGAGGTCACCTCGAGGGCCTGGGTACCGATCGATCCGGTACTGCCGAGGACGAGAACACGCGTGGTCACCCTGCCATTGTCCACATCATCGGTGCCTGGTGCCGCATCGCGGCACCAGGTGTGTGGGGCGACACGGGCGGGTTACCCGTCGGCCGCCCGACCCGGTGTGACAAACTGGGTCCGATGTCGGCGGCCCGCGGGGCTGCCAGCGAGCCGTGAGGAGAACCGGGGAGCATGAGCGCGGACGGACACACCAGTGCAGAGGTCGTCGTGGACGGGGTCAGCTCGCTCGACGAGCCGTCGGTCGAGTGGGGCTGGCACAAGCACAGCGCGAAGGTCGGCTGGGCGGTGGGAGGCTTCTTCGTCCTGTTCCTGCTCGGCATGCTCTTCGGCAACCACATCGGCAACGTCGAGAACATCTGGCTGGTCGCGATCGCCGCGTTCCTGCTGATCTGGATGATCCTCTCGCTGCGCCCCAAGAAGGACACCTACGCCAAGTCGCACAAGGTCTTCTCGGTCCCCTCGGACCACTACGCCGTGGCCGGCGGTGTGGCCACCGGCGCCATCGCCGCCTCCGGCACCAACTGATTCCGGAACCACACCCGGCTGACGAGGGCCGCCCCGCTCGAAGCGGGGCGGCCCTTGTTCTGGTCGCTGAGGCGGCGGCGTGTCACTCCTCTGCGGCGAGCTGGCCGCAGGCGGCCGCGATCTCCTGCCCCCGTGTGTCACGGACGGTGCAGGACACGCCCGCTGCACGAACCGCCTCGACGAACGCATCCTGCTGATGCCTGGGGCTGGCGTCCCACTCACTCCCCGGGGTCGGGTTCAGGGGGATGAGGTTCACGTGCGCCATCGCGCCCAGGCGCTGCGCGAGGAGACGGCCGAGCATCTCGCCCCGCCATGTCTGGTCGTTCACGTCACGGATCAGCGCGTACTCGATCGATACGCGACGACCGGTCGCATCCGCGTAGTGGCGGGCGGCGTCCATGACCTCCGAGACCGGCCACCGGTTGTTGACCGGCACCAGCGTGTCGCGCAGCTCGTCGTCCGGAGTATGCAGCGACACGGCGAGGGTGACCTGCAGGCCTTCCTCGGCGAGCCGGTGGATGGCCGGAACCACGCCGACCGTCGACACCGTGACCGCGCGCTGGGAGAGCCCGAATCCCGACGGAGGCGGCGAGACGATACCCCGTACCGCGGTGAGCACCCGCTTGTAGTTGGCCAGCGGCTCCCCCATCCCCATGAAGACCACGTTCGACAGGCGGCCGGGACCGCCCGGGATCTCGCCGTCGCGCATAGCCCGGGCGGCCACCCGGACCTGGTCGAGGATCTCCGCCGCGGACAGGTTGCGTTGGAGGCCGCCCTGCCCGGTCGCGCAGAACGGACATGCCATGCCACATCCGGCCTGGCTGGAGATGCAGACCGTCGCCCGATCCGGGTACCGCATCAGCACACTCTCCACGAGCGAACCGTCGTGGAGCTTCCACAGTGTCTTACGCGTGGTGCCCTCGTCGGTGGTGATATGCCGCAGTGAGGACGTCAGGGGCGGAAACAGCTCGTCCGCGACCCGATCGCGCAGGCTGGCGGGGAGGTCGGTCATCTCCCGCGGGTCCGCCTCGAGACGACCGAAGTACTGATTTGCCAGCTGCTTGGCGCGGAACGCCGGGACCTCCAACTCCGCCATCGCCTCCGCCCGACCCTCGGCGTCGAGGTCGGCGAAGTGACGAGGGGGCAGCCCGCGGCGGGGCGCATCGAAGACGAGGGGAAGTGGTTCAGCCATGATGCGGCCATTGTGTCAGAACCGAGGCCGGACGACACACCGAGTGGCGGTGCTCACGAGCGCCGGGAACGCTTACAGTTCACCTATGACCACGCGTTCACACGACCCTGCCGACGCCGGCAACACCGAGTCGTCCCCCGAGACGGCCGTGGTGCCCGCCGAGAATGCAACCGCCGACGTGCCCGCGCCGTCGGCCCCGGAGGCGACCGATCACGATCGCCTCTCGCCTCAGGCCGTGCCCGACAGCGCGGCGGGCAGGCTCGGATCGGCGTGGGTCGGTCTGGTGCTGGGCGCGTTGGTCACGATTCTCCTGCTGATCTTCATAGCACAGAACACCACCTCGACGGACGTGCAGTACCTCGGTCTGCATTTCAGCCTGCCGCTGGGTGTCCTGATCCTGTTCGCCGCGATCGCCGGCGCATTGATCATGGCCCTGTTCGCCGGGTTCCGGATCCTGCAGCTCCGGATGCGGGCGCGCAAGGCCCGGAAGCTCTCGGCGCGATCCCGCTGATGTCGCTGGTCGGCCGCGCGGAACGACAGTCCGGCCGGCCGAAGTGTCCGCTATGTCGGGACGACGAATGTGAAGACGATCCAGACCACCACCGCGCTGGGCAGAACGGAATCGAGGCGGTCCATGAACCCGCCGTGACCCGGCAACACCGTCCCCATGTCCTTGATCCCGAGGTCGCGCTTGACCTGGGACTCCACGAGATCGCCGAGGGTCGCGGTGAACACCGCGAGCACGCCGAGGAGGATGCCCTTCCAGATGTCGTCGTCGAACAGCAGCCACACGACCAGCGCACCGCCGACCATCGCGAGGATGAGTGAGCCGGCGAAGCCCTCCCAGGACTTCTTCGGACTGATGGCGGGCGCCATCGGGTGCTTTCCGAACAGCACGCCGGCGATATAGCCACCGACGTCCGAGCACACCACGAGCAGGATGAGCGCGATGACACGTTGCGCGCCGTACTCACCGTCCGAGAGCATCGCGCCCAGGCATCCCGGCACGGCGATCCAGACCAGGACGAACACCGTGACCGAGACGTCCCGTAGATAGTTCTTCGGAGCGATGTCGAGGCCGCCCATGAGCAACCGCCAGACCAGCACCACCACCGCCGTGGCCGCGAAAGCCGCGAAGGCCCCGGTCGCGCCGATCAGGAAACCTGACCACACCATCGCCTGACCGCCGAGGAGCAGTGGAACAAGGGGCAGCGTGAACCGGGCCTGACGGAGGCGTTTGAAAACCTCCCACGTCCCGATGGCCACGGCTCCGCCCGCGACCAGATACCACGCCCGCGGATTGAACGCGATACTGGCGATCACGAGGGCACCGAGCCCGATCCCCACCGGGATCGCCCGGGTCAGGTCGCGGCCGGCGCGGGACGGGGGCGCCGCGGCCGCGGCAGTGGGCCCGGGCGGGCCGGACGGAGCGTCATCCACGGCGTACTCCTCGACTGTTGTGGTGGTTGAACGGCTGGCGGAGAACCCGGGAGGGGTCAGACCTCCATCAGTTCGGCTTCCTTGCCCTTCACGATCTCGTCGACCTCGGCCACGTAGCGCTGCGTGACCTTGTCGAGCTCCTTCTCCGCGGCGTTGACCTCGTCCTCGCCCGCCTCGCCGTCCTTGTCGATGCGCTTGAGCTCATCCATCGCCTTGCGGCGCACCCCGCGAAGCGCGATGCGACCGTCCTCCGCCTTGGCCTTGGCCTGCTTGACCAGGTCCTTGCGGCGCTCCTCGGTGAGCTGCGGGACGGTCACGCGGAGCACCTGGCCGTCGTTCGTCGGGTTGACGCCGAGGTCCGAGTTACGGATCGCGTTCTCGATGGGGCCCATCTGCGACATCTCGTACGGCTTGATGATGAGCATGCGGGGCTCCGGGACCGTGATGGTCGCCATCTGGGTGATAGGTGTCATCGTTCCGTAGTACTCGCACATGACCCGGTTGAACATGCCCGGATTCGCACGACCGGTGCGGATGGCGGAGAGCTCGTCGCGGACGTGCTCGATCGCCTTCTCCATCTTCTCCTCGGCCTCGAGCAGGGTGTCGTCGATCATCTTCGTCTCTTTTCGTTCGTGTCGGCTGGTGGGTGCGTGGTCCTACTGCGGCCGGGTCAGGCCGGGCTGCTCACCAGGGTCCCGATCTGCTCACCGGCCACCGCGCGGGCGATATTGCCCTCGGTGAGCATGTTGAAGACCAAGATCGGCATGTTGTTGTCCATGCAGAGGCTGAACGCTGTGGCGTCCGCGACCTTGAGACCTTGCTCCAGGCACTCACGGTGCTCGATGCGGGCGTACAGCTCGGCATCCGGATTCGTCCGCGGATCATCGGAGTACACACCGTCGACGGCCTTTGCCATGAGCAACACGTCCGCCCGGATCTCCAGCGCCCGCTGGGCGGCGGTGGTGTCGGTGGAGAAGTAGGGCATGCCCATGCCGGCACCGAAGATCACGACCCGGCCCTTCTCGAGGTGCCGCTCGGCGCGCAGCGGGATGTACGGCTCCGCCACCTGACCCATGTGGATGGCCGTCTGCACCCGCGTGGAGATGCCCTCCTGCTCGAGGAAATCCTGGAGGGCCAGGCAGTTCATCACGGTGCCCAGCATCCCCATGTAGTCGCTCCGGGCGCGGTCGAGTCCGCGCTGCTGCAACTGGGCGCCACGGAAGAAGTTGCCACCACCGATCACGATCGCGATCTGGGCCCCGGTCCTCGAGACCTCTGCGATCTGGCGCGCGACGGACTGCACGACGTCCGGATCGATGCCCACGCCACCGCCGCCGAACATCTCGCCACCCAGCTTGAGCATCACACGCTTGTACCCGTGCAGCGGGTCGGTCATCGTTCTCCTCGTCCCGGGCGGATCTAGCCCGTGTCGCGCGTCGACGCTCCTGACACCGTGTCGTCGAGGAGCTGTCCGGCCCATGGTGGAGCCGGGTACATTCTGCCCTATCCGCACGCCCTCCACAGCGCAGCCCGCCGGAGGCGGGCGCACCCGGTGGGCACGACGAGCGACGGCGGCACCCGATCCCCGGGTACCGCCGTCGCTGGTTCACCGCACGAAGCGGCTCAGGCGCGGGTCAGGCCTGACCGACCTCGAAGCGCAGGAACGAGGTGACCTTCGCGCCGGCCTCCTCGAGAAGCGCACCGACGGTCTTCTTGCTGTCGGTGACGGAGGCCTGGTCCAGGAGGCAGACGTCCTTGTAGAAGCCGTTGAGCCGACCCTCGATGATCTTGGGCAGTGCCTGCTCCGGCTTGCCCTCCTCGCGGGCGGTGGCCTCGGCGATCTCGCGCTCCTTGGCGACGACGTCGGCGGGGACCTCGTCACGCGAGAGGTACTGGGCCTTGAGCGCGGCGATCTGCATCGCGGCGGAACGGGCGGCGGACTCGGCGGCCTCGCCCTCGCCCGAGTAGGCGACCAGGACGCCGACGGCCGGCGGCAGATCCGACGAACGCTTGTGCAGGTAGACGGCGACGGGGCCGTCGAGCTTGCCCACGCGACGCAGGACGAGCTTCTCGCCGGACTTGGCGGAGAAGGCGACGACCGCGTCGGCGACGGTGGTGCCGTCCAGCTCGGCGGCGTTCAGCGCGTCGAGATCGGAGATGCCCTGGGCGGCGGCCACGCCGACGATCTTGTCGGCGAGCGCGATGAACTCGGCGCTCTTGGCGACGAAGTCGGTCTCGGAGTTGAGCTCGACCATGACGCCGTCCTTGACGGCGACCAGGCCCTCGGCGGTGGCGCGCTCGGCGCGCTTGCCCACGTCCTTGGCGCCCTTGATGCGCAAGACCTCGACGGCCTTGTCGAAGTCGCCGTCGGTCTCCTCGAGAGCCTTCTTGCAGTCCATCATCCCGGAGCCGGTGAGCTCACGCAGACGCTTGACGTCGGCAGCGGTGTAGTTCGCCATTGTGGGGCGACCCTCCTTATAGGGGTTGGATGTGTCGTGAAAAGTAGTCGCGTCGGTCGGCGGACGAATCCGCCTCCACCCTAGACGCCGAAGCGCCGATGGAGACCGGTTCCCACCGCCGGTGACACGTCGGGCCCGGCCACCCGGGGACCCCCGCGAGGGGTCATGGGCGGCCGGGCCCGACATGTCTCGAGCTGGTGCCTGAGGATCAGACCTCGGTGGCGGGCGCCTCGGGGGCGGCCTCCGCGGCGGGCGGCTCCGCCACGGGCGACTCGGTGCCGGTGATCTCGGCGGGGGCCTCGGCGGCCTCCGGAGCGGCGGCCTCGCCGGTGACCTGGTCGAGCTGCTCGGTCTCCCACTCGGCGAGGGGCTCGGCCTGGTCGCCGGTGGTCTTGCCGGCCTGCGAGCGGGCCTTGAGGCCCTCGGCGACGGCGGAGGCGATCACGCGGGTCAGCACGGTCACCGAGCGGATCGCGTCGTCGTTCGCCGGGATCGGGTAGTCGACGACGTCCGGGTCACAGTTGGTGTCGAGGATTGCGACGACCGGGATGTTGAGCTTGCGGGCCTCGCCGACGGCGATGTGCTCCTTGTTGGTGTCGACGACCCACACCACCGAAGGAACCTTGGTCATGTCACGCATACCGCCGAGCGTGCGCTCGAGCTTGTTCTTCTCACGCGTGAGCATGAGGATTTCCTTCTTGGTGCGACCCTCGAAGCCACCCGACTGCTCCATCGACTCGAGCTCCTTGAGGCGCAGGAGCCGCTGGTGCACGGTCTGGAAGTTGGTGAGCATGCCGCCCAGCCAGCGCTGGTTGACGTACGGCATCCCGACCTTGGCGGCCTCCTCGGCGATGGCCTCCTGGGCCTGCTTCTTGGTGCCGACGAACAGGACGGTGCCGCCGTGGGCGACGGTCTCCTTGACGAACTCGTACGCCTGGTCGATGTACGTCAGGGTCTGCTGCAGGTCGATGATGTAGATGCCGTTGCGGTCGGTGAAGATGAACCGGCGCATCTTCGGGTTCCAGCGACGGGTCTGGTGACCGAAGTGAGCACCTGCGTCGAGCAGCTGCTTCATGGAGATAACTGCCATGATGGGTTGAGGGCTCGTCCGGCTTGGAAGCAGCCGGACCGCGAGGCCCTCGTCCTCGCTTTCTGAATCTGTATCGGGTTACGCCCTTCAGCCGGGTGGCCTCGGGCCCTGGTGTCCGCGCCGGACCTCACCCCTGAACAGCCAGGGGCACCAACTGGTCCGTCGTCCGGAGGGTCCGTGATCCAGGGGATCACGGGTCCGGATGCTCCACCCGCGGGCGGGGCAGGACACGCGAAGTCAATCGACTGCAGAGTCGACCGCACCGGGAAGCATATCCGGTGGTGCGTCTGTCCGCCAAGACGGCGACGGCGACGAACACCTGTGGATGGTCGTCGAGTTTCTCCACACCCGGCGCCGGGACTCTCGCGCCGCGCCCCGGGACACGCTCCACTGGGGTCATGGGAGACGAGCGAGGCGTACGGGGAGCCGTGCGGATGGACCGTGCCGGAGCCACAAGGGCCGGCGCCGCCGCGGTGGGGGTGGCGGTGGCGGGGGTTCTGCTCGCCGCTGTGCTGCCCCACCCCGCCGCGCCTGCCGCCCCGACGGTGCGGTTCCGCAGCCCCGTCCCGGGCCCGGCGGTCCCGGTGACCGGCTTCGATCCCCCCGATCACCGCTGGCTCGCCGGGCATCGGGGCGTCGATCTGGCGGCCGAGCCCCTGTCGCCCGTGCTCGCGCCGGCACCCGGCACCGTGCTGTTCGCGGGGTCGGTGGGTGGAAAGCCGGTGCTGTCCCTGGATCATGGCCACGGCCTACGGACCACCTACGAACCGGTGACGGCGAGTGTCCTGAAAGGCGATGAGGTCTCGACGGGCCAGACGGTCGGGCACCTCGTCGCGGGACACCCGGGGTGCCCCATGGAAGCGTGCCTGCACTGGGGCGCACGCGTCGCTTCGGGGAACCCGGGAGGTGACGACGACGACTACGTCGACCCACTGTCGCTGACACTCGTCTCGGACCGGCCGATCCGACTCAAGCCCACCCGTCCCGGGGACGGCGAAGCCTGATCACTGCGCCGGGCCGCGCCTGCCTTACTCGCCCTTTCCCCCGCCCCGGTCTCATGCCCGCGGGTGGGCTCCGCGGTACGCGGCGCGGAGGCGATCGGCCGAGACATGGGTGTAGATCTGCGTGGTCGCCGGCGTCGAATGCCCCAACAGTTCCTGGACATGGCGCAGGTCGGCGCCGCCCTCGAGGAGGTGTGTCGCCGAACTGTGCCGCAGGGCGTGCGGCGAGACCCTGGGCGATCCCGGGGTCACCGCCGTCACCTCGTTGACGATCCGACGTGCGGCCCGCGGGTCGAGCCTGCCGCCCCGGGCCCCCAACAGCAGAGCTGGTCCGGAACGGTCGGTGGCAAGAGCTCGTCGCCCCGCGTCGAGCCAGAGCCGCAATGCGGCCTCGGCCGGGCGGCCGTAGGGAACCGAACGTTCACGGCCACCCTTGCCGAGTACCCGCAGCAGGCGTCGTTCCCGGTCGAGGTCGTCCACGTCCAGTCCGCACAGCTCGGCCACCCGGATCCCGCAGGAGTACAGGAGTTCCACGACGAGCTGGTCCCGTAGGGCGATCGGGTCGCCCTCCGCCGCCCCGAGTTCAGTCGTCCGGAGCACCTCGGCGGCCTGGGCGGTCTGCAGCACCTCCGGAAGGTGGCGCTGCGCCTTCGGTGCCTCGAGGCGGGCGGCGACATCCGTCGGGACGAGTCCCGTCCGGCTCGCCCAGGTGCTGAATGATCGCGCCGCCGCCACCCGCCGCGCGACGCTCGAGCGCGCCGCCCCGGCGGAGACCTGTTCGGCGAGCCACCCCCGGAGGGCGGGCAGGGTGAACGCCCCGGCGAGATCGGCTGCGCAGGCCGGGCCCCCCGGCTCGGTCGAGAGCCGGGACAGCAGCGCTCGCGCGTCGGAACGGTAGGCGCGGACCGTCGCCTCGGAGCGGGACCGGCCGGCGCGGAGATGGTCGGCGAAGTCGTCCAGGACGGGTTCGAGCGCGGGAGGCACTTCGCGACCGACCGCCCCTTGTGAACCCATGCGTCCCATGAGTCCCATCATCACCCCACCCGCGATCGCACGCAAGAAGAACGCCGCGGGCTTCGCGCAGCCATCACCGGCCGGCCCCGCTGGCGCCCGGTCAGCCCACCGACAGGCTCATCTGCACGCCGCCCCCACCGGATCGTCGCCACCCCTGCGGCCCCCGGACCGCCGCTCCCGTCGACATCAGTCGACCCAGTACCGCCCGGGTCGTACTCGGCGGGATCCCCGCCGACGCCGCGACCTCGGCCGGTGCCACACCACCGGTGGTCGGTAGGGCCTCCAGCACCCGCCGGGTCACGTCATCCAGTCCGTCCCAGGTCGAGGTGCCCCCGGACGGTGGCGCCGCCGTCTCCCCCATATCGCCGGCCAACTCCACCACGTCGGCCGTCCGTCCGATCAACACGGCTCCGCGATCGCGGATCAGCAGATGGGTCCCGACCGATGCCACCGACGTCACAGGACCCGGTATCGCGCCGACCGGCCGCTCCAGCGCCGCCGCCCACGCCGCGGTGCTCAGGGCCCCGCTCCGTGCGGCCGCCTCCACCACGATGGTCGCGGATGTCAGGGCCGCGATGATCCTGTTCCGGTCCAGGAACCTGTACCGGGTCACGCCGGTCCCCGGGGGCTGTTCCGAGATCACCGCCCCGGTTTCCGCGATCTGCCGGAGCATGGAGTCGTTCCCCCGGGGGTACAGCCGGTCCACGCCTCCTGCCAGAACCGCGATGGTCACCCCTCCCGCCCCCAACACGGCACGGTGCGCGGCGGCGTCGATCCCGAACGCTCCCCCGGAGACCACGGTGAAGTCCTCGGCCGATACCCCGGCGGACAGGTCCGCGGTCACCGCCCGCCCGTACGCGGTGGGTGCGCGGGTTCCGACCACCGCCACCGACCGACCCAGCGCCGTGGCCGGATCGGCGGGACCACGCCACCACAGCCCCAGCGGCCGTAACGCCGTGGGCACCCCGCCCGTGCCATCGCGCCGTCTCCCCCGTGGTCGATCGAGGGGCGCGAGCAGCCAGTCCGGCCAGCCGGGATCGCCCGGCACCAGCAGCCGTGCCCCCGACCTGTGGGCGTCATCCAGAAGTCCGGCCCCGTCGACCACGTCTCGTCGTGCCTCGGTCTGATCGGCCAGCCCCTCGGGCACCTGCTTCCTCCGGATCCGGTCGCGGGCCTCGACCGGCCCGACCGTGTCCACCAGGTCCCAGAGTTGTGCGGTGGGCCTCTCCGTCACCGCACCCAGATAGGCGTACGCCGCGCGGACCTCATCCGTCGCCGGGACCGCCGTCTCGAACAGCCCTGCCATCAGTCCTCTCCTCTCAGCACCATCGCCTCGGCGACATGCGATTCGGTGGGCACGACGGCCCCCTCCAGGTCCGCGACCGTCCACGCCAGACGGAGACACCGATCCACACCACGTGGAGACAGGACACCGTGGGCCAGCGCACGGTCAAGCGGGCGGAGGGCACGCCTGTCCAGCGCCTTCAGTGATCGCAGGACCCGCCCGGGCACGCCGGCGTTGGCCGCGGCGCCGTTCGCCTCCGCGCACCCCGCCCACCGATCGGCGGCGGCGGCCCTCGCCGTCGTCACCCTGGCCCGCACGACCGCGGTGTCCTCGATCTCCCCCACCGCGAACAATCCCGAACCGACCGGCAGAGTCCGCGCGGCGATATCGATCCGGTCCCGCAGCGGACCGGTCAGAGCCCGCCCGTAGCGGCGGCGCGCGTCAGGCGAGCAGGTGCAGTCGTCCGGCCTCGCGGCGCCACAGGGGCAGTCGTTCGCGGCCATGACGAGTTGGAACCTCGCGGGAAAGACCATGATCCCGTCGCTCCGGGCGATCCGTATCTCGCCCTCCTCCAGCGGTGTCCTGAGGCTGTCGAGCACGCGGCCGGAGAACTCCGCACATTCATCGAGGAACAGCACTCCCCTGTGCGCCAGCGAGACCGCCCCGGGGCGCGGTGTGGTGGACCCGCCGCCGACGAGCGCCGCCGTCGACGCGTCGTGGTGTGGGGCGACGAACGGCGGACGGCGCAGCAGCGGGTCCCGGGAGGAGAGCTTGCCCATGACCGAATGGATCGCGGTGGCCTCGAGCGCCGCCTGCTCGTCCAGATCGGGCAGCAACCCGGGGAGCCTGCGCGCCAACATCGTCTTGCCCGTCCCGGGGGCCCCGCGAAGAAGAACCGCGTGGCCGCCGGCCGCCGCGACCTCGATGGAACGCCGGCAATCGTCCTGGCCCACCACCTCGGCCAGGTCGGAGTCATCACCGTCCGCGACGCCCCGCGGCGCTGCCGCCTCCGAGACCAGGTCCCCTGAGCCGCGGCACCAGACGGCGATCATCGCGAGCGAGTCCGCCCCGGCCGTGGCGATTCCCCTAACGAGACGAGCCTCTGCCAGGTTCGCCCCCGGCACGATCGCCCGTTCCAACCCGGCCTCCCGCGCAGCGAGGACCGCGGGAAGGACGCCTCTCACGGGCCTGATGCGCCCGTCCAGTGCGAGCTCCCCCACCAGCAGCGTCCCCTCGAACGCCCCGGCCGGGAGTTCGCCCGACGCGGTGAGGACCCCGATCGCGAGCGGGAGATCGAAGCCTGAGCCCCGTTTGGGGACCGCCGCAGGCGACAGTGAGAGCACGACCCTGCCCGGCGGCCAGGTGAGGCCGGAGTTGACGACCGCGGCCCGGACCCTGTCCCTGGCCTGCAATACCGCCTTGTCCGGAAGACCCACGATGCTCACCGCCGGCAGCCCACGGCCCACATCCGCCTCGACCTCGACCAACTGTCCACCGACCCCCTGGAGGGTGACCGCCCACGTGCGTCCGAGCGCCACTGTCACATCACGTCCTCGAACAGCTCCAGCCGCGGACGATCGGACTCGGACAGGTCCACCCCGACGACGTCGAAGCACACCTGACGCCACCCGCCCGGGTTGGCTGCGAGCCAGTACTTCGCCACCATGCGAACCTGGTGCTGCTTGGCCGGTGTGACCGACTCGGCGGGGGTGCCGAAGCCCGGGCCCGTACGGGTGCGCACCTCGACGAACCGGAGACGACCCGCGGCGTCGAGCACCACCAGATCGAGCTCCCCGGCCGCACACCGCCAGTTGCGTGCCAGGACCTCGGCGCCCCTGGACCTCAGGAGCGATTCCGCGTGCTTCTCCCCCGCCCTCCCGATCTGTTGCCGCCGGTCCGGCCTGCGTCGCCCGGACGTCCCCGCCCTCCGGCTCCCGTCCCCCTCGTGACCCGCCATCGCCCGCCCCTCCCGGCGACCCGGCCCACCCGGGTCCGCCGGGGATCACCCTGCCGGACGCAGACGACCCGGCCCGCCGGATGCGGGCCGGGTCGGAGACGGTCTGTGGAGAGTCCGGGGCCTGTGGACAATCGCCCCGGATGCCTACTCGGGAAGGCGGAGCTCGGGCTTGTCCAGCTCCTCGATATTGACGTCCTTGAACGTCAACACGCGCACGTACTTGACGAAACGCGCAGGTCGGTACATGTCCCACACCCAGGCATCGGACATGCGGACGTCGAAGTACACCTCGCCGTCAGCGGACCTCGGGATGAGTTCAACGGCGTTGGCGAGGTAGAAGCGGCGCTCCGTCTCGACGACATAGGTGAACTGCCCGACGATGTCGCGGTACTCGCGATAAAGCGAGAGCTCCATCTCGGTCTCGTAGTTCTCCAGATCCTCGGCGCTCATCTCGTGCTCCTCGAATGCGCCTGCGCGGCGCGACGGACGTTGGCGTACGACATGCGATGGATGTCGCTGGGACCGAGTTCCTCGATCGCCCTGGCGTGACGTGCGGTCCCGTATCCCTTGTGGGAGGCGAACCCGTAGCCCGGGTACCGCGAGTCGAGGTCCACCATAATCCGATCACGCGTCACCTTCGCGAGGACACTCGCGGCGGCGATGGATGCGACCACCGCATCACCCCCGATGACCGCCGTGGACTGGCACCCGAGCCCGTCGACGGCGAACCCGTCCGTGAACACGAAACCCGGAGACGGATCCAGCCCGGCCACCGCGCGACGCATCCCCTCGAGGTTGCAGCGGTGGATCCCCCGCGCATCGATGTGCTCCGGGTCGATCACCACCACAGACATCGCCACCGCACGGCGCATGACCGCGTCGTGGAGTCGTTCACGGGTGGCGGGCGAGAGCTTCTTCGAATCATCGAGGTCCGCGAGTTCGGGGTGTAACCGGTCTCCGAGAACACACGCCGCGACGACGAGAGGGCCGGCGCAACAACCCCGGCCCGCCTCATCGACCCCGGCGGCGGGACCCAGACCGCGACGTGAGACGGCCGCCTCGAGAGCCAGACGACCAGCCCTGCGGGTCACCCGCGCGCGGTCCGGCAGGGCCGGCCTGAGACCGACCGGCCTCACCCGACGCTGATGTCCGGGGAGGAGACCGTCCCGATCCGGTTGAAGGGCAGGATGATCGCCTGGACCTTGCCGATGATGTTCTCGCCCGGCACCGTCCCCTGGAACTCGTCGCCCATGTGGAAACGCGAGTCGGCCGAGTTGTTCCGGTTGTCACCCATCACCCAGTAGTTGCCCTCGGGCACCGTGATGGGCCCGAACGCACAGTTCATGGGATTGCGGTTCACCGTCGGATCCTCGTTGAGGTACGGCTCGTCCAGCGGCTGACCGTCTACCAGCAGCCGGCCGTCCGGGGAACATCCGCCCACCGTCTGGCCGCCCACGGCGACGACGCGCTTCACGAGGTCGTTCTGGTCGGGCGGGACGACGCCGATGACGCCGCCGATGTTCTCCAGGGTGCGGATGACGGGATTGTCCGATCGGATCGACTGGTAGCCCTGGTTCCAGGAATCCGGCCCCTTGAACACCACCACATCGCCGGGCTCCGGGTCACCGAACCGATAACTGATCTTGTCGACGAAGATCCGGTCCCCGGTGCATCCCACGCAGCCGTGGAGCGTGGGCTCCATCGACTCGGAGGGGATCTGGTACACCCGCCCCACGAAGGTCTGGAACACGAAGACCAGGACGAGCGCGATCACCACCAGCAGGGGGATCTCTATGTACCAGGGCTGGCCCTTCTTCTCGACGCCGCGAGCCGGGGCCCCGCCTCCCCGGGGCCCCGGCTCGGCGGGGTCATGTCCAGGCGATTCGGTGCTGCTCACCCGGACGAGCGTAGTCGATTCCCTGCCACCGTCGGCGGCCGAGTAGGACTCGCTCTACGCGATCAGCGCTTCTCCTTGATCTTCGCGGCCTTGCCGCGGAGAGCACGCAGGTAGTACAGCTTGGCGCGACGGACGTCACCGCGCACCAGCACATCGATCCGGTCGATGTTCGGCGAGTGCACCGGGAAGGTGCGCTCGACGCCGACGCCGAACGAGACCTTGCGGATGGTGAAGGTCTCGCGGACGCCGCCGCCCTGGCGACGGATCACGACGCCCTTGAAGACCTGGATACGCTCCTTCGTGCCCTCGATGACCTTGACGTGCACGTCGAGCGTGTCGCCGGCCC
Source organism: Dietzia sp. NPDC055340 (assembly GCF_053645335.1). Lineage (NCBI taxonomy): Bacteria > Bacillati > Actinomycetota > Actinomycetes > Mycobacteriales > Dietziaceae > Dietzia > Dietzia sp. NPDC055340. The sequence goes on along the minus strand of NZ_JBSHML010000014.1, from coordinate 43,609 downwards.
GGAACTCGGGGATGTCGTCCCGCAGGGACTTGTTGTCGATGAAATCGAGAGTGTTCATTGATGTTCCTTGCATGTCAGGAATGAGGACAGAGGACCCTGGCGCCCACCGTGTAGGTGGGACAACCGGTTCGTGCCCCGGATCAGCGCGACCGACGACGGGCGTGCAGGACGCCCGGAAGGTCAACCTCGCTAGTGTGCCATCACCGGTGCGCACGCCCCAAATCAGGGCTGCGGTGGCGCCCATCCGAGCTCGGCGAGCAGGGCCAGATCCGGTGTGTCCAGTTCGGCGCGGGCCAGCAGCTCCGGTCGCCGCTCGGCGGTCCGGCGCAGCGACTGGTCCCGACGCCAGCGGTCTATCCTGGCGTGGTTTCCTGACTTGAGCACCTCCGGAACCGCGCGGTCCCGCCAGACCTCGGGCCTGGTGTACGAGGGCCCCTCGAGCAGGCCGTCGGAGAAGGAGTCCTCCTCGTGGCTGCGGCGATTGCCCAGAACCCCGGGCAGGAGGCGGACGACCGCCTCGGCGATCACGAGTACGGCCACCTCTCCCCCGATGAGGACGTAGTCGCCGATGCTGACCTCGTCGACGTCCATCGTCTCGGATGCCTCGTCGACCACACGCTGGTCGATCCCCTCGTAGCGCCCACACGCGAACAACAGGTGTCGCCGGCGCGCGTAGCGATGGGCGTCGGACTGGGTGAACGGTCGGCCAGCGGGGGTGGGCACGATCAGCAGCGGCCGGTCGTCCCCTCGGGTGTCCGGGTGCGGCACGGGGACGAGATCGTCCAGTGCCTCGCCCCACACGGTGGGGCGCATGACCATGCCGGGGCCACCGCCGAACGGGGTGTCGTCCACGGATCGGTGGACGTCATGCGTCCAGTCACGCAGGTCGTGTATCCCCACTTCGACGATCCCGCGGTCGACGGCGCGGCCCAGCAGGGCCAGCCGGAGCGGGGCGAGGTACTCGGGAAAGACGGTGACGACGTCGAGTCGCAGCGCCGGGCCGGCCCCACCACGTTCGTCGGCGGCGGTCATGAGCTGCCCAGTTCGAGCAGTCCTTCCGGCGGATCGATCACACACGTGCCCCCGGCGAGATCCACTTCCGGGACCATCTCCGTCACGAATGGCACCAGCGCGTCGGACCCGTCGGCGAGACGGATGCCCAGCAGTTCGCCCGCGGCGGTGTGCACGACCTCGACGACCTCACCGAGGCGGTCGCCCGAGGTATCGAGCACACGGAGTCCGAGCAACTGGTGGTCGTGGAACTCGTCCGGGTCCTGTGGGTCAGGAAGCGCCCCGGAGTCGACGAGCAGCAGCATGCCGCGCAGCGCGTCGGCGGTGTCCCGGTCCCCCACCCCTTCGAGACGCACGAGAAGCCGCCCGGAGTGACTCCGGGCGGCTTCGATCGTCACGTCACGATCCGCCGTGTTGTTGCCACGGCCGGTGCGGCCGACGAGACGGCTCGCGGGGGCGAACCGCTCCTCGGGGGAGTCGGTCCGCACCTCGACCACGAGCTCGCCTCGGACGCCGTGCGATTTGACGACGCGTCCGACGACGAGCTCCATGGTGTCCTTGTCCTCGGGCTACTGGCGGGTCAACGGTCGGTGTCGACGACGTCGACACGGATTCCCGGGCCACCCACAGCGGTGACGATGGTCCGGATCGCCGAAGCGGTGCGACCACCACGGCCGATCACCCGACCGAGATCGGACGGGGCGACCGTCACCCGGATCACGGCGCCGCGCCGGCCACCACTCGACCGCACGGCCACCGCGTCGGGATCCGACACGATGCCGCGGACGAGATGGTCGACGGCGTCGACAACCATGTCGTTCATCAGACTCAGGCCTCTGCGGACTCGGCCTCGGCGGCCTCGCCCTCGGTGGACTCGGCCGCAGCGGCCTCCTCCGCCTTCTTGGCCTCTTCGGCCTTCTTGGCCTTCTCGGCCTTGCGCTTGGTGGTGATGGCCTCGGCGGACGGCTCGCCCTGGGCCTCCTCGAGCGCCTTGTTGAACAGGTCCAGCTTGCTGGGCTTGGGCTCGGCGACCTTCAGGGTGCCCTCGGCGCCCTCGATGCCCTTGAACTTCTGCCAGTCACCGGTCAGCTTGAGCAGCTGCTCGACGGCCTCGGTCGGCTGGGCGCCGACGCCGAGCCAGTACTGGGCGCGCTCGGAGTCGATCTGGACGAAGCTGGGCTCCTCCTTGGGACGGTAGAGACCGATGGTCTCGATCGACCGGCCGTCACGACGGGTGCGGGCGTCGGCCACGATCACGCGGTACTGCGGGTTGCGGATCTTGCCGAGGCGGGTGAGCTTGATCTTGACGGCCATGTGGGCGTCTCACTTTCTGTTGCAGGTCACGTGGCGATTCAGCGACGCCCGCACTCGTTGCGGGGCCCGGTTTCGCCTTGCGGGTGACCGCCGGTCGGCACGGAACCCGCGCTTGGGCGCGTGATTCCACCGGTGACGGCGTCCGGCGGACCAGTCTAGACCGCCGTGCCGCCGGGGCACCAATCGCCCCGCCCGGCGCAGCAGCGTGTGTCAACGCTTGGGGAACTTCAGGTCGTTGATGTCGATCCCCTCGAGGCCGGGCGGGAGCTGATCCAGTCCCGGCGGCATCTGCGACAGGTCGGGCATGCCCTGAGGCATACCGGGCATACCGGGCGGCATACCTGGCATACCGCCCGGCATCATCCCGCGGTTCTTGGGCGGTGTGGGGCCACGCCCCTTCTTGCCCTTCTTGCCCTTGCGCTGGTTCTTGCGGCCAGCGCCCGGCATGCCCATCTGGCCGGCCATCCGGCTCATCATCTTGCGGGCCTCGAAGAAGCGGTCCACGAGTTGATTGACGTCGGTCACGGTCACGCCGGAACCCTTGGCGATGCGCTGGCGGCGGGACCCGTTGATGACCTTCGGGTTGGCCCGCTCCTCCGGGGTCATACCGCGGATGATGGCCTGGATGCGGTCCAGGTATTTCTCGTCGATGTCGCCGACGGCGGCCTTCATCTCCTTGCCGCCCGGGAGCATGCCGAGCAGGTTCCCGATGGGCCCCATCTTCCGGATCATCAGCATCTGGTCGAGGAAGTCCTCGAGGGTGAGCTCGCCCGAGCCGATCTTCGCGGCGGTCTTCTCGGCCTCCGTGGCGTCGAAGACGGTCTCGGCCTGCTCGATCAGCGAGAGCACGTCGCCCATTCCGAGGATGCGGCTCGACATCCGCTCCGGGTGGAAGACGTCGAAGTCCTCGAGCTTCTCGCCGTCGGAGGCGAACATGATCGGGGTGCCGGTCAGCTCGCGGACGCTGAGCGCCGCACCGCCTCGGGCATCGCCGTCGAGCTTGGTGAGGACGACGCCGGTGAAGCCGACTCCCTCACGGAACGCCTCGGCGGTGATGACGGCGTCCTGACCGATCATGGCGTCCAGGACGAAGAAGGTCTCGTCCGGCTGGACGGCGTCACGGATCCCCCGCGCCTGGGCCATCAACTCGTCGTCGATACCGAGTCGACCGGCGGTGTCGACGATCACGACGTCGTGCATCTTGGCGCGGGCGTGTGCGAGTCCGCGCTGGGCCACGGAGACGGGTTCCTGGACCCCCACGACCTCGCCGTCACCACCGACGGAGGTGCCGGGGTGCGGCGCGAACACCTGGACCCCGGCCCGCTCACCGACGATCTGCAGCTGATCCACCGCGCCGGGGCGCTGCAGGTCGCACGCCACGAGCAGCGGGGTGTGGCCCTGGCCCTTGAGCCAGTGTGCGAGCTTTCCGGCGAGGGTGGTCTTACCCGCGCCCTGGAGGCCGGCCAGCATGATCACGGTCGGGGGCTGCTTGGCGAACTCGATCCGCCGCGCCTCACCGCCGAGGATCGCCGTGAGCTCGGCATCGACGATCTTGACGACCTGCTGCGCCGGGTTGAGCGCCTCGGACACCTCTGCGCCCTTGGCCCGCTCCTTGACCCGCGAGATGAAGGCGCGGACGACCGGCAGGGCGACGTCCGCCTCGAGTAGCGCCAGCCTGATCTCGCGCGCCGTGGCGTCGATGTCCGCGTCACTGAGCCGGCCTTTGCCACGGAGGTCCTTGAGCGCACCTGTGAGGCGGTCGGACAAGGATTCGAACACGGCAACAGCTCCCTGGTTCGCGGCCCGGGACGGAGAACCCCGGTGTCGTCGGCGACGACTCCACACAGGGTATCGGGACACACCGTGTCAGCACACGCTGAGGTCGTCGAGTCCGTATCAGGACAGGGCGGTCTCGACGACCGCCGCCGTACCGAGAACCGCTCCCCGCCCGGACAGCGCGAAGGCGTCCTCGACCGCCGAGCCGCGGGTTCTCACCAGAACCCAGTCGATTCTCGCACCGGCACCCAGGAGCGACGAGACGATCGTGGCGAGCAGCCCCGGCCGATCCCGGGCCCGCACCTCCAGGATGATTCCGTCCCCGTCGGAGCGCGGGCTGACGATGACCGACGCCGGGACGTCCGGGGGCCGGTGCGCGGGTGCCCGACCCAGCGCGTTGCGCATCGTGCTCGGTAATCCCGAATCGATCGACCGCCGCAGGTCCTTGGCGAGCAGCCGGGGGTCGACCGGCGCCCCGAATCCTGTGGACACCGTCATCGTCGCCCGCATGCCGCCGGGCGGCCGCAGGTCGATCCGTGCGTCCACGACCTCCAGCCGGTGGAATGCCAGGACCTGTGCCGCAACCTCGAGCGAGCGTCCCCCACCGGGCACGACGAGGGTGACGTCGTGGCGGGTCCCGGCGCCCCGGGTCCGGAGGTCGACGACGACGTCGGGTGGCCCGTGCGGGCGGGCCGCGTCCACCGCGGGCGGTTCGAGATCACCGGGGCGACCGGACGGTGTCGCCCGGCACGCGGCCACCAGGGCTGCGTGAGCGGCCGCCCGCCCCTCGGTCCACACCGTCGGTCCGGTGGCGATCGAGTCCGCTTCGGTCAGGGCGGCCAGGACGTCCATCGCCACCGTGTCGTGTTCCAGCACCGCCATGAGCATGGCGGGCGTGGCCGGGTCCCGTGGGTCGTGACGAACTGCCGACCTGGCGAACAACAGGTGGTGACGAACGATTCGCACGAGTGTCTCGTCGTCGTCATCATCCAACCCGAGCCGTACCGCCACCGGCCACACCATCTCCGCACCGTTCACGCTGTGATCCCCGGCGCGACACTTGCCGATGTCGTGGAGCAACGCCCCGAGTAACAACAGATCGGCGCGGCGCACAGAGGTGGTGAGTCGCGAGGCGGCCACCACCGTCTGGATGAGGTGGCGGTCCACCGGGAAGACATGGGTGCGCTCCCGGGCCGGTAGGTCGCGGATCCCGGACCACTCGGGCAGCAGCCGCTCCCACAGCCCGCTGCGGTCGAGCGCCTCGAACACCGGCGGCAGGGTGTCACCGGAACCCAACAACACCAGCAGATCGGACAGCGCGGCCGCGGGCCACCGCCCCTCCGGCTGAGGGCAGCGCTCCGCGAGCACCCCGAGAGTCGCGGGAGCGATGGGAAGCCCCGCGCGTGCCGCGGCGGAGGCGACGCGCAGCGGCAGCCACGGATCGGTCTCGACCCGCGCGCCCCGGGCCAGTGCCACCTCCCCGGCGTGCTCCACCACCCCGTCCGCCAACGGACGGCGCACCGGTGACCGCCGCAGTAATCCGGTGAGCCCGCGTGTGGACAGCGCCGCGCACGAGACCCGCAGCGCCTGGTCTGTGGTGAAGGCGATCGTGCGGGAGGCGTCGCCGAGGGCCCGGGCCAACTCGAACCGGTCACCCACGCCGAGCGCACGGCCGACCTCGTCGCCGTACTGGGCGTGCAGGACCTCGCGCGGGCGGCCGCTGATGCGGTGCAGTTCGGTCCGCGCATCGAGGACCCTGGCATGCGCTGTCGCCAGATCCTCGGGCCTGGCCGACCGACCGTCACACAGGTGCGCCAACGTCAGCGCCGACACGAGCTGGCGGTCCCGCAGGCCTCCCGCCCCGTTCTTGAGGTCGGGCTCGGTGAGATGGGCGATCACGCCGGCGCGCCGGCGGCGGGCCGCGGCCGCGTCGACCAGGTCGTCGTATCGGGAGGCGATCTGGCTCCGCCACTGACGGCGCGCGCCGTCGATCACGAGCGCTCCCAGGTCGGCGTCGCCGGCCACGACGCGGGCGTCCAGCAGACTCAGCCCGGCACACACGTCCGAGGCGGCGACGGTCAGACACTGGTCGACGGTCCGGACACTGTGGTCGAGCTCGATCCCGGAATCCCACAACGGGTACCACAGCGACTCGGCAATTCTCGCGAGCTCCCGGTCCGGGCGCCGCTCGTGCACGAGGACCAGGTCGAGATCCGAGAACGGGAGCACTTCGCGGCGCCCGAGGCCGCCGAGTGCGACGAGCACGAACCCGCTCCGGTCCCCGATGCCGGCCTCCTGGGCCAGGAGGGCGAGTTCCCGCTCGTACAACTCGCACAGGGCGCCCCTCAGGGCGTCCGCGGGTAGGTGCTCGGGAGACACACCCAGGAGTTCCGCGCGTCCCTCGCGGAGCGCCCGGGCACGCTGGATACCGAACGTCCCGCTCATGGGGACTCCTCTCCGCCTTGCGGCGACACCCGGGCCTCGGCGGGCCGCTCAGATGGCGGCCGGGCCCTCTTCGCCGGTGCGGACGCGGACGATGGACTCGACCGGGGTGACCCAGACCTTGCCGTCGCCGATCTTGCCGGTGCGGGCCGAGTCGACGACCAGGGCGATGACCGCGTCGACAGCCTCGTCGTCGACCACCACCTCCACCCTGATCTTGGGGACGAAATCCACGGCGTACTCCGCGCCGCGATAGACCTCTGTGTGGCCCTTCTGGCGGCCGTAACCCTGCACCTCGCTGATGGTCAGTCCGTGGATTCCGGCCTGCTCCAGCGCCGCCTTGACGTCGTCGAGGGTGAACGGCTTGATGATCGCGGTGACGAGTTTCATGTCGTGATGTCCTTTCGTGGGTCCGGCTCAGCGGATGAGCGCGGTGGTGGAGGGTTCGTACGCCGTCTCCGCGTGCTGAGCGCCGTCGATGCCCGACTGTTCGTCGGTCGCATTGATCCGCCACCCGAGGGGCCTGCAGATCGCCCAGGCGATCGTGGTCATCACCGCGGTGAACACCAGCGCCGCCATCGCGATCACCGCCTGGATGACGAGCAGTTTCCAACCATCGGCGGAGTAGAACAGCCCGGCGGCGGTGTCGAAGGTGCCGGTGGCGAACAGGCCGATCGCCACGGTGCCCCAGAGCCCGGCGACGAGGTGGACGCCCACCACGTCGAGAGAGTCGTCGTATCCGAACCGGTACTTCAGCCCCACCGCGAGCGCGGACAGGATGCCGGCGACCGCTCCGAGCGCGACAGCACCGAGCGGACTGACCGAGCCCGCAGCCGGCGTGATGGCCACGAGACCGGCGACCACACCCGAGGCGGCCCCGAGGCTGGTGGCGTGACCGTCCCGGATCCGTTCGGCGAGCAGCCAGCCGAGCATGGCGGCGGCGGCGGCCGCGGTGGTGTTGACCCATGCGAGCCCGGCCGCGCCGTCGGCACCGAAGGCGGAGCCGGCGTTGAAGCCGAACCAGCCGAACCACAGCAGTGCGGCACCGAGCATGACCAACGGCAGGTTGTGCGGACGGTAGGCGGTGCGCCCGAACTCCAGGCGTCTGCCGATGAGCAGGACCAGCACGAGCGCGGCGATACCCGCGTTGATGTGGACGACCGTGCCGCCGGCGAAGTCGATCGGGGCGACCGCGGCGGTCAAACCGCCCTCACCGTCGTCGACGGTGCCGAAGATCCTCGCGGCGATCCCGTTCTCCGAGTGCGAGAGCAGGCCGCCTCCCCACACCATGTGTGCGAGCGGGAAGTACGCCAGGGTCACCCAGACGCCCGCGAAGGCCAGCCAGGTCCCGAACCTCACCCGCTCGGCGAGCGCCCCCGAGATGAGTGCCACCGTGATGATCGCGAAGGTCACCTGGAAGGCGACGTCGACGACCTGCGGGTAGGCGCCGGAACCCGAGGCCACCCAGCCGGAGGCGTCGCCGATCACCCCGGAGAGCCCGAACATCTCGAAGGGGTTGGCGAACACGCCGCCGACGGACTGTCCGCCGTAGGACATCGACCAGCCCCACAGCAGGTAGATGATGCCGACCAGGCCCATCGACCCGAACGACATCATCATCATGTTGAGCACGGACTTCTGCCGGGACATCCCGCCGTAGAACAGTGCCAGCGCGGGTGTCATGAGCAGCACCAGCGATGCCGCCATGAGCATCCAGGCCGTGTCTCCCGTATCGAACTCACCTGTCACGATGCGGTCCTCCTCGTCTCGCGGGGAGGCGTCTTGTCGCCACCCCGTCCGAGATAAGAGATTTCCGCCGTCGTGTTGCGGCCGGTGCGCGCGCACGTTTCCGGTCGGTTACGCGCGGGCGCCTTTCGTTCCGTTCCTGTGTCCTGCGTCCCGGTACCTACACGGCAGCCCCCGACCGGGTCAGGTCCCGAGCAGCGCGTCGACGAACGCCTCCGGGGTGAACGGTGCCAGGTCGTCAGCGCCCTCCCCGAGTCCGACGAGCTTCACCGGCACGCCGAGTTCGTGCTGCACCTGGAATACGATTCCGCCCTTGGCGGTACCGTCGAGCTTGGTCAGCACGACGCCGGAGATGTCCACGACGTCCTTGAACACGCGCGCCTGCATGAGGCCGTTCTGACCGGTGGTCGCGTCGATCACGAGCAGGACCTCGTCCACAGGGGTCTTCTTCTCCACGACGCGCTTGACCTTGCCGAGCTCATCCATGAGGCCCGTCTTGGTGTGCAGGCGGCCCGCGGTGTCGACCAGCACGGCGTCGACTCCGGTCTCCACCCCCCGCGAGACGGCGTCGAAGGCCACGGAAGCCGGGTCGGCGCCCTCCTTGCCGCGCACGACCTCGGCGCCGACACGCTCGGCCCAGGTCTGGAGCTGGTCGGCGGCCGCGGCACGGAACGTGTCCGCGGCGCCGAGGAGGATGGCGCGGCCGTCAGCGACCAGCACGCGGGCGAGCTTGCCGGTGGTGGTGGTCTTACCCGTGCCGTTGACGCCGACGACGAGGAGGACGGCCGGCGTCCCGTCGTTCGGCAGCGCCCGCAAAGAACGGTCGTACTCGGGGTGGAGGTTGTCGATGAGCGTCTGCCGCAGCAGGTCGCGCACCTGCGCCTCGGTGCGGACCTGGCGGGTGGCGATCTCCTCGCGCAAGGTGTCGACCACGCGCTCGGTCATGGCGGCGCCGAGGTCGGCCATGATCAGGGTGTCCTCGATCTCCTCCCATGCGTCCTCGTCGAGATCGCCCGCACCGAGCAGTCCCAGCAGGCCCTGACCGACCGAGTTCTGCGACCGCGACAGGCGGCCGCGGAGCCGATCCAGGCGTCCGGCGGACGGATCGATGCGCTCGATGGGGGCGACCGGCTCGGGGGTGCCGGTGATGACGTCCGGCGAGTGGACGGGCACCTCGTCGTCGGGGACCTCGGGTGGGACCACCACGGGCTCGACAGGGGTCGGCTCCACGACCACGGTCTCCGCGCTCGGTCCGGGCTCGATGTCCGGCTCGGGCGCCGGCTCCGGCTCCGTCGACGGCGCCGGGGGCACGGCAGTCGGAGCCGGCGGCGCGGGCTCGGCAACCGGCGCGGCGGGCGCCGGATCGGCCGACGGGGCCGAGGGCTCGACGGGCTGCGTGGGCTCCACGGGGGCGGGCGTCTCGCGCGGCAGCGGCTCCTTCGGTGGCGCGGCGGTGGCAGCCCCTCCGGCCTGGGTGAACGAGAAGCCCGTTCCAGCCTGGTAGTTGCCGGAGCGCTCCTGTTGGGTGAGCTCCTTGTTCTCCTCGGGTTTGCTGAGGGTGATCTGCCGGTTTTTGCGGAGCTGCAGTCCCACGACGAGCGCGATGACTGCCAGCAACAGCACGACGGCGACGGCCACGATGATCCAGGTAGTGGTGTTCACGGTGCCCAGTATGGCCGAACGCCCCCTTCGTCATCTCGATCCCGGGGGTCCGGAGCGGCCCTAGACTGACGCTCGTCACCGGAAGGAGGTGCTCGTGCCGTGACCGATGTCCACGCCCCACCGCACGCCGGTCCACCGACCCCTCCCCGTGCACGCAGAGCCCCTATCCGCCGCGCCCCGGTCGTGCCCACCTGGGTCGCCAAGGCCGTCATGGCGGTGACCGGGCTGGTCTTCACCGCCTTCGTCGTGGTGCACATGGTCGGCAATCTCAAGGTGTTCAGCGGTGCGGCCACGTTCAACGGTTACGCCGCGTGGCTGCGTTCGTTGCTCGAGCCCCTCGTCCCGCACGAGGGCGTCCTGTGGGCACTCCGCGTGGTGCTCGCGCTGTGCCTGGTCGCCCACCTGTGGTGCTCCGTGGTGTTGGTTCGCCGCTCACGGTCGTCGGCGGGCCCGCATCGGCGGCGGCTGTCCGCAGGATCGTTCGGGGCGCGGTCGATGCTGGTGACCGGCGTGGTGCTGCTGCTGTTCGTCGTCTTCCACATCCTGGACATGACCACCGGCACCCCGCCGGTCGCGCCGTCCTCCTTCGTCCCGGGCTCGGCCCACGCCAACCTCGTGGGGAGCCTCGCGCGGCCGTGGGTGGCCACCTTCTACGGGATCACGATGCTGCTGCTGGCCGTGCACATCGCGCACGGTGTCCGCACAGCGGCCGGCGATCTCGGCGTGACCGGGGTCCGGAGCCGTGCCGGTATCGCGGTCATCGGCGGGATCGCCGCCGTGGCGGTCCTTCTCGGTAATGCCGCGATCCCCGTGGCTGTCCAGATGGGGTGGCTGACATGACGTTCACGCCGCCTCCGGTGTCGATCCCGGGCGTCTCGCTCGGCCGGGCACTGTTGAGCGGCGTGCCGGACGGCGACCCCGCCACGGCATGGGCGCGGCGTCGCGACGCCTACCCCCTGGTCGCCCCCGGGAACCGCCGGCACTTCCACGTGGTCGTGGTGGGTACGGGGCTGGCGGGCGCGGGGGCGGCCGCCGCGCTCGCCGAACTCGGCTACCGGGTCACGGCGTTCACCTACCACGACGCGCCGCGCCGCGCGCACTCCGTCGCCGCCCAGGGCGGCATCAATGCGGCCCGGGGCCGCCGGGTGGACGGCGACTCGGTCGCCCGCTTCGTCACCGACACCGTCAAGGGTGGTGACTTCCGTGGTCGGGAGGCCGAGGCGTTCCGACTGGGCGAGGAGTCGGTGCGGGTGATCGACCACTTCTCCGCCATCGGCGCCCCGTTCGCCCGTGAGTACGGCGGCGTCCTGGCCACCCGTTCCTTCGGCGGGGTGCAGGTCTCCCGCACGTACTACTCCCGGGGCCAGACCGGGCAGCAGCTCCAGATCGCCGGGACACAGGCCCTACTGCGGCAGGTCGGGGCGGGCGCGGTGGAACTGCACACCCGCCACGAGATGCTCGACCTCGTCGTCGACGACTCCGGCTGCCACGGGGTTGTGGTGCGCGACCTGGTCACCGGCCGGATCCGGGCCGAGACCGCGCACGCGGTCGTCCTGGCCACGGGCGGGTACGGCACCGTCTTCCGCGACTCCACGCTCGCCGTGCACTCCAATGCCTCGGCCGTGTGGCGCGCCCACCAGCGGGGTGCTCTGTTCGCCTCGCCCTCGTTCGTCCAGTTCCACCCCACCGCCCTGCCCAAGGACACCGACTGGCAGGCCAAGACCATCCTCATGAGCGAGTCGTTGCGCAACGACGGTCGGATCTGGGTCCCGCTGCGTGCCGACGACACGCGGGCCCCGGGGGATATCCCCGACGCCGAGCGGGACTACTTCCTCGAGCGCCGGTACCCCGCGTTCGGCAACCTGGTGCCCCGTGACGTGGCCTCGCGCGCGATCACCACCGAGATCCGGGCCGGCCGGGGCGTCGGCCCCCGGTGCAACTCGGTGAACCTGGACTTCCGGGACGCGCTGGTACGCGTGGGGCGCGAGGTGATCGCCGAACGCTACGGCAACCTGTTCGACATGTACACCCACGCCACCGGCGAGGACCCGTACACGGTCCCGATGCGGATCGCCCCGACCTGTCACTTCACGATGGGTGGGCTGTGGAGCAACTACGATCTCCAGACCTCGGTCCCCGGACTGTTCGTGGGCGGAGAGTGCGGCTGGGGCTACCACGGGGCCAACCGGCTCGGCGCGAACTCACTGCTCAGCGCAAGTGTCGACGGGTGGTTCACCCTGCCCTTCTCGGTACCTGCGCACCTGGCCACCCGTCTCGGACGGGAACTACCGGCGGACGACGACGAGGTGGTCGCGTCCGCCGTGAACCGCGCCCGCCGGCGTGTGGACGCCCTCCTCTCGGTGGGCGGGACGACCGGGCCGGGCCACTTCCACCGCGAACTCGGGCAGATCCTCTACGCCGGGTGCGGGGTCACGCGGACCGCGGAGGGGCTCACCGAGGCGATCGACCGTGTCCGTGAGCTGCGCGCCCGTTTCTGGGCGGATCTCCGGGTCACCGGGTCCGGAGAGCACCTCAACCAGGTCCTCGAACTGGCCGGCCGGGTGGCCGACTATCTGGAGCTGGCCGAGCTGATGTGCGTCGACGCCCTGGACCGGGACGAATCCTGCGGCGCCCATTTCCGCGACGAACACCAGACACCGGACGGGGAGGCGCTGCGCGACGACGCGTCGTGGTGCTTCGCCTCGGCGTGGGAGTCCACGGGAGACGACCGGGGCGGCCCGCGCGCCTTCACCCGGCACGCCGAGCCTCTCGGATTCCAGACGGTCGGTGTGACCACGAGGGACTACCGATGAGAGCCACCGACGAGGGGCAACCGATGCGGTCTCAGACCGGGAGGCGGACACCATGGATCTGACACTGCGCATCTGGCGCCAGGACGGGCCGGAGGACACGGGACGGTACGAGCATCACGACGTGTCCGGCGCCCGGCCGGAGATGAGCGTGCTGGAACTGCTCGACGTGCTCAATGAACGGTTGGTGGACTCCGGTCGGGAGCCCGTGGCGTTCGACTCCGACTGCCGCGAGGGGATCTGCGGCGCGTGCGGGGTGACGGTCGACGGTCGCCCCCACGGTCCCGCGGCGAACACCCCGTCGTGCCACCAGCGGCTCACCGCGTACTCCGACGGAGACACCCTGCGCATCGAACCACTGCGTGCGGCCGCCTTCCCGGTGGTGCGGGACCTGGTGGTGGACCGCTCCGCTCTCGACGGCGTGATCGAGGCCGGTGCGTACGTGCGCATTCCCGCGGGGGCCGCGCCCGACGCCGACAGCACGTTGCAGGACCACGACACGGCCAACACCGCCCTGGACTTCGCGGCCTGCATCGGCTGCGGCGCCTGCGTCGCGGCGTGCCCCAACGGGTCGGCGAACTTGTTCGTCGGTGCCAAGCTCGGGCACCTGGCGCTCATGCCGGTGTCCGCGCTCGACCGCGCCCCGCGGGCCCGGGAGATGGTCCGGGAGGCGGACCGCGAATTTGGTCCCTGCTCGCTCTACGGCGAGTGTTCGAGGGTGTGCCCCGCCGGGATCCCGTTACGCGCGATCGGGGCCGTCAACCGTGAGCGCCTGCGCTCGGTGTTCCGCCGCCGGTGAGCGGCTATACGTCGTCCTCTCCGACGGGGCCGCCCTCGCCCTCCCAGCGCTCGATCATCCGGACCTTGGTCCTCGTGAACTTCCGCCGCACCCCCACGCCCCCGCCGTCGTCCTCGGCGATGAAGCGGGCCCCGAAGTGCGACAGCGCGTCGGTGAGCGCCTGGACCTCGGCATCGCTGAGGTCGACGACCCCGCGTTCGTAGTCCTTGAGAAGCTGTGGATCGATCCCCGACCGCAGTGCGACCACCTTGGTGGAGACCTGACAGAGAATCCGCGCGGCCCGCGCCAGTGCGGCGTCCATGTAGAACTCGTGATCAGTCATGACACCAGCCTGCCAGTGGTTCAGCGCATCCGCTGCGAGATGACCTTGGAGATGCCGTCGCCCTGCATGGACACGCCGTAGAGGACGTCGGCGACGTCCATGGTGGGCTTCTGGTGGGTGATCACGATGAGCTGGCTGGTCTCGCGGAGCTGCTCGAACAGCCCGATCAGACGCCGTAGGTTGGTGTCGTCGAGCGCGGCCTCGACCTCGTCCATCACGTAGAACGGACTCGGGCGCGCCCTGAAGATCGCCACGAGCATCGCCACCGCGGTGAGCGACTTCTCGCCACCGGACAGCAGGGACAGTCGCTTGATCTTCTTGCCCGGCGGCCGGGCCTCGACCTCGATGCCCGTGGCCAGCATGTCCTCGGGCTCGGTCAGGATCAGGCGGCCCTCGCCGCCGGGGAACAGCACCGAGAACACGTCACGGAACTCCCGCTCGACATCGATCCACGCCTCGGTGAAGATCTGCTCGATGCGCTCGTCGACGTCGTCGATCACACCCTCGAGGTCCGAGCGGGCCTTCTTGACGTCGTCGAGCTGGGTGGACAGGAACGCGTACCGCTCCTCCAGGGCCGCGAATTCCTCCAACGCCAGCGGGTTGACCTTACCCAGCGTGGCCAGATCCTTCTCCGCGCGCTTGAGTCGGCGTTCCTGCTCGGCACGGACGAACGGCATCGGGGGCGGTGGGGTCACGTCCTCGCCCCGCTCGCGGGCCGCCTCGTACTCCTCCATCTCCAGGGCCGACGGGGGCAGTTCGATATCCGGCCCGTAGTCGGTCACCAGCGCCTCGGGTTCGATGCCGTGGCGCTCCAGTACCGATGACTCCAGTTCCGAGACCTTGACCTCGAGTTGCGCCCGGACGACCTCGTCCCGGTGTGCGGCGTCCCCCAGCCGACCGACCTCGGATTCGGCCGCGGCCAGCTCGCTGCGGAGCGTCGACAGTCCCGTGGTCGCCGCCGTACGGGCGGCCGCCAGCCGGTCGCGTTCCGCTCCGGCGGTGCTGATGACCTCGTCGAGTCTGGCCAGCAGTCGCTCGCTGAGTTCGTCGACGACCCCGGCGACCTCCGCGCCCCTGCGTCTGGCTGCCGCGGCGCGGGCGGCCCGGGCGCGCGATTCCCGCTCGGCCTGGGCGGCACGGCGCAGTGAAGCCGATTTGCCGCGCACGCCGGTGGCTCGCTCCTCGGCCGACCGATGCGCGAGCCGGGCCTCGATCTCCGCAGCCCGCGCGGTGGAGACCGCCGCCTGCGCGGCGAGTCGACCGTCATCGGCGGGCATCTGGTCCTCGTCGTGGTCCTCC
Source organism: Dietzia sp. NPDC055340 (assembly GCF_053645335.1). Taxonomy (NCBI): domain Bacteria; kingdom Bacillati; phylum Actinomycetota; class Actinomycetes; order Mycobacteriales; family Dietziaceae; genus Dietzia; species Dietzia sp. NPDC055340. Next base: position 28,428 of record NZ_JBSHML010000014.1, on the reverse strand, counting down.
CCCGCCCGCGCGAGTCGATCGGTGAGTTCGGTGTGCTCCGCGCGGGCGGCGTCGAGTTTGTCGACGGCGATCCGCCGCGTCTGCTCCAGGCGCCGGACTTCGGCTTCTGCGCGGCGGCGTCGCTGTCCGATCCGGGCGAGTTCCGCGTAGATCTCCTCGATCGCCGCGTCGGATTCGGTGATCGCGGCCATCGTCTCCGCGAACCGGTCGGCGCGGTCCGCATCCTCTGCCTCGGCTCCGGCGAGCTCGGCGCGAGCGGTCTCGATCTCCGCGCGGACGGTGTCCCGCTCGGCGACCGCCGCATCGATCGCCGACTGGATCTCGAGTCCGGTCCGCCCCGACGCGGAACCACCCACCGCCCATCCGGATCCCGCGAGTTCGCCGGCCCGGGTGACGGCCCGGACGCGCCGGTCGGCGTCGACCTGCGCGGAGGCGACGGCCAGGTCATCGACGAGCACGACGTCGACCAGCAGAGCCGTGACGGACGCGGTCAGGCCGTCGGGGACGTCCACCACGTCCAGCGCCCAGCGCGCCCCGTCGACCAGCTCCACCTCGAGGCGGTAATCGCCTCCCGGCGCGCCCCGTCCGAGCAGACCTGCCCGACCGGCGTCCGCGTCGCGCAACGCTGCCAGGACTTCGCTACGGTCAACGGTCTGATCCACCACCACGGCGTCGCCGGCCGGGCCCAGAGCCACACCGATCGCGCGCTCCCATCCGTCGCGGACGCCGAGCATCTCGCCCACCGTCCCGGCGACCGCGTCGGTGCCCAGGCGGCGCACCACCCACTCGGCGCCGTCGCCGGCGCCCTTGTTCTGCTCGAGAGTCTCGATGCGGGCCGCCAGCCGGGCGATCCTCTGGTCCGCCTCGCGCTCGATCCCCCGTAGCTCCGCGAGCCGGGCGCGCGCGGACAGGTGGGCCCGCTCGGCGCGGCCGAGGTGCTCGTCGAGGGTCTGTTCACCCTCACCGTGGACGCCGACGCGCGCGTGGACGGTGTCGAACTCGGCCTCCGTATCGGCCACCGCTTCGCGGGCGGCCACCGTCTCGGCGTCCACCCGCGCGATCTCCGCCTCGGTGGACTCCACCCGCGCCGCCAGGGTCTCGACCTTGCCCGCCAGTCGTGCCACGCCTTCACGACGATCGGCGATCGCCCTGACCGCCTTGAGGTGCTCGGCTTCCAGTGCGGCCGACGCCGACTCGGCCGCGGACAGAGCGTCCGTGGCGTGACGTGCGCGTTCGGCCGCCCGTTCGACGTCCTCGGCGAGCTCCTTCTCGTGGGCCTCGGCGCGGTCCGCCTGGCGGTCGAGCTCGTCCGGATCCGTGCCGTGATGAACGGCCACCTCGGCGGCGAGCGAGCGGGCCCGGTCGGAGGCGATGCGGGCGGTGGCCCGGGCACGCTCGGCGAGCGTCGACAGGGCGAACCAGCGCTGCTGTGCCGCCTCCGCATCCGGGGTGAGCCGGTCCAGCTCGGACTGGGTCGCCGCGACCTCACGGGCGAGTCCGTCGCGACGATCGACAGCCTCGGCGACGCGCTCCTCCAGGCGGCCGCGCACGCTTTCGGCGTCCGCGAGTTCGCGGCGACGCGTGACGAGATCGTCGGCGGCCAGTCGGAAGGTCGCGTCGCGCAGGTCGGCCTGGATGGTCTGTGCCCGCCTGGCCACTTCGGCCTGGCGGCCCAGCGGCTTGAGCTGACGGCGCAGTTCGGTGGTCAGGTCGCTGAGGCGGTCCAGGTTCCCCTGCATCCCGGCGAGCTTGCGCTGGGCCTTCTCCTTGCGGCGACGGTGCTTGAGGATGCCCGCGGCCTCCTCGATGAACGCCCTGCGCTCCTCCGGCTTGGACTCGAGGATCTCGGAGAGCTTCCCCTGCCCCACGATCACGTGCATCTCGCGGCCGATACCGGAATCCGAGAGCAGCTCCTGCACGTCCATGAGGCGGGCGCGGTCGCCGTTGATCTCGTACTCGGCGGCGCCGTCGCGGAACATGCGGCGAGTGAGTGAGACCTCCGCGTAGTCGATCGGCAGCGCGCCGTCCGAATTGTCCAGGGTGAGTGTGACCTCGGCGCGACCGAGGGGCTGCTTGCCCGAGGTGCCGGCGAAGATGACGTCCTGCATCTTGCCGCCACGCAGTGTCTTGGCACTGTGTTCGCCCATGACCCAGGTGAGCGCATCCACGACGTTGGACTTACCGGAGCCGTTCGGGCCCACCACGCAGCAGATGCCGGGTTCGAACCTCAGGGTCGTGGGCGCCGCAAAGGACTTGAAGCCCTTGAGCGTCAGCGACTTGAGGTACACGGGAGCTGATCCTAGGTCAGCGCTCGACGAATCCCGTGAGCCCGCCCCGCGCCGCCTCCCACGAGTCCACGACGAGCTCGACGGTCCCCGGCGTGCCGTCTCCCCGAAGCTTGTCGAGCAACTCCAGGCAGGATTGCTCGGGCCCCTCCGCCACCACGTGCACGCGGCCGTCCGACTTGTTGGTGGCGTACCCGGCGAGTCCGAGCTCGAGGGCACGACTGCGTGTCCACCAGCGGAACCCCACGCCCTGGACCCGGCCGTGCACCCACGCGACCAACCGCACGTGACCGGTTGCCTGCTCACTCACCGCGGATCGATCCCGGTCTCGATCTCCAGCGCGATCTCGGTCCCCGTCTGCAGGGTTCGGCCTACCGTGCAGGCTTTGTCGACGGAGCGACGGATCATGGCGACCAGCCGCTCGGCCGTGGCCGCGTTGATCTCGGACATGTCGAGCTCGTAGAGCTCCTCGAGCCGCGGGTAACGCTCGCTCTCACGATCGGCATCGCCGGAGATGTGAACGGTCGCGTCGTAATCCTCACCCAGCCGACGGGACACGGTGAAGTCCGAGGCCATCGCGGTGCAGGCGCCGAGCGCGATCTTGAGCAGTTCGCCCGGGGTGAACACCCCCTCCACGTCCGCCGAGCCGATCTCGACCCGTGCGCCGCGCGACGACAGACCCACGTATCGGCGCGTGCCGGTCCGCTCCACCCGAAGCTCGGTGCTGGTGGGCGCGGTCTGGGGGGCGGGACTCTGCGGAGTGCTCTCGGACATGACATTCATCGTACGATCGGTCCGCTTCGGCTCCCGGCTCGGCGTGTTGTCACCCGCCGTGCGACCGCACTCCGGCGCGGCGCGGGCTGGCAGACGGGACAGAAGTGCGAGCCGCGGTTCATGAAATCCTCCCGCACCACCGCGGTGCCGCAGCGGGCACACGGCAGGCCGGTGCGACCGTAGGCGTCCAGGGAGCGGTCGAAGTACCCGGAGGCGCCGTTGACGTTGACGTACAGCGCGTCGAAGGAGGTGCCGCCCGCGACCAGGGCATCGGACATCACGTCCCGGGCGTGCTCCAGGGTCTGGGTGACCGAACGGAGCGTGAGTGCGCCGGTGCGGCGGCGACCGTGGATCCCGGATCGCCACAGCGCTTCGTCGGCGTAGATGTTGCCGATCCCGGATACGACGGTCTGGTCCAGCAGGAGCCGCTTGATCTCGGTGTCCCGACGCCGGATCGACCGGGCGGTGGCGAGGGGGTCGAACCCCTCCTCGAACGGGTCCGCGGCGATGTGGGCCGCCGGCGCCGGCAGGAGCACGCCGGTGCCGTCGAGAGCGTCGGTCAACGGCACGACCGTCCATCCACCGAAGGTGCGCTGGTCGACGAAACGCAGCTCCCGGCCGTCGTCGAGGAACGCCCGGGCGTGCATGTGTCGCACGGGCGCCACGCCCTCATCCGTCACCAGCATCTGTCCGCTCATCCCCAGATGAACCAGCAGACAGTCGGCACCGACGGCGTCGTCGTCATCGAGGGTCAACCACAGGTACTTGCCGCGCCGCCGGGCCCCGGTGACCGTCCGACCGGTCAGTCGGTCCTCGATCTCCGCGCCCCCGCCGGGCTGGCGGCGCGCGGTGCGGACGCCGGTCACGTCGACGCCGACCATCCGCCGGCCCACGACATGGTCCTCGAGACCGCGCCGGACGACTTCCACCTCGGGCAACTCGGGCATCTCGTCAGCCCGACTTCCCGTCCAGAACGGCCCAGGCCTGCTCGGCGGCCTTCTGCTCGGCTTCCTTTTTCGTGCGCCCGAGGCCCTGCCCCAGTCGCTCCTGCCCCACGAACACCACCGCGGTGAAGGTCTTGTCGTGATCCGGGCCGGTCGAGGTGATGTCGTAGTGGGCCTTGGGGCGGCCCGATGACGCGCACTTCTCCTGCAGGCTGGTCTTCCAGTCGAGGGCGGCGCCCAGCGTGGGTACGACCTGCAACCGTTCGCCGATGATCCGCTCGATCAGTGCCCGCGCCGGCTCGAGACCGTGCGTGAGATACACCGCCCCGAACACCGCCTCCAACGTGTCGGCGAGGATCGAATGCTTGTCCCGGCCTCCCGTGAGCTCCTCGCCGCGGCCGAGTCGCAGGTGCGCGCCCAACCCGCCGGGACCGAGTTCGCGAGCGATGTCGGCCAGCACGTAGGTGTTGACCAGGCTCGCCCGGATCTTGGCCAGGTCTCCCTCCGGACGATCCGGGTAGGCGCTGTAGAGGTACTCCGTCACGACCAACTCGAGGACCGCGTCACCGAGGAACTCGAGCCGCTCGTTGTGGGGCACTCCCCCGTTCTCGTACGCGAACGAGCGGTGAGTGACCGCCTGGGTGGCCAGTTCGGCGGGAAGCTCGACACCCAGGGCCGTACCCAGTGAGCCGGGCCGATCCGTCACGCGCGGCCCTCGTCCGTGCCGGTGGTGCCGAACTTCTCGGCCAGCCCCGCCCAGCGGGGGTCGATCCGCCCCTCGGTCTCCCCGGAGACCCCGTCGGGGCGCGGGGTGTCGGCGTTGATGCACTCGGCGTGACCGTAGTCCGTGCACGTCGGCGACAGCGGGAACTCCAGACCGAACGCGTCGACCAGCGCCGGCTCCAGGTCCAGCAGATCACCATCGAGCAGCCGAACCTCGTCCTGCTCGGCGCCTTCGGCCGCGGCCTTGTTCTCCAGCGCGTACATCTCGGTGAGGTCCACCGCGACCTCGGCGTGGAATTCGCCGAGGCACCGCGCGCATTCGATCGTCGCCTGTCCGCTGACCGAACCGGTGACGAGGACGCCCTCGTCGACGAATGTCAGCATCAGGTCGAGATCGAGTTCGGCCCCCTCGGGGATTGCGATCATCTCGACCCCGATCGTGGACGGCGCCACGGCGACCCGCTGGATCGGCGTCATCGCGCCGGGTGTCCTGCTGATACTGCGCGTATCGAGGACGAGGGGGCCGGGCGCGGAACGATGGGACCTGGAGGTGGTGGACACGACCAGCAGACTACCCGCCTCGAGTCAGTAGTCTCCGTACCCGTCGCCGTGGCGCGCATCGTCACGCCCGGCGCGACGCCCGCCCGGCTCACGGCGGCCCGACGGGGCTACGCCGTGGAGCTCCTCGCGGCCGCGGGCGACGGTACGGATGGTGGTTCCGAGGAACTCCTCGAACCGCGCCATCTTGTCGTCGATGTAGGCGTCGCACTCCTCGCGACGGCGATCGCTCTCCGCATGTGCGGCGTCGCGCACCCGTGAGGCCTCCTCGTCGGCGATGCGGACGACCTCGGACTCGGACAGCATGCGCTGCTGCTCCTGCCGCGCCTCGGTGATGGTGCGGTCGTAGAGGATGTTGGCCTGTTCGGTGAGGCGCTCGGCCTCGGCGCGGGCGCGAACGGTGGTGGACTCGGCGTCGCGGCGCGATCGCTCGAGCAGCTCGCCCGCCTCGGCGCGGGCGTCGCCCACCAGTTCGTCGGCGTGCGTGGTGGCCTCGGCGACCATGCGGTCGGCGCGGGCCTTGGCGTCGGCGAGCATCGCGTCGGCGTCCTCGCGCGCGTTCCGTAGGGTCCGGTCCGCTTCGGCATCCGCCGCCGCGACGGTCTGGTGCGCCGTGTCATCGGCCTCCGCCAGCACGCGATCGCGCTGGTCCAGAACGTCCTGCGCATCGTCGAGTTCGCCGGGGAAGGAATCGCGGATGTCGTCGAGCAACAACAGGGACTCGTGCCGCGGGACCACACAGTTCGCGGTCATGGGCAGACTGCGGGCGTCCTCGATCATCGCGTTCAGCTCGTCGAGGGCCTGGAACACTCGGTACACGCTCGTCCCTTCACCGGTTCGTCACTCTTGCCACACCAGTGTGCCCGCAACACACGCGCCGTGGCCGGTGCGGCGGCGGTGTGTCCTACTCTCCGGCGTTCAGACCAGACGCTCCCTGAGCGCCGTAGCGACGGGCCCTGGCAGCAGGTGGGACACGTCGCCACCGAGTCGGGTGACCTCCCGACACAGCGAGGACGAGACGAACGACAGGTCGGCGCGGGTGGGCAGGAAGACGGTGTCGATCTCGGCGATCGACCGGTTCATGTGCGCCATCGGCAGCTCGTAGTCGTAGTCCGTGGAGTCCCGCAGCCCCTTGATCACGGCGGTGGCGCCCTGGTCGCGGCAGTAGTCCACGAGCAGGCCGTAGAAGCTGTCGACCCGCACACCGGGGATGTCGGCGCAGACCTCCTCGATGAGCGCCTTGCGCTCGGAGATGGTGAAGGTGCCCTGCTTGTTGGGGTTGGCCACCACGCACACGATCACGTCGTCGAACAGCGCCGCGGCGCGGCGGATGATGTCGAGGTGCCCGAGGGTCACCGGATCGAACGAGCCTGGGCACACGACTGTGGTCATCGCCTGACCGTATCAACCGGTCGCGCCATCTCGACGGCGGTCTCACCGTAGGTGCGCTCGAACTCTCGCGCGTACCCCTCGGGCCACCGCACCGCCGGGTCGCGCCTGGACCGCTCCCACACCACCAGTGCGTCGGGGGCGAGCCAACCGCCGTCCCGCAGCGCGAGGAGGATCGGCTCGTCGAGCACGCCGGAGCGCTCGTACGGCGGGTCCGCGAGGACCAGGTCGAACCCTCCGGGGACGGGGCACGGGCCACGGAGGGCGCCGGGAAGGGATGCACGTCTGATGGTCGCCGTGATGGACGACGACGACAACGCCGACGCCCCGGCGACGTTCTTCTTGAGGCAGGCGACGGCACGGGGGTTCTCCTCGACGAACCATCCCGCGTCGGCGCCACGGGAGAGTGCTTCGAGTCCGAGCGCGCCGGAGCCGGCGAACAGGTCGAGCACCGACGCCCCGGCGAGGTCGACCCGACTGTCGATCGCGCTGAACAACGCCTCGCGGACCCGATCGGTGGTGGGCCGGGTGCCGGCCGGCGGGACGACGATCGAGAGTGCTCGGAGTCGGCCGGAGATGATGCGGGTCATGTCAGTCCTGCTCGTTCGGGTGGCGGGTCATGTGCTGGCGGGTCAGGCGAATACCGCGGGGGGTGTGCTCAGTATCGCTCCAGATAGGCGGACTCCTCGGACCCGACCAGCCGGAAGACCCTCTCGGCGAGCGCCGGATGCGCGTGCAGGCCCGGGTCGGAATCCAGGATCTGCTCGGCGTACTGGCGGGCGATCCCGATGACCGCACCGTCCTCGACCACCGAGAGGATCCGCAGCGCCGACAGGGCACCCGACTGCGCATCGCCGAGTACGTCGCCCTCCCGGCGTTGGGTGAGATCGAGCTGGGCCAACACGAACCCGTCGGTGGTCGAGGCCACGGCGTTGAGCCTGTCCATCGCCCGGCTGTCGAATCGCGAGTTGGTGACCAGGAGGCACAGCCCTGACAGGCCACCCCGGCCCACCCGGCCGCGGAGCTGGTGCAGCTGGCTCACGCCGAAGCGTTCGGCGTCCATGACCACGATGACCGTGGCCTCGGGGACGTCCACGCCGACCTCGATCACCGTCGTGGACACGAGTACGTCGAGCCGGCCGGCGGCGAACGCCGTCATCGCCGTGTCCTTCTCCTCCGGCGACAGTCGGCCGTGCATGAGACCGACCCGCAGGCCGGCGAGCGGCCCGGTCGACAGGCTGTGGTGCAGGTCCACGGCCGCGGTCAACGGGATGCTCCCGTCGTCCTTGGCGTCGGGCTTGTCGTCGTCGCCGTCGATCCGTGCACACACCACATAGGCGCGATGTCCGGCGGCCACCTCCTCGCGGACCCTCTCCCACGTCCGCTCCAACCACCGGGGCTTCTCCCGCGCCGGCACCACCGACGTGGAGATGGGGCGGCGGCCGCCCGGCAGCTCCCCCAGTTCCGACACCTCGAGGTCCCCGAACACCGTCATCGCGATGGTGCGCGGGATCGGCGTGGCCGTCATCACCAACAGGTGCGGCACCATGCCGTCCCGCCCCTTGGTTCGAAGTCGGTCCCGCTGCCGGACGCCGAATCGGTGCTGCTCGTCCACCACGACCAGCCCCAGATCGAAGAAGTCGACCGAATCCTGGATCAACGCATGCGTTCCGACGATGATCCCGGCCTCACCCGTCACGATGTCCAACAACGCCTGCCGCCGCGCGGTGGTCGACATCGACCCGGTCAGCAGTACCACCCGGGTGGCGCCGTCCGCCGCACCGAGCCGACCGCCCTCCCCGAGGTCGCCGAGCATCGCGGTCAGGGATCGGTGATGTTGTACGGCCAGTACCTCCGTGGGCGCCAGCATCACGCACTGGCGGCCCGCATCGAGGACCTGCAACATCGCGAGCAGCGCCACCACGGTCTTACCCGAGCCGACCTCACCCTGCAGCAGCCTGTTCATCGGCTGGTCGCGGGTCAGGTCCACCGAGATGTCCTCCAGCACCGACTGCTGCCCCGCGGTGAGCGCGAACGGCAGCCGGGACCACATCGCGGCGCGGAGCCCGTCCGCGCGGACCGGGCTGGGCGGGGCCGGATCACGGGAGAAGAAGCGCCGCCGGGCGCCGAGCAACAACTGGAGCGCCAGCGCCTCGTCGAAGCGCAGGCGGTACCCAGCGGCGTCCATCTCCTCCTGGCTCGACGGCATGTGGGCCTTGTGCAGTGCGTCGTCCAGGTTCATGAGATTCACGGCGTCGATCACCGACTGATCGAGTGGGTCGACCACCGGGATCAACGCCCGTAGAGCCGTGACCACGGCGCCGAACACCTCCCAGGAGGTCACCCCCTCCCTGGACGCGTAGACCGGAAGGAACCTGCGGCCGAACAGGCTCTCACCCCCCTCGGCCTGCACCTTCGCCGACAGCTCGGCCAGAGCGGCCAGGTTGCCCGAGCCCTTGAGCTCACCGGACCCGCCCGCGGCGGTGGCGAGGATGAGGAACTCGGGGTGCTTGAGGTTCAGTTTGCCGCGGAATGTGGAGAGAGTGCCGTCGAACATCGCCTCGGTGCCGACCGGGAGGATGTTCTTGATTCCCCACCCGGCGAAGAAGACCACCTCAAACTCGATGCCCCCGTCGGTGACCACGAGGGTCACCCGCTGACGCTGCTTGGACCCCTTCTTGGACGTGTAGGTCGAGGACGACAGTCGCTCTACCGTGCCGATCACGGTTACGCGCTCGCCCTCGACGAGGGATTTCCTGTCGACGCGCTGCCCCTGCCGGCGGAACCGCCGGGGAAGGGTGTGGAGCAGGTCCCCGACCGTGCGGTGCCCGAACGCCGTGCCGATCCGCCGGGCGAGGTCGGCGTCGAGGATCTCGGCGAGCGGGGTCTCAGTGGTGGCGAAGGTCGTCATTCGACCCCGACACGCGCCAAGATCCTGCCGGGGCCCGCGCTGTAGGCCACCACCTCGACATCCGGATGGTCGGTTCGCAGCCGCGTCAGGACGTTCTCGGTCGAGGGCTCGTCGTACTCATCACCCAGCAGGAGGGTGACCAGCTCGCCCCCTGCCGTGAGCATCCGGTCGACGATGGAGCACACCGTCCCGACCGGATCGCTGTCGATCAGCGCCACGTCGTGGCCGATCACGCCCAGCAGATCCCCGGCCGCACACCGCCCCACCAGGGTCAGCGCATCCTGCTCGGCCCTGACCAGGTGCGCGTGGCGGGTCGCCGCCGCCGCGTCGGCCATACCGAAACCGTCCAGCGAGAGGGTCGAGGACGCGTCGTGAACCGCCAACGCCGCGAGCCCCTGGACCACCGAGGCGGTCGGGAGGATCAGTGCGTGCCGGCCCATGTCGCGCAGCGCCTCATCGAGGGAGCCGATCTGCGCTCGGGACAGCTCGCCGTTGGGCAGGACCACGCACTCGTCGGCCTCCAGTGCCAGAACCGCGTCGATCACCCCCTCACCACTGTCGCCGGGGTCGATTGCCGCCGCCCCGGCGTCGGTGAACAACTCCGCCAGCGAGCCTGGCCGTACGACCGCGGCGACAGTCCGGGTCGGGGTGCCGGTGGGCCGCGCCGCAGCCGGCGAGGCCCCCGTGCCCGCGGCGTCGTCGGTGGCACGGCCCTGGCCCAGGGGGTCAAGCATGTCGGTCACCCTGATCTCCACGACCCGGCCCAGGGACAGTGCGGACTCGATCGCCGGGCCGATGTCGTCCGTGTGCACGTGAACCGCCCAGCGGGCATGGTCGCCCGCACCTCCGTCGCCCACCACCACGACGCTGTCACCGAGCGTCCGGAGAGCCGACCTGAGCTCATCGGCACGGGCATCGTCGGAGTGCGTCAGTGAGTACATGACCTCGTAGCGCGTCTGCGCCGATGCCTGCCCAGCAGGCCCGCCCGCATCGCCCCTGTCAGAATTCTCTGCGCCGGCCCCGGCTGCGCACTCGCCCGGATCTGATGGGACGCCGTAGTCAGGCCGGTCGGGGGTCTCTCCGGTCAGAACACCGACCATGGTGTCCAGCAGGATCAGCAGTCCCCGGCCGCCGGCGTCCACGACCCCGGCATTGCGCAGAACCGACAACTGGGAGGTCGTCCGCGACAGGGCGTCCGCCGCGGAGTCCGCCGCGGCGCGGGCGACCTCGACGAGCGACGTGGCGGTGGAGCGGCCGGCACCGGCGGCGGCCTCGCGCAGGACGGTGACGATGGTTCCCTCGACCGGGTCGCTCAGCGCGTTGTCGACGAGAGTCACGGCGGTACGCAGGGCGCGCCGGTAGGTGGCCGCATCGACGACGGTGAACGTCGCGGCCTCACCGACCGCGCGCAGGACCTGGGACAGGATCACCCCGGAGTTGCCCCGCGCGCCGTGAACCGCCCCCCGGCCCAGCGCGACCGCGACCTCCCGGGCGCCGGCGGTGCCGCCGCCCTCGGCGATCCATGCGTCCTCGCCCTCCGCCCGGTCCAGAGCGGCTCTCATCGTGTAGAGGAGGTTGGTCCCGGTATCGGAGTCCGGCACGGGGAAGACGTTGAGGGCATTGATCTCCTCGCGATGCTCGGCAAGCTGCTCGACGCAGCGCCGGGCCCACGTGAGCACCCCCTGCGCGTCGAGCGTCTTGGGACGGTCCTCGACGCGCGTGCTCTCCTGCGTCATCGCCCCTCCTCGTCGCCCCTGGCACCCCTACCACCCGGATGTGTACGGGTGGCGCGGACAAGCCTAGTACCCTCACCTGTCGACAGCCGTCGAACAGGCCGAGACGGTGGACACCACAGGGAGCACCAGGATGACCTTTGACCTCTCAGCGACACCCCTCGCCACTCTCGAGGAGGGGGTTCTGACGCTGCCCATCTCGCTGGACGGCAAGGGCAATGCGCTCGACTCCGACGCGGTCGACCAGATGGGCACCGCCCTGGCCGCCCTCCTCGCCGGCGACCTCGAGGCCCGCGTGGTGCTCCTGATCGGCCTAGGCAAGAACTTCTGCGCCGGCGGCAATGTGGCCGGATTCGCCTCCGCCGACGATCGTTCCGCGCACGTCCGCGAGCTCGCGGACCGGCTGCACGCTGTGATCCGGCAGCTCGACGAGGTGTCCGTCCCCGTGGTGGCGGCCGTGGCCGGCTGGGCCGCCGGCGCCGGACTCTCCCTGGCCCTCGCGGCCGATTTCTCGGTGGCCGGTCCCGACACGCGTCTGTTGGCCGCCTATCCGGGGATCGGCCTGTCCCCGGACGGCGGGATGTCGTGGAACCTGCCCCGCGCGATCGGGCAGAACGCGGCGCGCGCCTTCATCCTCGGCAACGAGCCGATGACCGGCGAGCGCGGCTACGCACTCGGCATGCTCACTACATTCGTCGAGGGCGACGTTCGCGAGGCGGCCCGCGAGCTCGCGGTGCGTCTCGCCTCGGGCCCCGGTGAGTCCTATGCCGCGGTCAAGGCCCTGCTGCGCGCCTCGGCGGAGTCCAGCCTGTCGGGCCACCTCGATGCCGAGCGGGACTCCATCTCTCGTCTGGCCACCTCGCCGGACGGGATCGAGGGTGTAGACGCCTTCGTCGCCAAGCGGGCCCCGGAGTTCGGCCGGGACTGATCTACGAACGGCGGCCGACCCGCCACCCGCGGCCAGGCCCGGAGAACCCGCGATCCGCTACTCACCATCACGATTCGCTACCCGGGCGCCGGTAGCGGATCCGTCGTCGCAGTGGCGGATGTCGCGTGTGCGCTCAGGGCTCGAGCGGGAGGCGCCAGTCCACGGGTTCCGCCCCGAGTGTGGCCAGCGCCTCGTTGGCGCGGGTGAACGGCCGCGAGCCGAAGAATCCCCGCCGGGCCGAGAGCGGCGACGGGTGAGCCGAGGCGATCACGGGGATCTCGCCGAGCATCCCGGTCAATGACCGGGCGTCGCGCCCCCAGAGGATCGCGACCATCGGCCGGTCACGCTCCACCAGCGCCTCGATGGCCCGCTGGGTGACGGCCTCCCATCCCTTGCGCCGGTGGGAACCGGCGTCGCCCGGGGACACGGTCAGCACCCTGTTGAGCAGCAACACCCCGGATCGCGTCCAGGCCCCCAGATCGCCGTGCGGCGGTGCGGGCAGCCCCAGGTCGTCGGTGTACTCACGGTAGATGTTGCCCAGACTGCGGGGCAGCGGCCGCACCTCACCATCGACGGCGAAACTCAACCCGACGGGATGCCCGGGGGTCGGGTACGGGTCCTGCCCCACGATGAGCACGCGCACGTCGTCGAAGGGTTGGGTGAACGCGCGAAGCACCCGGTCCGACGCCGGCAGGTAACCGCGCCCCGCCGCGTTCTCCGCACGCAGGAAATCACCCATCCGGTGGATCTGCTCCTCCACCGGGGCCAGCGCCCGCGCCCAGCCCGGATCGAGCAGGTGCTCCAGCGGCGGCCGCGCCGAGATCTCCGGTCTCACGGATCAGTCGAGCCGGCGGAGTTCGGCACGGTACCGCATCGCGTTCTCGTGGTACTTCTGCGTGTTGCCCTCGAGCATCGCTGGGTCGACCTCGTAGCCGTCCCGGATCCTCGCGGGCGTGCCCATCGCCATCCGTCGATCGGGCAGGTCGAAGCGTGGCGGGATGAGACACCCGGCGGCGACGATCGCGCCGGCGCCGATCACCGCCCCGTTGAGCACCACCGAACCGGACGAGATCAGCGCGCCGTTCCCGATCGTCGCGCCCTCGATGTGGGCGTTGTGTCCCACGATGCAGTGCTCACCGAACACGGTCGGCTCGCTCTCGGTGCAGTGGACGATCGTGCCGTCCTGGATGTTGGTCATCGCCCCGACCTCGATCCGCCCGTAGTCACCGCGCAACACCGCCGTGGGCCACACCGAGGCGCCCGGACCGAGCGTCACGCGCCCGATCACCACCGCGTCGGGGTGCACCCAGGCATCGGGCGCGATGTCGGGTTCGAGGTCTCCGAGTGCATAGACAGCCATGTGCCCACCCTAGTTCGCGCCGCGCGCGGAGTCCCAGCCTCCGGGCGTCCGGGCGGTGCCGTCGATCGTCACCTCGCCGGGTTCGCCGGCACGGATCGTGCCGATGATCGTGAACTCGTCCGGCACGGCACATCCCGGCGGGAAGGTCCCGAGCAGCCCGTGGTCCTCTCCCCCGTCGAGCATCCAGTCGAGGACGCGGGCGTCGGCGTCGGCGGCGCCGAGCGACTCCGCCGCGGCGAACAGTTCCGGGTCGACCGGCAGTGCCGCGCGGTCCAGGTCCGCGGCGACCCCCGACGCGCGCGTGAGGCCGGACAGGTCGCGCAGGAGCCCGTCGCTGACGTCGGTGAGGGATGAGGCCCCGACCACACGTGCGGCGGTGCCCGTGCCGACCGGGGTGTGGGGCACGCGGTATGCCCGGGCGAGCGGGCCGTCCGGGCGTCCGGCGAGGAGGAGGGCGAGCCCCGCGGCCGACCGCCCGGGGAGTCCGGTGAGTCCGATGCTGTCCCCGGGGGCCGCGCCGTCGATCCGCACCGGGGCGGCCCCGTGCGGAAGGGTGCCGATGGCGGTGACGCCGACGACGACGAAGTCGGCACTCGTGAGGTCCCCACCGACCACGACCGCCCCGGATCGGGCCGCCTCGGAGTGGATCCCGTCGGCGAGATCCGAGATCTCCCGCATCGTGGTGCGACCCGGTACCGCGAGGGCCACCAGGATCCGTGTGCATTCGGCGCCCATCGCCAGGACGTCGGAGACGTTCTGTGCCACGGCTCGCCTGCCGAGGTCCCGCCAGCCCGTGAGATCCCGACGGAAATGGGTTCCCTCAACGAGCATGTCGGTGGTCACCACGGTGGCCCAGGCGGGCCCCAGGACGGCGGCGTCGTCGCCGTTGCCCACCGGGTCGTCCCCCGCCTGCACCGGGGCACCACTGAGCACCTCGAGAACCGCACCTTCGCCGGCCTCGGCCACGGTCACGGCCCGATCGGTCACGTCTGTCCTCCCCTTCCGGGTGGAGTCGCGCGCCGGGTGTGCAGGCGCGGGTCTGTAGCGTTGCCGTCAGGTTAGCGGCCGCCCGGACGGCGTCCGCCCCGGGGAGGAAGGACGACACCTGTGGCTTCGACGGACTCGGATCCGGAGGATCGGTACGACGCCGGTCCGCGGAACACCAGGGCTTCCGACGGGGATGTTCGCCCCGTCCCCACCGCTGTCGTGGTCGCGGGGGTCATCGTCCCCCTGATCGTTCTCGCGGTGGTGTTGGTGCTGTTCCGGAACATGGGCGACGAGGCCGCGGAAGCCGCCGTGAGCGAGCCGTACGCGGCGGTACCCCTCCCCGCGCCGGGCGCCGGGTCCCAGGCTTGCACGGCCCTGATCGAGTCATTGCCGCCGGAGCTCGGAGACGCGACCCAGGTCGCCCTGACCGAGCCGGACACGGCGGGCATCGCGGCCTATCGCATGCCCGACGCCGAGCCGGTGGTCGTGCGCTGCGGCCTGCCGGCGCCGCCGACCTTCGTCGTGGGCGTGGGGCTGCAGGAGGTCAACGGGGTCCAGTGGTTCAACGAGCCCGACCCGGACCCGGCGGTCACGTCGTCGACATGGGTGGCCGTGGATCGGCCCGAGTTCGTCGCGATCACGCTGCCCGAGGGCAGCGGCACCGGTCCGATCCAGAATCTGTCCGACGCGATCACCGCGTCCCTCGACGAGATCGAGCCGGCCCCGGCCCCGGTGGGCTGACCCGCCACGGGCCGTGCCGGCCGCACCGCGGCGATCGCGCGGATCTGCCGGGGGGCCGCCCGCGGAGGGTGGGTCAGCCGCGTGCGAGCGCCGTCTGGACGAGGGTGCCCAACAGCGTCGGGTAGTCGACGTCTGTGGCGGCCCACATCTGCGGGTACATCGAGATCGGGGTGAAGCCCGGCATGGTGTTGACCTCGTTGATCACCGGACCGTCGACCGTGACGAAGAAGTCCACCCGGGTGAGCCCGGTGGCGTCGATCGCCCGAAACGCCGCCACGGCGAGCTCGCGAAGCCGCTCGATGTCGGCGGCCGGGAGCTGCGCCGGCAGGTCGAACGTACACACGTCGTCGAGGTACTTGGTGTCGAAGTCGTAGAAGGAATCGCCCTCGGACTCACCCTCGCGACCGGTCGGCTCGCCGGGGATGTGCAGTTCGGCCGGGAGGCTGGCCTCGACGCGCCCGTCGGGGTACTCCAGGACCCCACATTCGACCTCGCGACCGACGATCGCGGCCTCGACGATCACCTTGGGGTCGAACCGACGGGCCTCGGCGATCGCGGGATCGAGGTCGTCGATCCGGGAGACCTTGGTTATCCCGATCGACGACCCCCCGCGGGCGGGTTTGACGAACAGTGGCAGCCCGAGGCGATCCAGTTCCTCTGCGGTGGGGGACCGTGTTCCGGGGCGCAGCACGACCTGCTCGCCGATCGGCAGTCCGGCGGCGCCGAGGACGATCTTGGTGAACTCCTTGTCCATGCCCGCGGCGCTGGCGAGCACCCCGGGCCCCACGTACGGCAGCCCGGACAACTCGAGGAGCCCCTGGATGGTCCCGTCCTCGGCGTAGGTGCCGTGCATGACCGGAAAGACCACATCGATACGCGCGACCTCCTCCCCGGCGCGGTCCCCGTCCACGTACCGCAGGACACCCCGGTCCTCGGTGGACAAACCCAGCGCGACCCGCGGGCGGTGCGGATCGACGACCGGCATCGAGCGATCGATGATGCGCAGGTCGGAGACATCGTCCGGGCCCAGTGTCCACGCCCCGGTCGAGGTGATCCCCACGGGGATGACGTCGTACTCGGACCGGTCGAGGTGGGAGATGACGGCGCCGGCGGACACGCAGCTCACGGAATGTTCCGTGCTGCGGCCGCCGTAGAGGACGGCAACGGTGGTGCGGTTCACCGGGCCGAGGCTACTCGGGCTTGGTGCTCCGTCTCATGAGGCGCACCGCCACCTCGACGGCGTTACCCCCTTCGTGGCAGATCTCGTGCACCGCCTCGGTCAGGGGCATCTCCACGCCCGCCCGGTGACTGAGCTCGACGATCGAGGTGCACGACTTCACGCCCTCGGCCACCTGGCCGTTGGTCGCCTCCTGTGCCTGCTCCAGGGTCTCGCCCCTGCCGAGTCGCTCACCGAACGTCCGGTTCCGGGACAGCGGAGACGTACAGGTGGCCACCAGGTCGCCCAGACCCGCGAGGCCGGCGAAGGTCATCTGGCTGGCGCCCAGTGCCACCCCGAGCCGGGTGGACTCCGCCAGACCACGTGTGACCAGTGTCGCCGCGGTGTTGTCCCCCAGACCCATCCCCGAGGCTATGCCACACACCAGCGCGATCACGTTCTTGGTGGCCCCACCGATCTCGCAGCCCACCACGTCGTTGTTGGTGTACGGCCGGAAGTAACGGGTGGAGAAGGCGTCCTGGAGTCGCGCGGCGCGCGCCGCGTCGGTGCAGGCGATGACGGTCGCGGCGGGCTGCCCCTCCGCGACCTCACGGGCGAGGTTGGGCCCGGACAGGACGGCGATCTGCCCCTCGGGGAGGCCTGCGACCTCGGCGACGACCTCGCTGATCCGCATGAGCGTGCCCGTCTCGATGCCCTTGGCCAGAGAGATGACCCCGACGTTCGGCGTCAGCAGGTCGACCCAGTTCTCGAGGTTCGCGCGCAGAGTCTGTGACGGTACCGCGAGGACGACCTCCTCCGCACCGTCGAGGACCTCCGCCGGGTCGGTCGATGCGCTGACCGCCGACGGCAGTACGACGCCCGGGAGGTACTTGCCGTTGCAGTGGTTGCCGTTGATGTCGTCGGCGGCCTCCTCGCGCCGCGCCCACATGACGACCTCGGAGCCGGCGTCCGCGAGAACCTTGCCCACCGCGGTCCCCCAGGACCCCGCACCCATCACTGCGATCCGCGCCATGGCCGCCTCCCCACTCTCGTCGCCACCTGGCCTCGCCCCGGGTGAATCACGGCAGTGACGCTACCCGGCGCCGGGCGATCGCGAGGCGGTGCTGGCAGGATGGCGTTCGATGAACGCAGTGGGTGGCCGGGAGCGCACAGGAGACGGGTGGACGATCGTCGTCCCCGTCAAATCCCTCGATCGCGCCAAAAGCCGACTGGGGTCGACGCTCTCGCCGGACTCCCGCCGGGGCCTCGTGGTGGCGATGACCACCGATGTCGTCACCGCCTGCCTCCACAGTCAGCAGGTCGGGCGCGTTCGGATCGTCTCCTCCGACCCCCAGATCGCCGCCCTCGCCGACCGATTGGGGGCGGAGTTCGTCGCCGAGACGACGCCGGCCCCCGGCACCGACGTGGACCCGCTCAATGCCGCGCTGACCGAGGCGCTCGCCGGTCTCACCGGACGGGTCGCAGTCGTCGCCGCCGACCTCCCCGAGCTGGACGCGCAGTCGCTGACCCGCGTGCTCGATTCGGCGGCCGAATACCCGCATTCGGTCGTCGTCGATCATCGCGGAGAGGGCACCACGATGGCATTCTGGGCCGGCGGCGCCGCCCGTGTGTGCCGGTTCGGCGCCGGCTCCGCCGAGCGCTATCGGCTCGAGGGCGGGGCCGCGGTGCTCGACGTCGACGACATCGCACGGGGCGCGGCCTCCCGGGACGTGGACATCCCCGAGGACGTGGTCCGACTGGCCGGTCGTCGGGTCGGGGCCGCCACCGCCCGGGCGTTGACGGGTGTTTCCGCTCCCCTTCGCTGCCCGGACCACCCTCGATCGGCCACAATGGTCTGGTGACAGTCGAAGACCACGCCCCGCAGGCACTTCCCCGGCCCCGTGACCGCTACCTCAACCGTGAACTCAGCTGGCTCGACTTCAATGCGCGCGTCCTCGCGCTGGCCGGCGAGACATCTCTCCCGCTGTTGGAACGAGCCAAGTTCCTCGCGATCTTCGCCTCCAATCTCGACGAGTTCTACATGGTCCGGGTGGCGGGCCTGAAGCGTCGCGACAAGACCGGCCTCTCGGTCCGCTCCGCCGACGGCCGGACACCCGCCGAACAGCTCAGTCGGATCAGCCTGCGTAGCCGTGAACTGTGCGACGAGCAGTCCAGGTTGTTCCACGATGAGATCCGGCCGGCGCTGGAGGCGAACGGCATCAGGATCCTGCCCTGGTCGGCGCTCTCCACAGAAGAGCGTTTCGAGCTCTCCGAGCTGTTCCGTAACCAGATCTTCCCGGTTCTCACGCCGCTCGCCGTCGATCCGGCGCATCCGTTCCCCTACATCTCGGGCCTGAGTCTGAATCTCGCGGTGATCATCCGCGACGCCGATTCGGGACAGGAACACTTCGCGCGGGTGAAGATCCCGCACAACGTGCCCCGCTTCATCCGGGTCCAGCGCGAGAGCGCCGAGGAGTTCGCGTTCGTCTCCGCCGAAGAGCTCATCGCCGCCCACCTGGGCGAGTTGTTCCAGGGCATGGAGATCGTCGAGCACCACGTGTTCCGCGTGACGCGAAACGCGGACATGGAGGTCGAGGAAGACCGGGACGAGGACCTCCTGCAGGCCCTCGAGCGAGAGCTGGCGCGCCGTCGATTCGGCTCCGCCGTCCGCCTCGAGATCGCCGAGGACACCACCCCCCGGATGTTGCGGATCCTCAAGCGCGAGCTCGACATCGAGTCCGGGGACGTGATCCGCTTCTCCGGCCTGCTCGATCTGACCGGGCTGTGGCAGCTCCACGGACTCGAGCTCCCGGATCTCAAGGATCCGGCGATGGTGCCGGCCACTCCTCCGGCGTTCGGTGAACGGGAGACGGCCCGCAACATCTTCGACTCGCTCCACGAGGGCGACGTCCTGGTCGAGCACCCCTACGACTCGTTCTCCACCACCGTCCAGAGATTCATCGAGCAAGCAGCGGCGGACGAGAACGTACTGGCGATCAAGCAGACCCTCTACCGCACCTCCGGTGACTCGCCCATCGTCAACGCCCTCGTCGACGCCGCCGCAGCCGGCAAGCAGGTGGTGGCGCTGGTCGAGATCAAGGCCCGGTTCGACGAGCAGAACAACATCCGGTGGGCGCGCGAACTCGAGCAGGCCGGCGTGCATGTGGTGTACGGGTTGGTGGGTTTGAAGACGCACTGTAAGACGTGTCTGGTCGTCCGCAAGGAGGGCGATCGCCTCCAGCGCTACGCCCACATCGGGACCGGCAACTACAACCCCAAGACGGCGCGCCTGTACGAGGACGTGGGGCTGTTCACCGCCGACGAGGACGTGGTCTCGGACCTGACCGACCTGTTCAACCACCTGACGGGCTTCTCCAATGTCAGCAAATACCGGCGGCTGCTCGTCGCCCCCGAGGGCATCCGCTCCGGGATCATCGAGCGCATCGACCGGGAGATCGCGCTGGCCGCAGAGGGTCGGGAGGCGGGCATCCGCCTCAAGGCCAACGCCCTGGTCGACGAGCAGGTGATCGACGCCCTGTACCGCGCCTCGCAGGCCGGCGTCCCGGTCGACATCGTCGTGCGTGGAATCTGCTCACTACGTGCCGGGGTTCCCGGACTGAGCGAGAACATCCACGTCCGGTCGATTCTCGGCCGGTTCCTCGAGCATTCACGCATCCTGCACTTCCGTGGTGCGGACGAGGTGTTGCTGGGCAGCGCGGACATGATGCACCGAAACCTCGATCGACGCGTCGAGGTGATGGTCACGGTCACCGACCCGCGCCTCAAGGCGCAGGTGAACCGCATCTTCACCTCGGCTCTCGATCCCGCCACGCGCAGCTTCCAGCTGCAGCCCGACGCCACGTGGCGCCGGATGCCCGCGCCGGAGGACTGGGCGGACTCGATCGATCACCAGGAACGCATGGCCGCCGAACACGCGGGGTTCCGTGACCGATGAGCAAGTCCAAGTCCAAGTCCAAGATCCGGGTCGTCCCCGCCGCGGGTGCGGTGTTGTACCGCGTGGAGAACGGGGTGCCGGTGTGCGCGATCGTCCACCGGTCCCGGTACGACGACTGGTCGCTACCGAAGGGCAAGGTCGATTCAGGAGAGTCCCTGCCGACGACCGCGGTCAGGGAGATCCTCGAGGAGACCGGGTTCGAGTCGGTGCTCGAGTCACTCATCGGGACCACCGCGTACCCGCTGAAGGAGAACACCCGCAAGGAGGTCACCTACTGGTCCGCCCGGTCGCTCGGCGGCCGCTTCGCGCCGAATTCCGAGGTCGACGAACTCCGGTGGCTCCCCGTGGAGGAGGCCAAGGCTCTCGTCTCCTACGCCCTGGACCGCAAGATACTCACCCGCTTCGCCGGCATGCGACCGGTGGAGACGGTGGTGCTCCTCGTGCGGCACGCCAAGGCGGGCGACAGGAGCGAATGGAGCGGGGACGACGCGCTTCGACCACTCGAGAAGTCCGGGCGTACGCAGGCCGAGATGCTGTCCCCGATGCTGAGGGCGTTCGGCGTCAGCCGGCTGCACAGCGCGCCCCGGGTGCGCTGCGAACAGACCCTGGGGCCGCTCGCCGATGAACTCGGTGTCGACATCGCGATCGAGCCCGCCCTGAGCGACGAGGCCTACCTGGAGTCACCTGCGGGCGCCGTGCAGCGGCTGCTCGAGATCGCGGCCACCGGCGGTGGCATCGCGGCGATCAGTTCCCAGGGCACCGCGATCCCCGGGATGCTCGATGATATGGCCGTGGCAGCGGGGATCGACATCGGCGATACCTCCACCAAGAAGGCGGGCGCGTGGGGTCTCGGCTTCTCAGGGACCACACTGCTCTATGCGGACTACTACCGCAGCCCGCTCCCGCTGCACTGACCGGCGAGCCGACGGGACCGCACTCTCCCGGGACGGCGCGGCGTGGGTCAGCCGAGGCTCAGCCGACCCTGCCGGGGTGGTCGACACCGTTCTGCCCCAGCCCGCCGAACGACTGGTGCGAACTCGATCGCTTTGCCGCCAGCCGTCCTTCCGGGAGGACCTCCGCGCCCTGGATGACCGCCTTGAAGTACTGACCGGGGCGGAAAACCGGCGAATACGTGGGAGGGACCGGGATCGACTCCCCGGTGTGTGGGTTACGGGCGACCCGTGCGGCCCGGGCCTTCTTCTCGAAGATGCCGAACCCCATGATGGTGATCGACTCCCCGGACGCCACCGTCCGCACGATGATGTCGAGGGTGTTCTCCAGCGCCTCGGTGGCTAGCTGGTGGTCACCGCCCATACGTTCAGCCAGTTCCTCGATGAGATCGGCTTTGTTCACGTGGGAGCCCCCCTTTGTGCGAGTGTCGCTGTCGCGGAACCGATCCGCACCCAGTGCGGATAAGCATACTCACACAAAGAGGGATAAAGAAGCCTCAACATCCGCGCGCCATGGCGTCCGGCAGCTCTCCCGAGCCACCCGCCGAGGGGCGCCGATCCCCGCCTACCGTGGCTCGGTGACGGGCTTGAAGGACGGACGCCGGGCCTCGTACTCCTCGATGAGGTCCTCACGCCGGAGGGTGAGGCCGATGTCGTCGAGCCCCTCCATGAGGCGCCACCTGGTGTAGTCATCGATGTCGAACGGGACGGTCACATCTCCGGCCGCGACGGTCCGCGCACCCAGATCGACGGTCAGCTCGATCCCGGGCCGGGCGTCCATGACCTTCCAGAGCAGCTCCACGTTCTCCTGCTCCACCTGGGCCGCGACGAGCCCGGACTTGCCGGAGTTCCCGCGGAAGATGTCGGCGAAGCGCGAGGAGATGACCACGCGGAACCCGAAGTCCATGAGCGCCCAGACAGCGTGCTCCCGGGAGGAACCGGTGCCGAAGTCGGGACCGGCGACCAGGACGGAAGCCTTGTCGTAGGGCGCGCGGTTGAGCACGAAGTCGGGCTCCTTCGCGCGCCATGACGAGAACAGCCCGTCCTCGAAGCCCGTGCGGGTCACGCGCTTGAGGTAGACGGCGGGGATGATCTGATCGGTGTCCACGTTGGAGCGGCGCAGCGGGGCACCGATGCCGGTGTGGGTGGTGATCGGCTCCATGAGGTGTCAGGCCCCCTTCGCGGGCTCGAGGTCGGCGGGAGAGGCGAAGCGGCCGAGCACGGCGGTGGCCGCCGCGACGGACGGGCTGACCAGGTGGGTGCGCGCACCCTTGCCCTGGCGCCCCTCGAAGTTCCGGTTGGAGGTCGAGGCACATCGCTGACCGGGCTCGAGTGAGTCGGGGTTCATCCCGAGACACATCGAGCATCCGGGCTGGCGCCACTCGGCCCCGAACTCTGTGAAGATCCGGTCCAGCCCCTCGGCCTCGGCCTGCTCGCGTACCCGCATCGAACCGGGGACGACGAGCACTCGGACGTCGTCGGCGACCCTGCGGCCGGCGACGACCTCGGCCACCTCGCGCAGGTCCTCGATCCGCCCGTTGGTGCAGGAGCCCACGAACACCACGTCGACGGGCACGTCCCGCATCGGGGTCCCCGCCCGGAGATCCATGTACTCCAGGGCGCTCTCGGCGGCGATCCGCTCACTCTCGTCCGTGAAGGACTCCGGGTCCGGCACGGTCGCACCCAGCGGAACACCCTGGCCGGGGTTGGTGCCCCACGTGACGAACGGGGTCAGTGCGGAGCCGTCGATCACGACCTCGGTGTCGAACACCGCGTCCTCGTCGGTCCGCAGGCCGCGCCAGTACTCCACGGCGGCGTCCCACTCGGCCCCCTGCGGGGCGTGCGGGCGACCCTCGAGATAGTCGAAGGTGGTCTGGTCCGGGGCGATCATGCCCGCGCGGGCGCCGGCCTCGATGCTCATGTTGCACACGGTCATCCGGGCCTCCATCGAGAGCTTCTCGATGGCCTCTCCGCGGTACTCGATGATGTAGCCCTGCCCGCCGCCGGTGCCGATCTGTGCGATCACGGCCAGGATGAGGTCCTTCGCGGTGACGCCGGGCCGCAGTTCGCCGGTCACGGTGATCGCCATCGTCTTGAACGGCCGCAGCGACAGTGTCTGGGTGGCCATGACGTGCTCCACCTCGGAGGTGCCGATGCCCATCGCGATGGAGCCGAACGCGCCGTGCGTCGAGGTGTGCGAATCGCCGCACACGACGGTCATCCCGGGCTGGGTCAGGCCCAGCTGCGGTCCGATGATGTGGACGATGCCCTGCTCGGCATCACCCATCGGGTAGAGGCGGACACCGAACTCCTCGCAGTTGCGGCGCAGCGTCTCGATCTGCGTCCGCGAGGTCTGGTCGGCGATGAGGTTCACCGCTCCCCCGACGATGTCGGTGGGCACGTTGTGGTCCTCCGTCGCCAGCGTGAGGTCGGGCCGGCGGAGCCGCCGACCGGCGAGCCGGAGCCCGTCGAACGCCTGCGGGCTGGTCACCTCATGGATGAGGTGCAGGTCGATGAAGATGAGGTCGGGCTGACGCGACCCGCCCTCGCCCTCGCCCCTGGCGACCACGTGGTCATCCCAGACCTTCTCGGCCAGGGTCCGCGGCCGTCCGCCGCCGGACACCGTCTCACTCATCACGCCTCCAAGTCCACGTCCTCGGCGAGTTCACGATGGATTCTCACCATGTAGGACGCTATAGTCGAACTGTGAGACAGTATAGCGGGATCGGGGTCCTCGACAAAGCAATGACGGTGCTACACGCCGTGGCCGAGCAACCGTGCGTCCTGTCAGACCTGTGCGAGCGAACCGGGCTGCCCCGGGCGACCGCACACCGACTGGCGGTGGGCCTGGAGACGCACCAACTCCTGGCCCGTGACGATGCCGGCATCTGGACCCTGGGACCCGGCCTCGCCAAGCTCGCGGCCAACCTCCCCGACCCGCTCGCCGAGGCCGCCTCCTCGGTCCTGCCCCGCCTGCGCGAGACCACGGACGAGAGCGTCCAAGTCTACCGCCGCGACGGCGACCGCCGTGTCTGCGTGGCCTCGGCCGAGCCCCTCACCGGACTGCGCGACACGGTGCCCGTCGGAGCGGTCCTGCCCATGACGCGCGGCTCTGGCGCCAAGGTGCTCGCCGCGTGGGCCGACATCCACACGCAGCGCGCGCTGCTGGCCGAGGCGGGCTACACCGAGCGCCAGCTCGCCGAGATCCGCAAGCGCGGCTGGGCACAGTCCGTCGCCGAGCGCGAGCCCGGCGTCGCGTCCATCTCGGCGCCGATCCGCGACTCCTCGGGCGCGGTGATCGCTGCCATCTCCGTCTCCGGCCCGGTGGACCGCATCGGCCGCCGCCCCGGTGTGCGCTGGGCCGCCGACCTCCTAGCCGCTGCCGAGGCCATCCACAAGCGCCTCTAACCGACACCCGCCCCACCGGCCGCGACCCGCACCGAACCAGGCGCCGCCCGCCCTGCGCCCCGGCCCGGCATGCCGCCCGTCGGGTCAGCCCGCCGGGTCAGCCCGGGCGCCGCCCCCGGACGAGCCGCTCCAGCGCCCAGGGCAGGCTGGACACGCTCGGCTGCCGGACCGCGGCCACGAGATCACCGTCCCGTGGGTCGACGCGAACGACGTGCACGCCGGGCCGCCGCAGTTCCCGGAAGACGACCGGCCCGGGATACGTCACCACGTCGAACCCGAGTGCCCGCAGCTCGGCGAGGAGCGGCGCGTCGGCCGCGAGGGTGGCCACGGCGGTGTCGGGGTCAGCGCCGGTCCCGATGACGACGACGAAGCTCTCCACCCCCAGCCGGCGCTGCCGCTCGGCCCACGCCCCGAGCACCTCCCCGGTGGCCCGTTCCGCCGGGGCGGGGTCGGCCCCCACCGCGTCGGCGATCAGGTGGAGATGATCGCGCCAATCGGGTCGCCCCTCCGGGCCGACGATCACCGCGCCGAGACGTTCATAGGCCCGCAGTTGCGACTCGGTGACATCCGCGGACGCCATCGCGAACGCGTCCACCCCGAAGGGCAGGAGGGATCTGAGGCTCGGCGGCCCGGACCCGGCCCACTCCGGCGCCGGCGGGGCGGGCCGCCCGCGCCAGGGCCGGGGTCCGGTACCGTCCGCCGCCCAGGCCGCCGTCGGCGCATGGTCGAGCGCGTGCAGGACGTCGAGGTCCGCCGAGGACATCGCGACCACCTGTCGCGCAGGGGCGTCGGGCGTGACGGTCCGGACCGGCTCCGGCGGGGCGAGCGACCCGGACGTGGACGCGCCCCGGGTCGACGGAGTCGTCGTCGTCCGGCCCGGATCGTCCGTCCGCGCACACCCGGACACCCCCACCGTCGCCAGCCCGGCACCGAGGGCGAGGCGGAGAAGGTCACGGCGCGAGGTCACGACGGCGATCCTCTCATGCCCCAAATGCAGGATGACCCGGCTCGTCTGATCAGACGAGCCGGGTCATCTCCCTGGTACCCCCGATGGGATTCGAACCCACGCTACCGCCGTGAGAGGGCGGCGTCCTAGGCCGCTAGACGACGGGGGCTTAGTGCGGAACCACTATAGGCAGACCCGGTTCCGGATTCCAAATCAGGAGGGTGTCGAAGTTCACCAGGTATAATTATGCACTCGGTGCAAAGTTTGGCTAGGCTTCCGCCATGACTTCCCCACCCGACGCCGACTCGCTCCGCGAGCGCAAGCGGCGCGCGACGATGGTCGCCATCGAGGACGCCGCCACGTCGCTCGTGCTCGAGCACGGCTACGACGCGGTGACCGTCGACCAGATCTGCGCGGCCGCCGAGGTCTCCAAGCGGACCTTCTTCAACTACGTCGCCTCCAAGGAGGCCGCGGTCATCGGCACGACCCCCGAGGACGTCCCCGACGCCGCACGCGCGGAGTTCCTCGTCGGGGCCGACCCGGACGTCCCGCGCGCCCTGCTCACGCTGTTCCTCTCGGCGTTCGCCGCGGTCCGCACGGCCGACGACGCGCAGACCGCCGTCCTTCTGCAGCGTCGGCGCGCCATCTTCCGTGAGCACCCCGACCTGGCCGCCGCGCGGATGACCGCCTCGTCGAAGTTCCAGCTCCGGCTCGTCGACCTGCTCACCCAGCATTTCGGACGGAGCCCACAGCTACGGCGGCTCACCACCGTCCCCGTCGACGCCGAGGCGCGTGCCTACGTCGCGCTGATCGCCGCCTCCGGGAGCCTCGGGCTGTCGACCTGGCTCACCCGCGAACACGCCACCCTCGCCGACCTCAACGCCGACTGCCTCATGGCCCTCGGCCAACTCGCCCAGCTCGCAGCCCTCTCAGAGAGGTCAGTATGACCGACACCACCACCCGACCACACGCGGAGACGAACGCCCCGGCCGCGCCCGGCCACAACGTCCCGCTGGTCTTCACCTCGCTGCTGCTGGGGATGCTCATCGTGTCCCTGGGGCAGATGATCTTCGCCACCGCGCTCCCGACCATCGTCGCCGACCTCGGCGGCGTCGACCGGATGAGCTGGGTCATCACCGTCTACCTGCTCACCATGACCATCGGCCTGCCGGTATACGGCAAGCTCGGTGACCAGATCGGCCGCAAGCCCCTGTTCGTGGCCGCGATACTGCTGTTCTCCGCCGGCTCGCTCCTCGGCGCACTGTCCTGGAACATCGACGTCCTCATCGTTGCGCGCGCCATCCAGGGCCTCGGCGGCGGCGGGCTCATGGTCCTGTCGCAGGCGATCGTCGCCGACGTCGTGCCCGCCCGCCAGCGCGGTCGGTACATGGGCATCATGGGCGCGGTCTTCGGGCTCTCCTCCGTCCTCGGGCCACTCCTCGGCGGGTTCTTCACCGAGGGGCCCGGTTGGCGCTGGGCGCTGTGGTTCAACCTCCCGGTCTGCCTCCTAGCCCTGGTCGTGGCGGTGGCCTTCCTCCGTCTCCCCCGCCGCGGCGCCGGCCGACGGACGGACTGGGCCGGCACGCTCCTCATGGCCACCGGCACCACCGCGCTCATCCTGCTCTCGTCGTGGGGCGGCCACCGGTTCGGCTGGACCGACCCGGCGATCTTCGCCCTGGGCGCAGTGTTCCTCGTCTGCGCGGTCGCGTTCGTCCTGGTCGAGCTGCGCTCCGCCGATCCGCTGATCCCCATGACCCTGTTCCGCCAGCGCAACTTCACCCTGTCCACCGCGGCCGGGCTCATCATCGGCGTGTCGATGTTCGGGTGCATCGCCTACCTGCCCACCTACATCCAGATGGTCCACGGGCTCAGCCCCACCGCCGCCGGCCTCATGATGACGCCGATGATGGCCGGGATGATGGGCACCTCGATCGTCGTGGGCAACATCGTCAGCCGCACCGGCCGCTACAAGTGGTACCCGGTGGTCGGCTCGGTGGTCATGGCCGTCGGCCTCTGGCTGATCGGCTCGCTCCGGGCCGAGGACACCCTCACGCACCTCGGGGTGGTCCTGTTCGTGTTCGGCTTCGGACTCGGCCTGTGCATGCAGCTGCTGGTCCTCATCGTGCAGAACTCGTTCCCCATCACCATGGTCGGCACGGCCACCGCGTCCAACAACTTCTTCCGTCAGATCGGCGCCACACTGGGGTCGGCGGTCGTCGGCTCGGTGTTCGTCAGCCGCCTCGCCGATCTCATGGGCGAGCGGATCCCCGCCGCGGCCCAGCAGATGGGGCCCGAAGGAGCTGAGGTCGCCGCAGGTTTCTCGAACGGCTCCGGCGCCGCGAACTCGATGAGCCCGGAGATACTCGCCGGCCTTCCCGGGCCGCTGCACGACGCGATCGTCGGAGCGTACAACGACGCCCTCGTTCCGATCTACCACGTCGTGGTGCCACTGCTCCTCGTCGCCACCGTGATGCTGCTGTTCATCCGCGAGGACAAGCTCAAGGAGACGATCGACTGAGCAGGCCGGCGACGCCGGTGGCCGGACCGGCCACCCGCGTCGCCTGTCGCGGTCCCTCGCCCGGCCCGGGTTAAAGGCCAGAATGTGTGTATGGATACCCGGATTTAGTGGGTGTGGCCTGCGGTGATGGTGGGTTGAACATGCTCTGAAAGCATGTTCGGT